>CAYVKI010000008.1:4194-19125 GCA_964452075.1 uncultured Rhizobium sp.
ATTTTATTGTTGCAAAATGGCAGCGCAAAAACTCTTGATGAGTTTGAGAAAAATAATTTTTTAAAACTCGCGGCATCGCTTGCTTGTAAAAGTCGACACCCAATTTCTAAAGCAATTTCGCGTGAATTTTCTGGCGAGCTTGAAAATCTTTTGGTTGAGGAAAATCAAGGTTTTGGCTTGAGTTCGGGCTCTTTAAAATTGGGTAGAAAAAGTTTTTGCGAAATTAAAAATATCTTCAATTGCGACCAAAAACTTCTAACATGTTTTGCAAAATTTGGTGAAAATGAATTGGTGTTTTTGTTTGAAGATTCAATTAAAGAAGACGCGCAAGACGTGGTTTTAAAGCTAAAACAAATGGGAAAAAGAATAGTTTTGCTTTCGGGTGACGCAGAAAATCAGGTGAGAAATGTTGCTGAAAAATTGCAGATTTCAGAATTTTATTTTGAAAAAAATCCAATTGAAAAAGTTGGATTTTTGGAAAAATTAAAAGCAGAAAATAAAAAATTCTTAATGGTTGGAGATGGTTTAAATGACGCGCCAGCTTTGGCTTTGTCTCATGTTTCAATGTCATTTTCTAAAGCCGCAGATATTTCGCAAAACATTGCCGACGTGGTGATTTGTGGTGAAAAATTAATGCCAATAATTGAGCTGGTAAAATCATCCGCAAAAGCAATTTCACTAATGAAGCAGAACTTAATGCTGGCGTTAATTTACAATTTATTTGCCGTGCCTTACGCCATGGCAGGTCACGTTGTGCCTTTGTTTGCAGCGATTGCAATGTCAACGTCATCGCTGCTTGTTTTGTTTAATTCGTTTCGAATGAATAAGGCTTCGTAATCCATTTTAAAAATCAAAAAATGACAGTTCTAATTTTTCTAATTCCAATCACTTTATCTTTAGGTTTGTTGGGTCTTGGCTGTTTTTTGTGGAGCCTTAAAAGCAAGCAATATGAAGACTTGCAGGGTGCGGCGAATAGAATTTTGTTTGATGATGACGAGGAGAAAAAAGACTAAACCTTTCCAAGAATTTTCCTTGTCACTTCGGGGTAAGAGCCTTTTTCATCAAGCCAAATGTCGATGAAAAGTCGGGCGAGTTTTTTGTCGTTTATTTTGCCAATCGAAATATTATTTAAAAATATTTCTACTCCTTTTGCGGGTGTGAAAACTGCATTTTTTATGTCGCCTTTTTTAACTGATCTAAGCGATTTATTTAGTTCGGCGCGGTAAAGGCTTTCTTCAGAATCCGCCAAATGATGAAGTCTCTTAATTTCCTCAATTGATCTTTGCACCAAGTCTTCTTTTGAAAAAGACATGTTGTAGCAAATTTGAATCGCAAATTTTTTCTCGTAGGAAAAATCTGGTTTTTCCGACCAAAGTGAAATTTGGTAAACTTCAAATCCTAAAAATTTTAGGTCAGAAGATCCGATTAAAAATTGCTGTGAAAAATTTTGTTCCAAAGCTTTTGATGGCTGATTCAAATTATTTTTTGCAAATGCTGAATTCAAAAATGCGCAGATAAAAAGCAAAAAAATAACCGCCGATTTCATCATAATTTTGTTAGTTCAAATTGTATAACGTCAGTTCTTTTTGATAAAAAGCCAGCAATGCAGTAACAAAGGTAAAAACGCCATTTGCGAATGAATTCTTGAGAAAAGCCCATCTTTTTTATTTCTTCGCATTTCTCGTCAAAATTACTTAGCCAAATCTCAAGAGTTTTGGCGTAGTCTAGCCCAAATTCTAATTCGCTTTTCACTTCAAATCCGTATTTTTTTGCCAATTCCCGAATTGCTGTTTTTGAAGGCAAAACTCCACCGGGAAAAATATGTTTTTGAATAAAATCGACGCGATTTTTGTAATCTTTGAAAACCAATTCATCAATTGTGATAATTTGCAAAACGGCTTTGCCTTTGCTTTTCAAAACTTCGTTTAATTTTTGAAAATATTTGCCCCAATATTCCTTCCCGACCGCTTCAAACATCTCAATTGAAACCACGTTGTCATAAGTTGCTTTTTCTTCGCGATAATCTTGCAGCTTAATTTCAACCAAGTTTTCCAGTCCACAATTGGCAATTCTTTTTTTAGCAAATTCACGTTGTTTTGGTGAAATTGTAAGGCAGGTCACTTTGCGGCGATCTTCTGCCGCTTCTTGAGCAAATCCGCCCCAGCCGCAACCAATTTCTAAAACATTGCCAGCATTTAAATTGGATAAAATTTGACGATATTTTTCCCTTTGTGCTTCTGCCAAAGAGGCGTTTGGGTTAGAAAAAATTGCGCTAGAATAGGTCATGGTTTCATCAAGCCAAAGCGAGTAAAAATCGTTTCCTAGGTCGTAATGTGCGGCGATGTTTTTTTTGCTTCCGCGCTTTGTATTTTTTACAAAAAAACTTTTTAAAAAAAGCATGAAGGCTTTCAGTTTTCGAGCGTGAAAAAACTCTTCAAGAGCCTGAGAATTAAGAGTTAAAAAAGTTAATAATTTTGCTAAATCTGAACTGCTCCACAAACCTTGCATGTAAGATTCGCCGAAGGCGACGTCGCCGCCAGAAACTATTAAATCGATTAGAGAATCATCAATAATTTTAATGTCGGCAATTGGGCCAGAATTTTTGCCAATAAATTCTTTTTTAGAGCCGTCGGGCAGCAACACGGTTAATGATCCAAATTCAGCATTGGCAAGAGCTAGCCAAATTAATTCATGATTTTTCATTATTGGTCGTCAGATTAAATTTTTGTTTTTGGGGTTTTGGAATGTATTTATTTTTTAAAATAATCAGTTTTAAAGCCTGCCAATGAATAAGAAAAATCACCTTAAAGGTCATTAGCGGAATCAAAAGAAATTGTTTTAAAAGTGCGAAATCGCCGAGAGGTTTTTTGCTGCAAATAACTGCGGTGGTAAGGCTTTTTTCTCTAGAATCGGCAAAATAATCAATCCAAGCAGCAATTTTATTTTCGTTAAAAATAAAGCGAAATTTGTAGCCGCCTTTTACTTCAAAAAATGGCGAAACGTGAAATTGTTTTTCGGCTTCAAACCATTGATTTTCAAGAATTGGAGAATGGTCTTGGTTAAAAATTAGGTAATTGTGATTCTCGCCAAAAGTGTTATTCACTTCCGACAAAACTGCGATTAAATTTTCCTGCTTATCAAGGCAAAACCAGAAGCTAACAGGGTTAAAAACATATCCCAAAACTCTTGGATAAGTAAGCAGAAAAATTTTGGCGGTTTTTTGTTCAAGATTTTTTGTGGCTAAAATATTTCTAACCCAAATTTCAAGGCTTGATCCATCGCGGTTTCCGTGATCTTTAGCGTAGAAACTAAAAATATTAAAGCGATTTAGAGAAAGAAATTTTGAAGCAATTTTGTTGGTTTTTGCAATTTCAAAACAAAGATAAAAAACTCGATAAAAAAAGTGGTTGCGCTTTGGTTTGAAGCGGGTGTGAAAAACATCAGCCTTGCACAAAAAAACATCTTCTAATTTTGCCATGGCGCAAAAACATTAAGTTTATTTATTGCCGCCAAAGCTGAAGAAATCCCATCTTCGTGAAAACCATATTTCTGATAAGCTCCGCAAAAATAGATTTTATTTTGACCTTGCAGAGCAGAAATTTTTTCTTGAGCCTCAATTGCCAAAGAGTCAAAAACTGGATGTTCATATTCAAATTGGCCAAAAATTTTATCTTCCGCAATTTTAGAAGCGGGATTAAGCGTGACAAAAAGAGGAAATTCGCCGCTAATATTTTGCAAATTATTCATCCAATAAGTGACGGAAATTTTGTTATTTTGAGATTCTTTTGGACTGTTTTTTTCATAAACCCAACTTGCCCAAGCCTTTTTAGTTTTAGGCATCAAAGAAGAATCGCGATGAAGAACGGCAAGGTTTTTTTGATATTTAAAACAAGAAAATGTTTCTAATTCTTGTTTGGTTGGGTTTTTTAAAACCTTTAAAACGCAATCGCCATGAAGGGCAAAAAGAGCGTAATCAAATAGTTCTTCGCCTTTTTTAGAGCGCACCAAAACTTTGCCATTTTCTTGTCTTTCAACAGCAATTACTTCGTCTAAAAGACTTACCGAATCGGCAATTTTTCGAGATATTTTTTTTACATATTCCGCAGATCCGCCACAAACACTAAACCACTGAGGTTGGTTAGATGTTGTCAGCAAACCGTGATTTTTAAAGAAGCGCACAAAACTTTGCGCAGGGTAAGAAAGCATTGTTTCTAAAGGGCAGCTCCAAATTGCCCCCGACATTGGCAGCAAATAAAATTCACGAAAATAATTGCCAACTCCAAGATCATCGAGAAAGTTTTTTAGGGTGTAATTCGGGTCAAATTCGAGCTCTAAAACCTCTTGAGCCTTTTTGTTGAAAAGCAAAATATCTTTTAACATTCCCCAAAATTTTGGATTAAAAGCATTTTTAAGTTGGGCAAAAACTGTGGCTAAATTTGTTCCGGCGTATTCGAATCGACCATTGTCAATCTTGACCGCAAACGACATATTGCTTTTTTGGCAATCTACTTTGAGCAGCTCAAAAAACTTTTTTAAATTGGGATAAGTTTGGTGATTAAAAACAATAAATCCTGTATCTACGGCAATTTTTTTTGCGCCATAATCAACTTCAACCGTGTTGGCATGTCCGCCTAAATAATTATTTTTTTCGTAAAGCTTAATTTGAAATTTATCTTGCAAAAAATAAGCAGCAGAAAGCCCGGAAATTCCTGAGCCAATTATTGCAATTGAAGGCTTCTCGTTGGTTTGAGACATTTTATTTAAGAAACTTTTTTAGTAATTAAGAAGAAAATTTTGTAAGGCAAAAGGCGCAGAATTTTAAGAAAAATGGTGAATTTTTTAGGAAAATGAATTTCAAATTTTTTAGCTTTTAAGCCTTTTAAAATTTCTTTTGCTGCCTCTTTAGAAGAAATTAAAAAAGGCATTTTGAATTTATTTTTATCGGTAAGTCTTGTTTTTACAAATCCGGGATTAATCAGCGAAATGTCAATTCCGGCGCGTTGTAATTCGGGATAAATTCCTTCGCAAAGATTAATCAAAGCCGCTTTAGAAGCACCGTAAGCAAAAGATTGTGGCAAGCCAGCGTAACCTGCAACGCTAGCAATGACGCCAATTTGACCATGTTTTTGCTTGGTCATTTGTGGAACAATTAAATGCAAAAAATTTAAGCAACCGACCAAATTAATTTCGACGATTTTTTTGGCAGATTCTAAGTTGAAATTCATTGCCGACATTGGCTCATAAAGAGCTGGGCAAAAAATTACCAAATCAATTTCTTGAAATTTTTCTAAAGTTTTAATCAGAGTTTTTTCTAAAGAATCAACCTCAGCAACATCAACTTCACCAACCAATATTTCACCAAGCTCTGGGTTGGAATTGCCATAAAGCAAGATTTCGCTTTTAATATTTTCAAGCTTTTCAACATTTCTTGCTGAAAGAATTAAATCAAACCCGTCTAAATAAATTTCATGAGCTAAAGCCTCACCAATGCCTTGGCTAGCTCCAATAATCCAACAAGATTTTCTAACTTTTGCAGACATTTTTAAGATTGATTATTTGCCTAAATCGCGAAGCAGGAACTCTCTTCCCTTGGTTTCGACAAGCTCAACCAGCGGGTTCTTAATATTCCTTATTCGGAATTCGCGTTAAAAGGTTTTATCAAACATCTAAAAGAAAATCTCCACGAAGAAATAATAAATTTGAGAGTGTATATTTATGTTTTGGTATAGCTCAACTCCAGCTTCAAAGCCCCATCTAAATTAGCATTTGCAAATTTAAATCCGGCTTGAAGTAAAACTTCAGGATAAACTTTTTGCCCTGCAAGCAAAAGCTCATCAGCCATTTCTTTGTAAACCAACTTCATGCTCAAAGCTGGAATTGTAAAAATGCAGGGTCTGTTTAAAGCTTTGGCAAAAGATTTTGAAAATTCAAAATTAGTCACAAAATTTGGCGAAGAAAGGTTAACCGCGCCGGCAATTTTTTGATTTTCAATTAAAAACAAAATGGCGTTAACGGCGTCGTCAATGTGAATCCAGCTTAAATATTGTTCACCATTGCCAATTTTTCCGCCAAGCCCCAATTTAAATGGCAGAAACATTTTTTTGATAATTCCGCCACCTTTGCCAATAACCACCGAAGTTCTAAGCAAAACTACACGAGTTTTAGCTTTTGTGGCGATGTCTTCCCAGTTTGTGCAAAGATTTTGCGAAAAAAGATTTTGTGCAGTTGGTTTGCTGTTTTCAGTAAAAACTTCATTTTTCGAAGTTCCGTAATAACCAATTGCAGAGCCGCTAATTAAAAGCTTAGGCGGAGATTTGCTGGCATTAATTCGATCAACAATTTCTTTGGTAAAGTTAACTCTGCTGGCAAAAATTTCTTCCTTTTTTGCCGCGCTCCAACGTTGAGAAATCGGCTCACCCTGCAAATTTATGACAATGTCGTAATCAAAATTCTGCTCATCTAAATCATTAATATATTTAACCAAAGAATCTGATTTTAAATTTTTATTTCTTGTCAGAACCGTAATTTGATTTTCTTTTTCTCCCAACCTTTCAACAAGCTTCAAACCAATAAGGCCAGTGCCGCCGGTGATTAAATATTTTTTCATAAATTTTTATTTTGAGATAATTTTAAACTTGGTTTTTCTTCACTTCTTAAAAACATCAAAACCAAACCAATCATTTTGTCTTTTTCTTTTGGATTACTTTCGGCAATTAAAATTGTTAAAGTCGCCAAAGTTTGCGGGCTAATTTTGCTTTGAAATTCAAACTTTGCTTTTTGCAAAAACCAAATAAAGGCAAATGCTCCCGATCTTTTATTGCCGTCGTTAAAAGGATGATTTTTAACAATAAAATAAAGCAAATGCGCTGCTTTTTCTTCTAGGCTTGAGTAAACATCAGATCCAAACGCACTTTGAAAAACATTGCCCAAAATTCCTTCCAAAGATCTTTGGTTTTTTTCGCTGGCAAAAATTGCAGTCGCTTCTTTTTTAGAAATTAATTCGGCTTTAAGTTTGGCAATATCTTGCGCCAATTCTTTGGCGGTAACATTGATTGATTTTTTAGTTCCAGTTGCGGGAAAGCTGCCTTTGTCAAAACTATCAAGCGAAAACCAAGTGTAAGAAAATGTTTTGATCAAATCTAAAACATCGCCCGTTTTTAGGTTTTCACTGTTTCGAGTAAGAATTTTAACATCTTCAATCGCCTTGAGAAATTTTTGGTGATTTTGGGCGATGATTTTTTTGTTAATTGCGTAACCATCAATCAAATAACTTTTTAAAACCTTAGTTGCCCAAATTCTGAAATTTGTTGCCTGCTTTGAATTAACGCGATAGCCAACAGCAATGATTGCGTCTAGGTTGTAGAATTCTATGTCGCGCTCAACTCTTCTTTTTCCCTCAATTTGAACCGTTTCCAAAATGGAAACAGTTGCATTCTTCTGAAGCTCTTTTTCCTTAAAAATATTATTCAAATGCTTAGAAATCGCTGGCTTTTGAACCCCAAACAACTCGGCAATCTGGCTCAAATTAGCAAGAATGGTTTCTTTTTTATTATCAATTCTAAGCTCAATTTCACCATCTTTGGCTTGGTAAATTAAAGATTGAGAAGTGGCTTGATCTAGGTTCTTTTTAGTGATTTTGGTCATGGTTTTGGATGATTTATTGATTTATATTTGTTCTTTTATTGCGAATGAATCCTTGATAGAAAGAGCTCAACTTCCTCTTTTTGTATAGTGCGATCCATTTCTTTAATTTCTTCTTTGTTTACAATATCAGCTCCTTCAATCATTTTCTTTAAATTATCATTTAACCAATCGCATTCCCAAATTTTTATTTTCTTGTCAACGACTTTTTGACATAACTTCTCATTATATTGTCGGTTAGGGTCTGTTTTTAAAGTAACTCTTTGTAGCCAGATTTCAGCATACCCAGCATTGGCAATTTTTTTAAATTTCTTAAATATTTTTTCTAAAATTCTGTTATTTTCACTTTCTGATAAAGGTAGTAGGTAACTTAAAACTGCAAAACAAATGGCATAAGTTGTTGGGTTACGATAAGAAATTTCAACAATAACGCTAATTAAATTAGTTATATTTTCAGCAAAGAGGTTTTGTGAAAGGGAAATTCGATCATAAAACTTTTTTAGAGCTTTCTTTAAAGAGCCGGAATTTGGATGATCAAGCGATAATTTGTAAATTATTAGCAAATGTTCTCGCAGGTTCTTGTTAAAATTTTTACTACTAATAAAGTGAAGTTTATCGGGCTTTAGCGAGTCTTTTATTATATCGCTAGAAATTATAGTTTTATGCTCATTAAGCTTCATCCCGACATCAGCTAAAACTTCTGTTAAGTTTTTGGCAATAATTTGTAAATCTTGTTGGTTATCAGAAAAAATTCTGTAGTCATCTCGATATCTAATAATTTTGTAATCAAAATTTACGCCTTCCAATTTTTTACCCAACTCAAAATCAACATATCCCAAAACTATCTCAGCTATAAAATCCATTAAAGAACTGCCCTGGGGAATACCATTTGTTTGCCCATACTGCATATCTCGAATAAGACAATCGATCTCGCCTCCTAAAAATTTAACCTTATCGCTCTGTGCGGATTTTTTTAGCTTTTCTTTGGACTCTGTTTTTCCATGCAGAGCCCATTCAATTGCATGAGTATAAATTGATCCATAGCAATTACTAATATCGGTATGCAAAACTGATGAAAATTCTAAGGCTAAATCAATTGATTGTTGCTCTATTTTTGTAAGCCAATTTTTTATTGATGAAGCTTTATCAGAATTCTGGTCTCTGGATTCTAGCGGAAAACTAAAACACTCTATCTTTTTATTTTTTCTAAATTCTTCGAATCTTGTTTTAATTGATTTCCAATTAACTTCTTCCGTAATTTTATGAACCAAGGCAACATATAAAGCTGGATGAATTAATTGCAGTGGGCGCCAAGCAAACTTTCCATCTTTATTGTTAAAAAGGATGTAGTTGTTGTTATCGTAATTTCTTGGATTTTTGGAGTGGGTGGTTTTTTCACCTTTTTTGTCCTTGATTTTTTCTACGAAATAAAAATCTGACAGATTTTTGCCATTAATTTTCTTGGATATTTCTTGAATTAGTTTTTCAAATTCAAAATATGGTGGTAAGTCTATGCCACAATAACTGGATTGTTTTAAAAAAAATCTTGCAGCTTCATTATTATCGAAACTCAGCACCTCATTATTTTCTGAATCAGTCATTTTATTTTATCTATTTAAAAATTTATATTAAGTGCTCAGATTGTTTCCTCTCTTAAAACAAAAAACAAATCCCAGCCACATTCCTCACAAAACATCTCGCGCAATTTCTCCCAAATAAAACTCCGCCTGTTTTAAAATTTCTTGCTGTTTTTCTTTGTCCATTTTGCGCCAAGTTGGGTAAACAAATTTCATGCGTTGGTTGTTTTTTAATTTGGCTTCATTTTTTTGAATAAAATTCCAGTAAAGCGAGTTGAAAGGGCAGGCTTTTTCGCCGACCGTGATTTCTGGGTCGAACTTGCAACTTTTGCAGAAATTGCTCATTCGATTGATATATTTTCCGCTTGCCGCATAAGGCTTGCTGGCCATAACTCCGCCATCGGCGTGAAGTGCCATTCCTAAAGTGTTGGGAAGTTCGTAAGATTCAAAAGCGTCGGCGTAAACTGCCAAATACCATTCGTGAGTTTCTTTGGGGTTAATTGCGGCTAGAAGCGCGAAATTTCCAGTAATCATCAGTCGTTGAATATGGTGAGAATAAGCGTGTTTTATGGTTTGATTAACCACTTCGCTCAAACAAAACATTTGGGTGTTTTTGTTCCAAAAAAATTGCGGCAATTTTTCTTTGGCGTTGAAGAAATTGCTTTCCAAATAGTTGGGCATGAAAAGCCAATAAATGCCGCGCACATATTCTCGCCAGCCCAATATTTGCCTGATAAAACCTTCAACCGCATTTAACGGCGCAGTTTTTTGATGATAGGCTTCTTCAGCCATTTTACAAACTTCAAGCGGAAGCAAAAAACCAATGTTAATGTAGCAAGAAAGCAACGAGTGATAAAGATAAGCTTCGCCTGTTGCCATGGCGTCTTGATGTTCGCCAAAAAATGGCAGAATTTCTTTAATAAAATGTTCAAGTTCTAGAATTGCTTGCGCGCGATTAACTGCAAAATGAAATGGCTCTAAATCACCAAAATTTTGGCTAAATTTCTTTTTCACCATCTCAATAACTTCTAGAGTTATTTGGTCTTTTTTGTGCGAGATTCTTTTGGGAGATTTAAGAGATTCATCATAACCTTGGCGGTTTTCTTTGTCGTAATTCCAAGAACCTCCAACTGGCTTGCCGCCGCTTTCAATCAAAATATTATGTTCTTTTCTCAGCTCGCGATAAAAAAACTCAAGGCGAAGTTGTTTTTTGTCTTTCGCCCATTTGCTAAAATTGGCAATGGAACATAAAAAACGATCGTCAAATTTAACAACAATTGGCGTTGGAAGTTCTTTTTGCCAGCGAATGATTTTTTGCAAAATGCGATATTCTGAAGGCTCAACAATTGAAATATTTTGCGGTTTAAATTTTTCAACAGCCCGCAAAAGCTCTGAATCAAAAGAGCCAGAATTTGTTTTGTCATCAAGTTTTACATATTCAACTTTGAAACCTTTTTCTTTTAACTCTTCTGCAAAATGGCGCATTGCTGAAAAAATGAAGGCGAGTTTTTTAACGTGATGCCAAACGTAAGTTGTTTCTTGCGCAACTTCGCACATTAAAACCACATCTTCATTTTTATCAAAATCTCGAAGCGTAGAAAGAGAATGCGAAAGCTGGTCGCCAAAAATAAAGTGCAGAGTTTTTATTCTCATGTTTTGTGTATATTCGATTTGAGATTGTTTAGTTGGAATCGATTAACTCCGTTTCGCTGGTCGAGCTGGTCGAGACCTTTGATAAAAGCTCGTGGGTCTCGACAAGCTCGACCAACAAAATAAATCTCTTGGTTTTAGCCTCTCAAAGCCGCGCCAAAAACTTCTAAGCATCTGGCTCTGGCGAATTTGTGGTCGATTATTGGTTTGGGATATTTGCTGGTTTCAATTTCGGGGATCCATTTTTTGATATATTTTTTTTCAGGATCAAATTTCTGCATTTGGCTGTCGGGGTTAAAAATTCTAAAATAAGGTGCAGCGTCGCAACCGCTGCCAACCACCCATTGCCAACCGCCAACGTTGCTTGCCAAATCGTAATCGAGAAGTTTTTCGGCAAAATATTTTTCGCCTAAGCGCCAATCAATCAAAAGATGTTTTGTTAAAAAGCTGGCAACAATCATACGCACTCGATTATGCATAAAACCAGTTTCGTTAAGTTCTCTCATTCCAGCATCAACAATTGGATAGCCAGTTTTTCCGGCGCACCATTTTTGAAAATTTTCTTCATCATTTTGCCAATTAATATTGTCATATTTTGGCTTAAATGATTTTTCTGCTGAATGTGGAAAATGATAAATAATCATTTGATAAAACTCGCGCCAGATCAGCTCATCAAGCCATTTTTGGCTTTGTAAAATTGCAATTCTGCAAAGTTGGCGAATGCTCACCGTTCCAAATCGAAGGTGCAAACTTAAGCGGCTGGTGCCTCTAATGGCGGGGAAATCGCGATTTTTTTCATAATCAGAAATTATTTTAAAATCAGTTTCGCGATCTGGAAAAAGCGCGAAGTCAAAATTTTCAAAACCCATTTCTGGCAATTTTGGTGCTGCAAATGGCAAGCATTTTAAAAAATTTTGCTGATATTTCTCGCTTGGATAAGACTTTAAATAAAAGTTATTGAGTTTTGATTTCCACTTCTTGCTGTAAGGCGTAAAAACCGTGTAGGGCTTTTTATCGTCTTTAATAATTTCAGATTTTTCAAAAATTACCTGATCTTTTGCGCCTTTAAATTCGACATTATTTTTTTGCAGAAAATCAAAAATTTCTTTGTCGCGTTTTTGGGCGTAAGGTTCGTAATCGCGATTTGTAAATACAGTTTTTACCTGATATTTTAAAAGAATTTCTTCAAAAGCTTTTCTAGGAGTGCTATAAAATATGAGCAAAGAAGAGCCTAATTTTTCTAACTCAGCCTTTAAATTAAGCACTTCTTGGTGAATGAAGAGAAGTCTCGGATCTTTTTTGTTGGTTAAATTATCTAAGATATTTTTATCAAAAATAAAAATTGGCAAAGTTGGCTTGCCGCTTTTTAAACACATCCACAAAGCCGCATTGTCAAAAAGTCTTAAATCTCGACGAAACCAAAAAATTGAAACTTCAGACTTCTCTTTCATTCTTAAATTCGACCTAAAGTTTTTTGAAAGAGATGGTTAAAGTGCCAACGCGAAAACCAAATTTTGTCATTTTAGAAACATTGATGGCGGTTTTTTCATCAACTAAATAAATCCAGTCAATTAAGCGGATGTCATATTTTTTTCCGTCAACATCAATGGTTAAAACATAATCCATTTTCATGGCGTTGCCATATTGTTCTCCTTTTGCAATACCTACAGTGTCATGAGCTTTGGCTGTGAAGTTATTGTCGTCAGTCATTTTAATGTTCCAAATTCTGCGATCTTTTTTGCCATCAGAAAAAACAAAATCTTCTTCTAATTTTCCTTCTTGACCAACCCAACTTCCAACCATTTTTACGGTAAAAGTTTTGATCACTTTTCCGCTACGATCTTGTAAAATTCCTTGAGCTTCTAAAGGTCCGTTAAGATATTGACGAATGTCGAGTTTTGGCGAGTTGGCAGAGTAAATTTTAGTGTCGAGAGATGAGCATCCGAGTATGAAGTTTAGGCACATAAGAATTGAGATAGTTTTAAGTTTCATAAATTTTTTTCGAAGATTTTTTGTTTTAACAAAAGAGTAATAACCAAAATTTTTAACAAACATGGCAAAGCTGCGTAAAAAAACGGCAATAATTCTGCGCCACTAGAAACTGAGTTTGTTGGATGATAACCCGCCAAACCAAGCATAATTAAACTACTCGAGGCGGCAACCATTAAACCCAATTTATTCGTCATATTCCACAGCGAAAAATATGATGAAACCATTTCTTTTTTATGAAATGTGATTTTGGCTAAAATCGCTGGAGGCATAATTAAATCTGGGCCAAGAAAGGTTCCCGACAAAAAGCAAACTAAGTAAAAATAATTGGCGGTTTCTTGATTTAAAAAATAGGCAAAACAAAAAGTTAAAACTGATCCAAAAATTGAAGCGATCCAAATTTTAATCATTCCAAAGCGGCTAGAAAGGCTTTTCCACAAAGGGATAAATAAGCAGGCCGAAATAAAATAAATTGATAAAAACCAGCCAATTTTATCTTGGGCAAATAAAATGTTGCGAACATAAAAATTTAAATTTGCCGCTGGAAGGCTTACAGCTAAAGAGTTTATGAAAAAAATTCCTAAGCATATTAAGAATTTTTTGTCTTTAAAAATGGTGAAAAAACTTATTTTAGAAGTTTCGTTTTTAGAAAAATTTGCATTTATAGAAGTTGTTTTTGTGGCAAAAATTAATACCGCCAAAAATGTTAATGCGGCAAATGATATGCTTAAAAATAAATAAATTTTTTCTGAATCAAAAGAAAACAAACTTACAAAAGTTGCTGGCAATATGAAGGCTAAAATCATGCCAATTAATCCCAAAAGTTCTTTGGAAGAATTTATGGCTATTCTCTCTTGATCATTTCTGGCGAAAATTGCTGCCAATGATTCAAAATTAATTACCACAAAATTAAAGCAGGTGTAGGTTAATGTTAGCGTGGTTGCGAACCATAAAATTGCTAAATTTTGACTAAGATTAATTGGCGGATTAAAAACCAAATAAAATGCCAAGCAGAGAAGGGTTGAAGAAGTGATGATAATTTTTTTCCGATCAATTTTTTTCCGCGATAAAAGGTCGGAAAAATAGCCAATGATTGGGTCTTGAACAGAGTCTATTGCGCGGATAAAAATTAGCAAAAACCCAATTAAAGTAAGGCTTAAACCAAATTTTTGGGCGTAAAAATCGCTAATGTTGAGATAGATTGGAATGCCTACAAAAGAAAGTGGCAAAGATAGAAAGCTAAAGAAAAAGATTTCTGTTTTTTTTAAGGGCTTGATCACGTTTAATAAAATTTAATTTAGCATTTTGGGTTGTAAAAAAGTGCAGATTTTAGTTGTTGTCTTTTGCGGGTGTAAAATTAGGTTTTGGATAAAAATTTATCTTCTCATATCAACAATTTATTGAAGTGAAAAAAATGCCTCAAATTTTTTTACAAAAACGGATTTGTGAAGCTGCAATCATTATTGCTGCCTTGGTTTTTACATCATGTGCATCAAAAGATGATAGACCCAAAATCAGGATTGTTGATCTCGACGGCAAGTCTCACTCGGTTGTCACCAAAATGCCCGAACTTAACAAAAAAGCGATCGCCTCTCAAGGAGTGATGAGCGAACAAACTGCTGTTTTTGAAAATAATTTACCGCCCCAACAAAATTCTTCTGTTCAGAATCCGGAAGTTCAGCCAACTCCAGATTATGGTGTTCTAGCTCAAGAGCAAACGCCTAAAAAACCAATCATTCAAGAGCAAAACCCTTCCATTGGCGCGGGAAAACAAGTTGAGCCAACAATTGAATATGACCTTTCTAGCCCCGAAGAAGATGCTAAATCAGTTTCGAAATCGGGCGAAAAGTCGTCCAAAAAAAATATAGTTATTGGCGATTCTAAAAAAGGTCTGTTTGTTCAAGTGGGAGCTTTTTCTAACGAAGAAAGTGCCGAAAAAGTTTTGGAAAAAATGAGGAAATTTCACAAAGGACACATCGAAATGGGTGATGGTGAGGTTAAGTTGCACAGAGTTCTTCTTGGGCCGTTTCAAAGCAAAAACAAAGCTCTGTCTTTAGTGAAGAAAATCAAAGCT
>CAYVKI010000008.1:19185-35241 GCA_964452075.1 uncultured Rhizobium sp.
GTTCGAACAGCCTTATGTTTATTTGGTGTTGTTGGGCTTTCGGCTTGTTTTTCTAATAATTTTCCAAACATTAATGAGAATTTTGAGAAAAAATATGGAAAAGATGTTGAAAAAATTAATTCAGAAAGAGCGGTTGATCAATCAAATAATATAAGTGTTACTCAATCGCCATACGCTACAGACATGATTATGCCAGAAAGCGATTACTACGCTTATGTTGATGTAAAAAGATTTAACGAGCATGCTCCAAAAGTTTATTTGCCAAATGGTGAAAGTTATGAACAAACGCGCAGATTGGGTTTGGCAGATTCAATTCCGCCGGATATTTTTGACATAAATTATAATCTTGGGGTTTATTCTGCTTTTCGTGTTATTGGTGCTGAGTTTGATAGAGTTAACATTCCTTCCCAAGATGTTTATGGAATTAAAACCAAAATGTCGGACAAAGAATATTTGCTTGCGGGCAATGATGCATTGCAACGTAGCATTGATGAAGTTGGGAAAAGTAAGAATTCTGTCGATATTGAAAATAGCGAAATATTAATCAAAGAAAGAAGGGCGGCTAAAATAAAAGCGCAGATGAAAAAGAATTTCGGCAGCGACGAGGCGGGTATCGTTTCTTTGACAAAAAAAGAGGAAAAAGAATAAGTTAATGAAAATTTTTTGCATAATTACATGCTTAATTTCTGTCATTTTTCCGTCGAGCATTTTTGCGGCAGAAATTAGTCAATCTTTGCAAGATGCTCAGTTTTATTTTTTGATGGATGCCGATACCAAAGAAGTTCTATTGGCAAAAAATTCTGACGTAAGAATTCCACCTTCTTCGATGACCAAAATGATGACAGCTTATGTGGTTTTTGACCAGGTGCAGAAGGGAAAAATCAGTCTAGAAAATCAATGTTTGATTGGAAAAGACGCTTGGCGTAAATCAGGATCGAGCATGTTTTTAAATTATGGTGATGTTGTAACAATTGATGAGTTAGTTAGAGGATTGTTGGCGATTTCAGGCAATGATGCAGCGGTTGCTCTTGCCGAAAGCACTGGAAATGGAATAGAAAATTTTGTGGTGATGATGAATGAAAAAGCGCGCGAAATTGGTTTAAAAAATTCACATTTTGAGAATCCTCATGGCCTTTACGATCCAAATCATTATATGAGCGTTAGAGATTTGGGATATCTCGGAGCCAGCATATATCAAAACATTCCTCAATATTTACCATATTTTGGCATTCCTGAATTTAAATATCGCAACATCAAACAATATAATCATAACCCATTAATTCTTAAGCAATATGACGGTGTTATTGGGGGTAAAACTGGTTTTACAAATCAGGGTGGATATGGTGTCACTAACATTGTAAAACATGATCATCGAACTTTGATTGCGGTTGTGAATAAATCAAAAACGCCAAGGTTGAGAGCTCAAGCAATTGTTGATCTGGTTGATTATGGGTTTGAGCATTACAAGAAAGTTGTTTTATTCGAGAAAAACCAAACAGTTGCTCTTCTGGAAACTTGGCTTGGCGAAGATTCTCAATTGGAAGTTGTGTCAAAAGAGCAGGTTGCTTTCAATTTGCCGCGAGAAAGATCGTTTGAAGAAGTGAAGGTGAAAGTGAAATATAAATCTCCGCTTTATACGCCAATCAAAAAAGGCGAAGAGGTTGCAATGCTTCATGTGGAAGTGCCGGGTTATAAGAATTTTCAATATCCCTTATTTACCAAAGAAGAAGTAAAAAAGGGTGGTTATTTACGAAGAGTAAACCAGATTTTGCGCTACAAATTTTCTCATTTATTTAAATAACGGAATCTTTTAGACCCCGTCATTCGACGGGGTGACTAGTTCGAAGATTGATTATTAATATTCTTTTATTGAGATTTTTTCTTATTAAGATTTTTCTTATTGATACTCTCTTATTGATATTCTTTCTCTTATTGTCACCCCGTCGAATGACGGGGTATATTTTGAAGAAATAATTACTAATTAAACTTACTCAAATGGACATAAAACTATTGATGCGCCAAGCGCAAGAAATGCAAAAAAAAATGCAAAAAGCTCAAGAAGATTTGGCGAATTCTTCCTACGAAGGGGTATCTGGAGGTGGATTAGTAAAAGTTATAATCACTGGATCTGGAATTGCTCAGAAAATTTCAATTGATCCTTCTCTAATTGAAAAAGATGAAAAAGAAATTTTAGAAGATTTAGTGGTTGCGGCATTCAACGACGCCCGAAAAAAAGCTGATGAAAGTTCGAGCGATTCAATGAAAGCTGCAACAAATGGCATGCCGCTACCTCCTGGGTTCAAGTTTTAAAATATGAAAGTTAAGCTCTGCGGCTTTACAGATAAACAATCGCTTGCAGTTGCAGTTGCGCAAAAATGCGATTTTATCGGGTTTGTGTTTTGCAAGAGTTCAATTCGATATATTTCTCCAAAAGAGGCTGGAAAAATCTCTAAAATAATCCCTCAAAATATTGCAAAAGTTGCCGTTGTTGTTGATGAAAATTTTGATGTTCTAAAAGAAATATCTGACGAAATTTCTCCTGATTTTTTTCAATTTCACGGATCGGAAACAACTGATTTTCTAAAAGAATTTCGTAATAAATTTCCCAAAATTGGCATTATCAAAGCTTTTAAAATTGAAAATGAGTTAGATCTAAATCAGACAAAAAATTTCGAAGATTTCGCCGATTATTTTTTGTTTGATGGTAAGGTTGCGGGAAGTGGAAACAGTTTTGATTGGACAATTTTAAAAAATTATCATGGTGCCAAAAATTGGTTTTTGTCTGGAGGAATTAACTCCAAAAATGTTTTGGAGGCTGTAAAAATTACAGGTGCAAACATGATCGACGTTTCTTCAGGAATTGAAGAAATACGAGGGCTGAAGTCACCAAAGTTAATTACGGAATTAATGATGGAGACTAATCTGGCGTTTCAATATATACGTAAATAATTACGGCTAAAAAAGTAAAAATAACCAACCATGCTTACAAAGATCAGAAATTTTATTTTTGGAAATCCGCGCGATGTATTTGATAAAAAAACACGGGAGAATCTTTCGTTAATTGCTTTTTTAGCGTGGGTTGGTCTTGGTGCCGACGGACTTTCGTCTTCTTGTTACGGTCCAGAAGAAGCGTTTCTTGCTCTTGGAACTCACAGTTCGCTTGCTGTTTATCTTGCGATTGCCACAGCTCTGACGGTTTTTATTATTTCTTATGCTTACATTCAGGTAATAGAGCTTTTTCCTAATGGTGGCGGCGGATATCGCGTGGCAACTAGATTACTTGGAAAGCATGCTGGTTTAGTTTCTGGATCTGCATTGATTATTGATTACGTGCTCACAATCGCAATTTCAATTGCCAGTGGCATTGACGCAATTTTTAGTTTCGTGCCAAAAGAATATCATGGCATAAAATTGCTATTGGCGATTTTTTTAGTTGGTTTGTTGGCGATGCTAAATTTGCGAGGCATGAAAGAATCAATAAAATTTCTACTGCCAATTTTCTTAGGATTTATCGCCACTCACTTTATTTTGATAATTTATGGAATCGCGGCTCACCACTATGGTTTACAAGAATTGGTACCTCAAGCGGTTAATGAAACAAACGAATTAAAAAGTTCTTTGGGATGGATTTTTGTTTTCTCGCTTTTTTTAAAAGCTTTCTCAATGGGCGGCGGTACGTACACAGGTTTGGAAGCTGTTTCTAATAATGTGAACACGCTTTCTGAACCAAGGGTAAAAACTGCAAAATTAACCATGTTTTTAGTGGCGATCTCTCTGGCATTTATGGCGGCTGGCATCATTTTGCTCTACTTGCTTTGGAGTGTAAATGAAGTTGATGGACAAACTCTTAACGCCACAACTTTTTACGCCATTACTCAAAGCTGGAATTACGGCGGGGTTGAATGGGGAAAATATATTGTGCCAATAACATTGCTTTTTGAAGCTGGATTATTGCTGGTTGCTGCAAATACTGGTTTTTTAGCTGGCCCAAGCGTTGTTGCCAACATGGCTAGCGATGAATGGATGCCTAAATCTTTTAGCTCTCTTTCTAGTAGATTGGTGGTAAAAAACGGCATTTTATTCATGGCAATTGCCGCGATTATCACCTTAATAATAACCGGTGGTGCTGTGCATACATTGGTAATTCTCTATTCAATTAACGTATTCATTACCTTTTCATTATCTCTTCTGGGATTAAGCATTTATTGGTTGCGCAATCGTCGCAGAAAGCCTCTTTGGAAAAGAAAGCTAATAATTTCAGCAATTGGCTTTGTCCTTTGTTTTGGAATTCTCTTAGTTACGGTTTTTGAAAAATTCTACGAAGGTGGTTGGATGACGCTTCTAATCACCTCTTTATTTATTGCGATTGGCTTGTGGGTAAAATCGAAATATCGCCAACTTAAAATGCGCCTTACCCATAAAGAGATGCAATTTTATGGCTACGACGACATTGCGCCAAGTCCAGATTCAATGATTAATTCTGACAAATCAGCGCCAACTGCAGCAATTATAGTTGATCAAACCTTTGGTAGCGGCATGAATTGCTTGCTGGAAATCAAAAAACTTTTTCCTGGAATTTTCAAAAACTTCATTTTTGTAACGGTGGGCGAGGTTGATTCAAACACTTTTCGCGAAGAAAGAAAATGGCGTGAAATGCGCAGGAAAACCAAAAATACGTTGCATAAATATCGTAATTATTGTCACGCAAATGGTCGCTTTGCCAAATCATATGTTGGTTATAGCACAGACATTGTAGAGAAGTTAACGCAACTTACGGATCGAGTTTCAAAAGATTATCCAAGCGCCATATTTTTTGGCACAAAATTCATCTTCGATAATGAAAACATCACAACTCAAATTCTTTACAACCACGTGCCTTACATCATGCAAAGGCGCTTACATGTTAAAGGTTTGAACATGATAATTTTGCCGATGAAAATTTAGGCGGTTAGTTGAGGCGTGAAAATTTTTCGCGCTCTTTCTTCAAAAGCTGACATCATTTTTTCTGAGGCTTTTTCGAAAATTGAGCCGAGCATTTTGCTTAGCAAAAAAGAGTTAAATTCAAACTCAATGAAAAACTCTATTTTGCAGCCACTTTCTAAATCATGGAATTTCCACGAGTTAACAAGTTTTTTAAAAGGGCCTTCAATGGCGTTAACGCGAACAAAATGAGTTCCGTCGGAATCTTTTCCGTGAATAACGTCTGAGCGATATTTTTCGAGAAAGTTTTTGAAATTAATTAGTAAATCGGCGTGAAGATTTGTTGTAGAAATTTCGTTAACAATTTTTGCCTTTTTGCACCAAGGTAAAAATTCTGGATATTTTTCAATATCCATAACCAAAGAATACATCTGGCTGGCGCTATAAGGAGAGTTTCTGGTTTGAGAAAGTGAAGGCATTGCATTTAAATTTTGTATTGGATCTGATTTGGTATAGTGTTTCATTGGTCGAGCTTTTCGCTCCAATGGTCTCGACAATATCGACCAAAGAAACAACTTCAACTTTTAAGTATTTTTGACAGATCTTGTGAACCCATCATTTCTTGCATTTTTCTCGGATCCATTTTTCCAAATTTACCCATCATTTTTTGCATCTGCTTATATTTTTTTAACAAGCGATTTACTTCTTGAATTGTGCTTCCAGCGCCAGCAGCAATGCGGTTTTTTCTGGAAGAGTTTAAAATGTCCGGATTGCTACGTTCTTTTTTGGTCATTGATAAAATCAAAGCTTCTTGCAGCTTAATGTCTTTTTCGATATTTCCCATTTGACCAATCTGCTCTTTAATTTTGCCGATTCCGGGAAGTAAATTCAATATTCCGCCAAGTCCGCCCATTTTTTTCATGCCACGAATTTGCGAAAGCAAATCTTCCAAATCAAACTTGCCTTTTTGCATTTTTTTTGCGGCTCTTTCCATCTCATTTGCGTCGAAAACTTCTTGAGCTTTTTCAACTAAAGAAATCACATCGCCCATGCCGATAATGCGCGAAGCAACGCGCTCTGGATTGAATTCTTCTAACTCTTCAAGCTTTTCGCCAACGCCGATAAATTTGATTGGGCAATTGGTTGCAGCTTTCATGGTTAATGCCGCGCCGCCACGAGAATCGCCGTCTAATCTAGTTAGAATTATTCCTGTTAGGCTCAGTTTTTCGCCAAAATTTTTGGCAACATTAACGGCGTCTTGTCCGATCATTGCATCAACAACTAAAAGAATTTCTGTCGGATTGATTTCGTTTTGAATTTCGACAATTTCTCGCATCATGTTTTCATCAATATGCGTGCGTCCTGCGGTGTCTAAAATTAGAACTTCAAAGCCACCTTCAATAGCTTTTTGTTTAGCTTTTCTGGCAAGGAAAAGAGGTTTTTTTTCGGCGTCAAATTCGTCGCATTCAACACCAATTTTTTGGGCTAGAATTTTTAATTGTTCGGCAGCGGCTGGGCGGTAAGTGTCTAAAGAGGCAACCATCACTTTTTTGTGAATTTTGTTTTTTAGTCGCGCCGCTAACTTTCCAGAAGTTGTGGTTTTACCCGCCCCTTGCAAGCCAGACATCAAAATTATTACTGGCGGTTTGCTGTTTAAATTAAGTTCCGCTTTGGTGCTTCCTAGCAATTTTACCAATTCATCATGGACAATTTTTACAATCATTTGCCCTGGAGAAACGCTTTTTACAACTTGTTGACCAAGTGCTTCGGCTTTAATTTTTTCAATAAATTCTTTGGCAATTGGCAAGGCAACATCGGCTTCTAAAAGCGCGATTCTAATTTCACGAGCTGTGGCGTTTAGATCGTCTTCGGAGATAAATTTTTTACCAGAGATTGTGTCAAAAATTTTGGTAATTTTGCTGGAGAAATTATCGAGCATTTTTTTTGGATAAATTTAGTTAGACCCCGTCATTCGACGGGGTGACAGAAAGAGTTGTGTTGCCACCTCGTAGATATTTTTGTTGCCTCACAGAGTTTTGTTAACACCTCACAGAGTTGTGTTGCCACCCCTAGAGTTTTGTTACCGCCTCACAGAGAGTTGTGTTGTGTCACCTCATAGAGTTGCGTTGTGCCACCTCGTAGAGTTGTGTTGTGCCACCTCGTAGAGTTGTGTTGTCACCCCGTCGAATGACGGGGTCCATTGGCAAGCACTTCATTAATATTACTTGGAATTTTTGTTGGCTGAATTTTATCCGCCGAAACGCAGGCTATTTGAACATTCAGCGTAGAAATTAATTTGTCAGATTTCTTGATTTCTTGAAGCATCACGATTGACGCGGGATTAATTTTTTTAACCTCAACCGAAACTTCGATTAAATCATCCATTCGCGCGGGAGTGAGATATTCGATTTCGCATTTTCTAACGACAAAAATCACATTTTCCGATGCGGCAAGTTCTGACTGAACAATGTTTAAATTGCGCAAAAAATCAGTTCTGGCGCGCTCAAAAAATTTTAAATAATTAGCGTAATAAACAATGCCGCCAGCGTCGGTGTCTTCGTAATAGACGCGATATTTTGCAGAAAATTTATTCGACATTGGTGTAGCAGTTTGGGGTTTCATAAAGTTTTATTGCCACGCATTTAACGTTTTTTTTAGCAAAAATTTTTGGGCAAATTTCGCTAAAAATATGTTGTGCAATGTTTTCGGCGGTTGGGTTTTCTTCGATATAATAAATTTTCTGACCAGTTTCTGAGGCGATTTTTTCGCCAAGTTTTTTATCTTTTGCTGATAAAATTGTGTTGTGATCGAGGTTGCTGTCGATCCAAGTGCCAAGCATTTGACGCACTTCGCCAAAATCAATTACGCGACCTAATTTGTCTAATTTTTTTGCTGTAAAGGTTGCTTCAAGTGCGTAGCGATGACCATGGAGCATTTTGCATTTGCTTTCATGATTCATGATGCGATGAGCGGCATCAAATTCAATTCGTCTGGTGCAGGTTATCATTTATAAGGATGAAAAGAAATAATAAAATGGATAAAAAGATTTTAGAATTTATTGTTAGAGCCTCAATTATCAATTGTTAACAGCTCCTAAAATCTAATTTTATGAATAATTTTTTAAACAAATTAAAATTCGATCAAAACGGATTGATTCCTGCGATTGCGCAAGAAGCGGAGAGTGGCGAGGTTTTAATGATGGCTTGGATGAATTTAGAAAGTTTACAGCTCACAATTGCAAGTGGTTACGCGACATATTTTTCGCGCTCCAGAAATTCTTTGTGGAAAAAAGGTGACACTTCTGGGCATTTGCAAAAAATAGTTTCAATCAAAACAGATTGTGATTTTGACTGCATTTTACTAAGCGTAAATCAAGTTGGCGTGGCTTGTCACACTGGCGCGAGAAATTGTTTTTTTAATGAAATTTTATGAATTTATCTTGGATTGAAATAAGTAAATCGGCTTTATTGCACAATATTTCTCAAATAAAAAAACAGCTTTCTAAGAAGGTTAAATTTATTGCAGTTGTTAAGTCTAACGCCTACGGTCACGGGCTTATGGAGATTGCGGAGCAAATAAAAGATCAAGTTGATTATTTAGCGTCTTACCATTTTGAAGATCTTCTTTTGCTACGAAAAAAGAAAATTTCTAATTCGCTTTTAGTTTTAGGAAGAGTCTTTCCAGATCAGCTAGAATTGGCTCTTAAAAGCAACATTGAACTTTCAGTTTCCAACCTCGATATTTTGCAAAAAATGCAGAAATATTCAGGCAAAAAAAAGTTGATCGCTCACATTTGCGTAGATACAGGATTTGGGCGCGACGGCTTTGTTGCTAGTCAGATGAAGGAAGTTTTGCAATTGGTAAAAAATAAAAACATCGAAGTAAAGGCATTGTACACACATTTTTCTGCTTCCGATTCTTCAGATTTTAATGATTACACCAAAAAGCAATTAGCAGAATTAATCTTGTGGAAAAAAGCTTTGGCAGAAATAAACATTAAGCCTTTAATTCACGCCAGCTCTACTGCGGCAACTTTTATTTCTGAGTTTGAAACTCGCTTCGACATGGTGCGAATTGGTGGCGGTCTTTATGGAATGTGGTCTTCAGAAGAGGCGATTAAAAAAAATCAACTAATAGCAAAGCTGCGTCCAGTGGCTTCGTGGAAAGCGAAGGTTGTTGAAATAAAAGACTTGCCAAAAGGCAGCCACATTTCTTACGGATGCACTTTTACTTTGAAGCGCGATTCAAAAATTGCGATTTTACCAGTTGGATATTTTGACGGAATTCCGCGCCAAGCATCAAACAAAGCTCATGTGATTATTGGTGGAATAAAGGTTCCGCAACTTGGACGTGTGACGATGAACATGATTGTGATTGATGTGACCGACGTAAAAAAATTAAAAGTCGGAGATGTTGCAACGATTGTTGGCAAAGATGGAAAAGCTTCGGTGACTCTTGAGGATTGGGGAGATTGGTCGCAATCTTTTAACTACGAAGTCGTGACTAGATTGAATGCAAATTTGCCGAGAATAGTGGTTTAGTTTGGCATAGTTTCAGCTTCAGATTTTATACCAAATTAAACAAATTCCGGCAAAGGAGTTTTTATTTCTAATTTTTTTCCAAAATAATCAGCAATTTCAATTTTTTGAGCGTGTAGACAAAGGCGTTTGCAGATGTCTTTGCGCTCCGCCATTTTTCCGCCATATTTAATGTCGTTTAAAACTGGGTGGCCAAGCTCTTTGCAATGAACTCTGAGTTGATGAGTTCTTCCAGTGAGCGGATTTAGCTCAAGCAAAGCGTGATCGCCAAAATCTTTCAATCTTTTAAAATTGGTAATCGCTTCTTTTCCATCAACAAAATCAGGGCGCACTTTTTCGTTTTTTCCGGTAAGTTGTTTTCTTAAAGGAATGTTAATTGTGCCGTCGAGTTTTTTGAAATTGCCGCCAACCAGTGCCAAATAAGTTTTTTTAATAACTTTTTCTCTAAAAGATTGGGTTAAAAATTCGGCAGATTTTGAATTTTTTGCAATTAACAAAATGCCGCTGGTGTCTTTATCTAAGCGGTGAACGAGTTGCAGCTTTTGCCCTTTTGGATTATTTATAGAAGAATTTTTTGCCGTTAAAAAATCATCAACCGAAATTTCAATTAAGCTTCCACCTTGAGTTGCAAGGCCCGAAGGTTTGTTAATGGCGATTAAATTTTCATCTTCAAATAAAATCCAGCTGCTGAATTTTTTTAGTTTTTCTGGAGAAATATTGGGTTTTTTCTTCTCATGTTCGGTGCGATTTTTTAAATCGGCAAAAACCTCAACCTGATCTGCTTCTTGTGTTTTGTAAGATGCGTCAACTCTCGCGTCATTCACTTTAACTTTTTTTTCGCGAACCATTTTTTGGGCTAATCCAAAAGAAATGTCGAATTTTTTACATAAGAATTTGTCAAGACGAAGACCTGCCAACTCTTGATTAACCTGAAATAACGACATTTTAAGAAAAAATAATTTTTGCCAAATAGAAGCCGAAAAATGTTGCGGCGATTGCGAGTGTAAAAGAGGAAGTGGCGTAAGTAAAGGCTTGTAAATACTGTCCGGCTGTGGCTAGACGAAAGAAGTCTAAAGAAAAAGCTGAGAAAGTTGTAAAACCACCGAGAAATCCAGCGAGTAGAAAATTTTTCAAACGCGGGTCAAAATTATCAAAATTTTTAATAACAAAAAAATAAAGAATTCCTGCTAGAAGCGAGCCAAAAACGTTGACGCAAAGTGTTGGCCAAGGAAAGCGAGAAAGTGGAGAATTAATGCAGCGAAGAGCTTGTAAAAGATATTCGCTGGAAAGAAAGCGCGCCACTGAACCTGTGGCGCCGCCAAGTGCGACGCATAAAATATTCAAAAGCATGTTAAGCCATTTTCTTTAATTTTTCAGACAAGTCGGTTTTTTCCCAAGAAAAGCCGCCATCCGCTTCGGGATTTCTTCCGAAATGTCCGTATGTTGCGGTGCGTTTGTAAATTGGGCGATTTAAACTCAGGTGAGTTCTGATTCCGCGCGGGCTGAGATCAACTAATTCATTAATTGCTTTGCCTAAAAATTCTTCGTCAGCCCCAGTTTTATGCGTATCTACATAAAGTGCCAAAGGTTTTGAAACCCCAATTGCGTAAGCGATTTGAATTGTGCAACGTTTCGCCAAGCCAGCTGCAACAACATTTTTTGCTAAATAGCGCGCCATGTAAGCTGCGGAGCGATCAACTTTTGTTGGATCTTTTCCAGAAAATGCACCACCACCATGCGGAGCTGCTCCGCCGTAAGTGTCGACAATAATTTTGCGACCGGTTAATCCGGCATCGCCATCTGGCCCGCCAATTACAAATTTTCCCGTTGGGTTAACCAAGAATTTATCTTCGGCGCACATCCAGCCATTTGGCAAAGAGCTTTCAACGTAAGGTTTAATAAGGTCGCGAACTTGTTGTTGAGTCATTCCATCTCGGTGTTGAATGGAGACCAAAACAGTTTCGGCGCGAGTTGGCATGCCATCCTCATACCACAAAGTTACCTGACTTTTTGCGTCTGGCCCTAAATTTTTTAACTCGCCAGATCTGATTGCGTCCATGATGTTGTGCAAAATTCTGTGAGCATAATAAATGGCGGCAGGCATTAATGCCTCGGTTTCTTTGCAGGCGTATCCAAACATAATTCCTTGATCTCCAGCGCCTTCATCTTTAGAGCCTGAAGCGTCAACCCCAATCGCGATGTCGGCAGATTGTTCGTGAATTAGGTTGGTGAGTTTTAAATTGGCGAAGTGAAATCCCTCTTGAGCATAGCCAATGTCTTTAACGGTTTGGCGCACAATTTCTTCAACTTCAGATTTTGCAATTTCTGGAGCGCGAATTTCGCCGCCAATAATCACTTGGTTTGTTGTGGCAAAAGTTTCAATTGCTAACCGCGAATAAGGGTTTTTTTGCAAATAAGCATCAACAAGAGCGTCAGAAATTTGGTCGCAAACTTTGTCGGGATGTCCTTCAGAAACTGATTCGGAAGTAAATAGAAAATTTTTTGGCATTGCTTTGATAGTTCAAAATTTCGGAAGGCTTTCCAAAAAAACAGCGGGGAATTGGCATGTTTGTTGTTGGATACTAATTTTCCAGAAAATATTTGCAGAAACTTGTAATTTTGCATTCAGAGCATTTCGGTTTTCGGGCTTGGCAAGTGTAACGACCATGTAGAATCATCCAATGATGAGCGTGAGTTTGCCATTTTTTTGGAATTGTTTTTAATAGTGCGATTTCGGTTTTTTCAGGCGTTGTTTCGTTAGCAAATCCCAAACGATTTGCCACTCGAAAAACGTGAGTATCGACAGCGATTGTTGGATGTCCAAAGGCGCAATTCAAAACAACATTTGCGGTTTTTTGTCCAACTCCGGGAAGAGATTTTAGGCTTTCAAAATCTTCTGGAACTTCAGAATTAAATTCATCAAACAAAATCTGAGAAAGCTTGATAATATTGGCTGCTTTTCCGTTATATAAGCCAATTGTATTGATATATTTTTTTAAATTTTTCTCACCAAGTTTTAGCATTTTTTCTGGCGTATCAGCAATTTTAAAAAGTGCTTTGGTTGCTTTGTTTACGCCAACATCCGTGCTTTGTGCTGATAAAACAACGGCAACTAAAAGCGTGTAATTATTGGTAAAAACCAATTCAGTTTTGGGATGAGAGTTTTGTTCGCTCCAGATCTTAAAAATTTGATCAATTTTTTTTCTTTCCATTTTGATTAATTTTGGTTTTACAAATAAAACGTGCTTTTTTAAGTTCCCCTGCAAAATCATGTCCAGCTTGATTTCTCCCCATTTTTAAAAAAAATCTCAATGAATTTTCAAGATTTAAAACAGCAAAGCAAAGTCCATTTTATCGGTCTTGGCGGCATTGGCATGAGTGCGCTGGCATTCATTTTGCGCGAATTAAACATTCCGGTTCAAGGTTCCGATTTAACAGAAAATTATTTAACGCCAAAGTTGCGTGAAGTTGGGGCGTCTTATTTTGTAGGGCATAATGCCAAAAACATTTCTGATGATGTTTCGTTAATTGTTCAAACTTCGGTTATTAAAAGCGAAAATCCAGAAATTCTTGAAGCGCAGAAAAGAAATATTCCCGTTATTACTCGCGCCAATCTTTTGGCGATAATTATGAATGAATATAAAGGCGTGACAATTGCTGGAACGCACGGAAAAACTAGCACCACAGGAATGGTTTCTTTGATGTTAGAACTTGGTGATTTTGATCCAACCGTTGTAAATGGCGGCGTTATTCATTATTTCGGCAGCAATTCTAAGGTTGGAAAAGGCGAATATTTAGTCGCAGAATCTGATGAATCTGATGCGAGCTTTGTGGAGCTTCCAAGCTTTATTGGCGCAATTACCAACATTGAGCCAGAGCATCTTGATTTTAGTGGATATAGTGGATGTTTTGAAAAGCAAAAAGCGTGTTTTGAAAGATATGTAAAACAAATTCCTGATTCTGGAATATGCGTTCTTTGTATTGACAGCCCTGAGGTTGAAAAAATTTACGAAAATTTAAAAAGCGTAAAATCTAATCTCGTTAGCTATTCAATAAAAAATCCCGCCGATTTAGTCGCGCAAAATATTAAAATGGATGCAACTGGTTTAACTTTTGATGTTTTGTTTAAAGATGGTCGAAAAATTATCGACATTAAAATGCCAATTTATGGCGAACATAACGCCAGCAATGCTTTGGTGGCGATTGCGATTGGCGATTTTTTAGGCATGAATTTTGAGCAAATAAAAAAATCTCTTGCTGCTTTTAATGGCGTTAAGCGTCGTTTTACAAAAGTTGGTGAATATAACGGCGCGGCGATAATTGACGATTATGGACATCATCCAACCGAAATCTCAACAACGCTAAAAGCAGCGCGCAAATTTGCTGGAAATCATAAAGTAATTTGTGTTTTTGAGCCTCACAAATATTCGCGCGTACATAGTTTGTTTAATGAATTTTGTGCCGCATTTTCTGATGCTGATTATGTAATTGTTTCAGATATTTATTCGGCTGGACAGGCTGCAATTGAAGGAGCGAAGCAAGATGATTTAATTGCGGGCATTAAAAAAACTGGTCACAAAAATGTGATTAAATTAAACAGCGACAAAGATTTGGCGGCAATAATTAAGCCAATTATTTCGTCGGGAGATTTGGTGTTTTGCACCGGCGCCGGAAAGGTAACTTACTGGGCGGCGGCTTTAGAAGAACAATTAAAGGCGGTTAATTAATGGTCAAAATTAGCGATCAAATTGTTATAAAAGAACTCAACACAAAAACAGAGATGTTGCAAGCTTATGCAATTGCTAAGCAAAGATATCAGCAAATTACTCAAGAAAGTTTCGAGCAGCAAATTTCTGAAATGATTGAGATGAATGATTTTAAAATGATTGGCGCATTTCTGAATGGTGAAATTGTTGGAATAACAGGATATTGGGTTTTGCGCATGCTTTATTGCGGACGCTATATTCAACTTTCTAGTTTTATTGTTGATGAAGAAAAAAGGGGTCTTGGAATTGGTAAAAAACTGATGAGAAAAATTGAAGAAATTGGTCTGAAATTAAGCTGCGAAAAAATTATTCTCGATTCCTACACCGAAAATAAAAAATCACATTCGCTCTACTACCGCGAGGGTTTTTATATTCGCGGATTTCACTTTATGAAGGATTTATAAATGAGTAAGTCAAAA
Organism: uncultured Rhizobium sp.; assembly: GCA_964452075.1. Taxonomy (GTDB): domain Bacteria; phylum Pseudomonadota; class Alphaproteobacteria; order Rickettsiales; family UBA1997; genus UBA2645. Next base: position 33,829 of record CAYVKI010000008.1, read on the forward strand.
GATTCTGAGGTTTCCATTCGACCTTTTTCTTTAGGAAATACGTTTGAGGAAAATTTATTTTGGACAAATTGCGCAATAATTGCAGCTGAGAGCGATCTAAAAATATGCAGGTTAAGAGACGATAGTGGTTCTGAAAGCATATATTGCATTGAAGATCTGATTAAAATTGTAAGTCCTTTTAGTAAAAACCAGAATGGTATTACGCCATTAATGTCTGCAGCGAAGGCGGGGAATCGTCAGATTTTCGACAATATGTCGTTATTCATAAATCCTTCAGAAGTAAGTTTAATTCTGTCGCCAGATAATCAGGGTAAAAATATTATTCATTATGCTGTAATGAGCGGCGATGTGAATATGGTAGATGATGCGATAAAATTAGTTGCAATAAGATTGTGTGATCGACGGGCAATCTGGGAAGATATTGTAAATGAAGAGGATTTAAATGGCGAAACTCCTTTAGATCTAGCGGTTGAAAAAAAAGTGGATTTGGAGATAATAAAGCTACTTCTCGAATATGTTGATGACGCTACAAAAAACTATAAAGTTTTGATGAAAGCCGCTGTTGAATATAAAGCAGCAGCGGATTTATTGATAGATAATGGTGCGCTGTCAGACTTAGATATTGAACATCAGTCGGTTTTAAGTGGAGAAGAAATTATCAATCTAATAGTAGAAAATCTTGATAAAATTATTGTAGATGAAAAAGACAATGGAACAACTCTAGTTGGTATTCTAGATTGTCTAAGTGATCCAAATATAAGAGCTCTTCTTAATAAAAGTAATGATTTAATTGTTTCTGCTCTTCTTGATGAAGAAATTATTACCAATCACGATATGAATAATATTAAGAAAGAAGAAGTAAAAATTGATAGGATCAGAAAATTTGGTTGTGAGTTAGTTGAAGCATTAAAACCAATAAAAGAAGAAACCAATATTTTGCCAGAAGTTATTGCTGCATTGGTAACGATTGATATGGTAAGAGAAAAATTTGATGAAAGTGAAGATTATAAAGATTGGCAGCCTTCAGAATATATACATCCAGAAATTACAGATAAACAGAAAGTGGCAATTAATGATATGATTGAAAAACATTTTCCGAAGCCAATTTTATCTAAATCTAACAGCGTTTCAAATCTTAGTGGCAATGATAATCAAAAAGGTGGTTTTATAATTTCATGACCAAGCTCAAAATCGCCAGTTTTAACGTCAACTCTGTAAAAGCTCGATTGCCAAGGCTTTTGGAGTGGTTAAAAAACTCAAATCCTGATGTAGTTTTGTTGCAAGAGTTGAAGTGTTTGGAAAGCGAATTTCCATTCGAAGCTTTGTATGACGCGGGTTATAACGCTGCAGTTTTTGGGCAAAAAACCTATAATGGTGTGGCGATTTTGTCGAAATATAAAATTGAAGATGTTG
>CAYVKI010000009.1:0-19321 GCA_964452075.1 uncultured Rhizobium sp.
GTAATGAATCCAGTTGATCACCCGCATGGAGGTGGCGAAGGCAAAACTTCGGGTGGTAGACACCCAGTTTCTCCAACTGGTAAATCTGCTAAAGGTAAAAAAACTAGAAAGAGAAGTAATCCGTCAAATCGTTTTATAGTTAAATCAAGAAGAGATAAATAATTATGCCTAGATCAAGCTGGAAAGTTCCATTTGTAGATGGTTATTTGCTTAAAAAAGCAAAAGACTACTTAAATTCTTCTAAAAAACAAGTTGTCAAAACTTGGTCAAGAAGATCAACAATATTGCCTCAGTTTGTGGGAGTTAATTTTGCTGTCTATAATGGTAAAAAATTCATTTCTGTTTCAGTTACAGAAGGAATGGTGGGGCATAAATTTGGAGAGTTTGCATTGACCAGAACTTTTTATGGTCATGGCGGAGATAAAAAAGTTACAAAATCATAGTATATGACACAAAAAATAGCGGTAGCTTATCTAAGTTCAGTTAAGTCTAGCCCTCTAAAAGTTATGAGGGTTACAAAAAATGTTGCCGGGTTGCCGGTCTCTGAAGCTTTAAAGTTTTTGCAATTTTCAAAACTAAAAGTTGCATCTATTGTTAAGGCTCTTGTTTACTCTGCGATGTCTAATGCAGAAAATAATCATGGCATGGATGTAGATAATCTTTATATCAAAGAAGTTGATGTGGGTCGTGCTTTTGCATTGCGAAGATTTGCTGCAAGAGGCAGAGGCAAATCAAGCAGTATTAGAAAAACTTTTAGTAATATCAGGGTCACTTTAGCAGAAAAGAAATTAGAGCAAAAAGTGGTAAAAAAAACAAAAAAAGAGGAGTAAGCAGTGGGTCAGAAGGTTAATCCGGTAGGTTTTAGATTACTTAACAGCAAAAACTGGGAGTCTGTTTGGTATGATCAAAAAAATTATGCTAAAAAACTAATTGTTGATATTAAAATTAGAAACTTTATCAAAAAAAATTATTCTCATTGCGGTATAGGAAGTGTTGTAATAGAGAGACCAGCTGATAGAATAAATCTGATAATAAAGACTTCTAAACCAGGAGTTCTTATCGGTAAAAAAGGCTTAGATATTGAAAAAATCAACCATTTGGTTGAGAAGATATCCGCCTGCAAGGTTGATGTTAAAATTGTTGAAATAGATAAGCCAGATAGTAACTCTTCTTTGGTTGCTCAGAGCATAGCTAAACAACTTGAGGGGCGGGCAGCTTTCAAAAAAGTAATGAAAAAGTCCATGCAATCTGCAATGAAGTCGGGCTCTCTTGGAATTAAAGTTAGTTGCTCTGGCAGATTAGGTGGGGCTGAGATCGCAAGAACAGAGTGGTACAAAGAAGGGTCTGTTCCACTTCATACCTTGCGTTGCAACATTGACTACGCCACTGCCAATGCTTACACAACTTACGGTGTTATTGGTATCAAGGTATGGATTTATAAAGGATTTGTAGAAAAAAAATTGAAAACAGCAAACAACTAAGAACTTAAAAAATGCTAACTCCAGCAAAAACAAAATACAGAAAATCACAAAAAGGTGGTAAAAAAATTCTTGGAACCGCTCCAAGTGGCAATAGTGTTAAATTTGGTGCTTTTGGACTGAAAGCTCTTGAGCCAGGTAAGTTAAACTCAAAGCAAATTGAGTCTGCAAGAAAGGTAATTACTCGCTATATGAAAAGAGCTGGAAAACTCTGGATTATGATCTTTCCTCACACTCCAGTTACTCAAAAGCCGGCAGAGGTTAGAATGGGAAGTGGGAAAGGTAATGTTGAATACTATATTGCTAAAATAAAGCCAGGTCGTATTATCTTTGAGATTGATGGAATAGACGAATCCTCTGCTGCAATTGCCTTACAGAAGGCGGCTGCGAAATTACCATTTAAAACAAAAATAGTTAATCAAAATTAGATATGAAACAGCCGCAAGATGATAGATCAACACTAGCTACTATAGCAAATCTTAAAAAAGATTTGCTTATTATGAGAATCAAAACTTCTTCTGGAGAAGAGGTGTTGGTTAAAAATTATAAACAAAAAAAGAAAGAAGTCGCGCGACTTTTTACCAAGCTTAATAACAAAAAGACGGTTACTAATTAATGAAAGTCATAGTTTTAAACATTATAGATGATAAAACTTTCAAAGCTGTTTCAACAACTTTGAAAAAACATCCGCAATATGGTAAATATATTACCGTTGATAAAAAATACCTTGTCGATTCTTGCGGTAAAAAGGTGGTTGTGGGAAGGGAGGTTGAGATTGTTAGCTCGAAACCCATTTCAAAAACCAAGAGATGGATTTTAAAAGTTAATTAAATAGAGATTGTAAAATGATTCAAATGCAAACCAATCTAGTAGTTGCTGATAATTCCGGCGCAAAATCTGCTAGATGTATTAAAGTTTTGGGTGGTTCAGACCACATGATTACTGGAATTGGAACTATTGTGGTACTTTCTATTACCAGTGTAATTCCTGGCGCAAAAGTAAAGAAAGGGCAAGTTGCAAAAGGAGTGGTTGTTCGAACCAAAAGCAAAATTGTAAGGTCTGATGGTAGCTTTGTTAAATTCGATGATAATGCTGTAGTTCTTGTCGATAAAGATGGGGAGCCAATAGCAACTCGTGTTTTTGGTCCTGTAGCTCGTGAAGTCAGACAGCAAAATTTTTTAAAAATAGCATCATTAGCTTCGGAGGTTTTGTAATTAAAATGGCACATAAATTTAAGAAGAGCGATCAAGTAATTATTATTTCGGGATCTAATAAAGGAAAAATTGGAAAAATACTTTTTTTATCCGAAGAAAAAGTAACAGTTGAAGGTGTTAACTTTGCTACTGTTCATAAAAAACCAACTTCAAGTACTCCTGGACAAATATTAAAGGTTGAAAAGCCGATTCATATTTCTAACATATCTCACCTTGAAAATGGAAAGGCGGTTAAAATAAAATTTGTGACTGAATCTGGAGAGGGTAAGATTTTTACTAGAAAAAGTCGTGTTTCAAAAAAATCTGGCAAAAAAATAGTATAAAAAAATGCAAACTGTAACTGAAAAATTGTACAAAAAATCAATCCCTGATTTGAAAGAGAAATTCTCTTATAAGAATGATATGGCTGTACCAAGACTAAAAATGGTTAGCTTAAATGTTGGCATTAAGGCATCGGACAGTGATAATAAATTCTTGTCTTATCTATCAACTCAGGTTTCTAACATCTCTGGTCAAAAGGCTGTATTAACAAAATCTCGTAAAGCCATTGCCACTTTTAAACTTAGAAAAGATTTGCCAATAGGTTGCAGAGTTTCTCTTAGAGGGAAAAAAATGTATGAGTTCCTAGATAAGTTGACAAATATTGCCTTGCCAAGAATTAAAGACTTTAGAGGCTTATCTTCTAGGGGTTTTAACCAAAGCAACCATTATTCCTTTGGTATAAAAGAGCATAACATTTTTCTCGAGGTTGATCTGGATAATATTCCAAAGATTTTTGGCATGAACATTACGATTGTTACCACGGCAAAAACTAAAGAAGAAGCTTTGTATCTGTTAAAAAAACTTAACTTTCCAATCAAGTAGTATGGCAAAAAAATCGTCAATTATTAAAAACAACAACAGAAAGAAGCTATCTATTTTACATAGAGAAAAAAGGCAAAAAGCAGCTTCAATTTCCAAAGATGAGTCTTTGTCATTTGAAGAGAGATTGATAGCGCAAATCAAACTTTCTCAAATGTCTAGAAATGGCTCTCGAATCAGATATAGAAATAGATGTGCTCTTAGTGGAAGACCGAGAGGAAATCTAAGAAAGTTCGGTTTATCGCGTATCGCGGTTAGAGAATTAGCTTCTTGGGGACAAATCCCAGGTTTAATTAAATCAAGTTGGTAATAAATAATGTCTTTTAATCACTCAGTTTCAGATTTTGTGGCCAGAATTAAAAACGGCTATATGGCAAAAAAATCAGTAATATCGTCTCCTGTGTCTCAGTTAAGAGAAGATATTCTTAAAATTCTAAAAGAAGAAGGTTATATTCTAAATTACAGTAGGGTAAAAGACGGTAATTTTGAAAGGTTTGATATTCATTTAAAGTATCACCTTTCAAATCCGGTTGTGAATGAAATTAACGTAGTATCGAAGCCAGGAAAAAGGGTTTATTGCCATGCTAATCAAATTCCATTAGTTAAGAATGGTCTTGGTATGGTTGTAATTTCAACTTCTTCTGGAGTAATGATGGATTATGAAGCTAGAACTAAAAAGCTTGGCGGCGAAATCCTTTTTAAAATATTTTAATTAAAAGCAAAATGTCTCGCGTAGGAAAATTGCCGGTTTCTATTCCGGATATCTTAAAGGTCACTATTGATAAAGGGGTGATAAATTTTGATTCTGGAAAAGTAAAAAAAACATATAAAATTAGTCCAGGTGTTAAAGCTGAAATTATGGAAAAACAAATTAAGCTAAGCGCCGTTGATAAGTCCGTAACAGACATTTCTATGTTTGTAGGTATGGATAGAAGTAATATTAAAAATATAGTTACTGGACTATCCATTGGTTTTAAAACAGTTTTAGAAATTAATGGAGTTGGTTACAAAGCCTCGGTCGATAAGGCTATATTGGTTTTAACTTTGGGATATAGCCACGAAATTTATTACGCTTTACCCGATGGTGTAAATGCTGCGTTTGAAAAGCCCAATCTAATAGTTATATCTGGATCTGACAATGTTTTGGTTGGTCAAGTTGCGGCAGAAATCATATCATTCAGAAAACCGGAGCCTTACAAAGGCAAAGGAGTAAAAATATTTGGTAAAAAAATTCTAAGAAAAGAGGGTAAGAAAAAATAATATGATTACTAGTTATCAAAGAAGAAAGTTTAGAGTTAGAAATAATCTTGAGCAGAATAATAAATCTGGAAGACCAAGAATAGTTGTCTCTAGATCGGGCAAAAATATATATGCTCAGCTCGTAGATGTTAATGGAAATGTAATTGGATCCTATTCAACTCTTAACTTTTTAGAAGTAAAAAAAGTAACTGGCATTGAAAAGGCTAAAATTGTCGGCAAAGAATTTGCAAAAATCTGTATAGACAAGGGAGTAACGCAAGTTATTTTTGATAAAGGAGCTTACTCTTATAGTGGTCGTGTTAAGACTATGGCAGAATCTTGTCGCGAAGCTGGATTGCAGTTCTAAATTAATTTTTAAATACTAAAATGTCAAAACAGATAAAAAATCAAAAAGAAAATGCAAATTCAGAAATTATTGAAAAGCTAGTTTCTATTAATCGGGTTTCTAAAACAGTAAAAGGTGGCAAAAATATGTCTTTTGCAGCTTTGGTTGTTGTTGGCGATAAAAATGGCAAAGTAGGTTTTGGTAAGGGAAATGCTACAGAAGTTTCTGATGCAAAGAACAAGGCTTTTGAAGCTGCAAAAAAGGCAATGACTAAAATTTCTCTAAAAGAGGGTCGTACAATTCACCACGATATCTTTGCAAGATACTGCTCCGCAAAAGTCTATTTAAGATCCGCTCCTGCAGGTACAGGTGTTATTGCGGGTGGTCCAATGCGCGCCATTTTTGAATGTGCTGGCATTCACGATATCGTTGCTAAGTCTGTAGGAACTTCAAATCCTTATAATATGGTTGGGGCTACATTTGCTGCTTTGCAAGGGCTGGTTTCCCCAAAAATAGTTGCAGAAAGAAGATCTAAGGAAATTTCTGAAATAGTCAAAAGAAGAAATTTAGCTCTGAACAATCAAATTGAAAAAGTAAAAAAAGAGGCGAGTGAATAGTGCAAATCAAAGATTTCTTAAACAAACAAATTACCATTACCCAAGTTAGAGGTGGATCAAAACTTAACGACCGCCAAAAGGGAAACCTTATAGGCTTAGGTCTTAGAGGAATTGGTAGCTCTTCTTGCTTAAAATGCGATCAGTCGATTTTGGGCATGGTTAAAAAAATAGAACATATTGTAAAAATCTCATTAGCTTAAAATTATGTCTCTCTCTCTACAAGGTTTGCCAAAAATTAAAAGAAATTCTCGTATCAGGGTGGGTCGAGGTATAGGGTCTGGCAAAGGAAAAACTTCTGGTCGCGGCGTCAAAGGTCAAAAAGCTAGAACTGGACATCACTCGGTTAAGGGTTTTGAAGGGGGTCAAACGCCAATTTACATGCGTCTTCCAAAAAGAGGATTTAATAATATTCTGGCTCAAGAAATTGAGGTGATTAATATTAAAAACATTCTTAACTTCGTTGAAAGTAAGAAACTCGATTCAGCTACTAAAATTACAAAAGAGCATCTTGAAAAAGTTGGTCTAATCAAAAGTAAGAATTCGAAAGTGAAATTGATCATGGGTAAGGAAGATCATTCAAGCTCTAGCTCTAATCTTAAAATCTTAGTTGATAGCTATTCAGAAAAAGCAAAATCTTTCTCATAATTAATGTCTGCCATTACTGCAAATTCAGAATTAAGAAAGAAGATACTATTTACCATCTTTATTTTGCTTATTTATAGGTTTGGAACTTTTGTTCCGATTCCTGGAATAAATACAGAGGTGTTAAAAAAGTTTTTTACAAGTGAAAGTGCAAACATGTTTGGGATGATAAATCTCTTCTCTGGTGGCGCTTTAGAGAGAATGAGTATTTTTGCTCTAAATATTATGCCTTACATTACTGCGTCAATTATTATGCAGTTGATGACCTCGATGTATAAGGGTTTAGAAGCTTTAAAAAAAGAAGGTGATTATGGTAAATCTAAAATTAATCAATATACTCGCTATCTTACAATTGTACTAGCTTTTTTTCAGTCCATAGGGGTTTACTACGCCTTATCAAATCCAGATCATAATGCTTTTATTTCGGATTCGTCGATTTTTATGTGGACTACTTGTGTTAGTCTTGTGGGTGGAACTGTTATTTTAATGTGGTTTGGGGAAAGAATTACCAGCTCTGGTATAGGGAACGGAATTTCCTTAATTATTTTTGTTGGGATAGTTTCTTCTTTGCCTTCAACGGTTATACAGGTTTTTGATTTAAGCAGAAATACTGCGGAAACTAATTCATGGTTAGTGGTGTTGTTATTTTTTGTTGTTTTTACATCATTTTTAATGTTGGTTTGTTTTGTTGAAAAAACTATAAGACGTATAAAAATTCAGTATCCAAATGGCGCAATGATGAAATCTTCTGGCTCTAGCGACTCATCTTTTTTACCATTAAAAATAAATATTTCTGGAGTGATACCTCCAATTTTTGCAAGCTCGATATTAACTCTTCCAGTTGCAATAACTCAGTTTGCTGGAGTTGATAATAGCTCTTCATGGTTATTTGCTTTGCAAAGAGGAGGAGCTTTATATTTAGTACTATTCTCTATCTTAATTTTATTTTTCTCTTATTTTTATTCTTCAATTATTTTTAATACCGAAGACGTTTCTACTAACCTTAAAAAAAGTAATTGTTTTATTCTGGGGGTTAGGCCTGGGGATGCAACGGCTAAATATCTTGACAAAATTGTTTCTCGATTGACTCTATTGGGTGCATTTTACTTAATTTTTGTTTGTTCTGTGCCGGAAATATTGGTTACTAAATACTCTATTCCATTATATATAGGTGGAACTGGTATATTAATTATGGTGAATGTTGTTATGGATTTAGTTAATCAAATTCAATCTTATCTTTTTACAAGTAAATACGGATCTGGTGTTAGGAAAAGAAGGGTTAGGGTTAGGGTATGAATATAATCTTTTTAGGAGCTCCAGGATCTGGAAAGGGCACTCAGGCTGAAATTATTTCTAGAAAACTAAATATAAAAACAATTTCTACTGGCGAGGTTTTGCGTAAAGAGGTTCAAGAGCAAACCGAGATTGGAGCGTTGGCGAAATCTTATATGAATTCAGGAAAATTAGTTCCAGATGAAGTGGTTATAAATATAATAAAGAATCGCCTTTCTGAAGATGATTATAGTGAAGGTTTTATCTTAGATGGATTTCCTAGAAATATTTCTCAGGCGCAAAAACTTGACGAAATGTTGATGGTTATAAAAAAAAGGATCCAGATAGTTTTTAATTTTGAAGTTGAAGAAGAAACTTTGAAAAAAAGGATTTTGGGAAGATTTTCGTGTAAAAATTGCGGATTGGTTTATAATCGTTTTTTCAAGCTTCCAAAACAAGATGGTGTTTGTGACCAATGTTTAGAATGTGATTTTGAAAGTAGAAGCGACGACACTGAAGAAACAATAAATAATCGTTTAAAGGTGTACCGTGAATCAACGGCGCCTTTGATAGAATATTATAAAAAGAATAACTTGCTTTTCTCAATTAGCGGTATAAAAAGCCCGCCCCTCATTTCTGAGGAGTTGATCAAAGCAGTTTCAAATAAATATTAATAACAAATAGAGGGTAATTTCTTGGCTAGAATCGCTGGTGTAAACATTCCAAAAGAAAAGCGTTTTGTTATCGCTTTAACCTATATATACGGAATTGGTAGCAATACCGCACAAAAAATCTGCAAAAAACTAAAAATCGATCTTTCTTTGAGAACTCATCAAATAACAGAGGAGAAGCTTGCGCAAGTAAGAAGTCTTTTGGAAAAAGATGGCGCTTCTTTAGAGGGTGACCTTAGAAGAAAAATTTCTTCAGATATAAAAAGACTAACAGACCTTGGTTGCTATCGCGGCGTGAGACACGTAAAAAAGCTTCCTGTTAGAGGTCAAAGAACCCATACCAATGCTAGAACTCGTAAAGGTAAGGGTGTGGCAATTGCAAATAAGAAAAAAGCAGTTAAATAATTAAAAAATATGACAGAAACAAAAGCTCAATCAAGCGAAAAAAAAGTAACTTCAAAAAGTTCCGCTAAAAAAAAGAAAAGCGTAGTTAATGGAATTGTCCATGTTTTTGCTAGCTTCAACAATACTATAATTTCAATATCTGATGCCAGCGGCAATATAGTTTGTTGGTCTTCAGCTGGAAAGCATGGATTCAAGGGATCAAGAAAAGCTACTCCATATGCCGCACAAGTTGCCACACAACATGCAATTAATATAGCTAAAGATTTTGGTCTTCAAAATGTTGAAGTAGAAATCAGAGGGCCGGGAGTTGGTAGAGAGGCTTCATTGAGAGCAATCCAAGCTGCTGGTATTAATGTTACTTTAATCAAGGATATCACTTATCATCCACATAATGGATGTCGTCCGGCAAAAAGACGTCGTGTTTAATTATATCTAATGGTATTTAATTTTTTATTAGGATTTGAATTATGGCAATTTTGAAAGAAAGTTGGCACTCTCTTGTTAAACCTAGCTCTGTTACTATTAAAGAAGGAGAGGATAGCTCGACAAAATCAGTTATCGTTATGGAGCCTTTTGCTAGAGGATTTGGCAACACTTTAGGAAACGCTCTTAGGAGGGTTTTGTTATCATCAATAAATGGTTTTGCAGTTACTTCCGTAAAAATAGAAGGTGTAACTCATGAATATAGCACGATTGATGGAGTCAAGGAAGATGTAATGGATATTATAATGAATCTCAAAGGCTTATCAATTGAAAAAGGCGATTCGTCTTACTCTGTTTTAAAGTTATCTTCGAATAAACCAGGCCCTGTATACGCTGGAGCAATTGAAGTTCCAGCTGGATTAGAAATTTTGAATAAAGATCTGGTTATCTGTACCTTAAATAAAGGGGCGAAAATCGATATGCAAATTGTGGTTGAGTGTGGCAAGGGTTATGTTGTGGCTGATCAATCTGGAAAGTCAGATCGTTCTGTTGGAGCGATAAATGTTGATGCTATGTTTAGTCCGGTTAAAAAAGTATCTTATAAAGTTGAGAATGCTCGAGTTGGTCAAATTACAGATTTTGATAAGCTTATAATGGAAATCGAGACTAATGGTTCAATTACTCCAAGAGACTCTCTTGCGGTTGCTGCTAAGATTCTTCAAGAGCAATTGCAGGTATTTGTTAATTTTGACGTTAATAAAATTGATGCTCCGGTATATAAAGAGTCTGATTTTGAGCCTGAGTTCAATAAAAATCTATTAAAGACAATTGATGAGCTAGAGTTGTCGGTTCGCTCATATAACTGCTTGAAAAACGAGAATATAATTTATGTTGGTGACTTAGTTTCTAAAAGCGAAGCTGAAATGTTAAAAACCGCAAATTTTGGCAGAAAATCTCTAAATGAACTAAAAGATAATCTAAAAGCTATGGGGCTTGGTTTCGGTATGAAGCTTGTTAACTGGCCTCCAAAAAATATGGATGAATTATTAAAATTAAAAAATAAAGAATTCTAAAAAATGAAACACGGAATTAAGGGTAGAAAACTCAATAGAAATAGCGCCCACAGAAAGGCTTTAATGCGCAATTTGTCATTAGCATTCTTGACCCACGAGATGATAAAAACAACGCTGCCTAAAGCTAAAGAACTCAGACCATTTGTTGAAAAAGTTATTACTTTAGCAAAAGTTGATTCTATGGCTAATCGTCGTTTGGCGGTGTCAATTTTAGGTAATCAAGAGATTGTTGAAAGATTGTTTAAGGAAATTGGTCCGAGAGTGCAAAAAAGAAATGGCGGTTACGTTAGAATCATGAAGTTTGGATTCAGAACTGGAGACAAGGCTCCTATGGCAATCTTAGAGCTTGTTGATAGGGTGATTGTGGAAAATAAAACAGAAGAGAAGCTGGTTGTTAATGCCTAGCTTTGCTAAGTAGTTTAGTAGTAGTTAATATTTGAGAAAAAATAAGAAATTTTATGAAAACAATCCTTGCAGATTTTGCTAAAGAGCAAGTCAAAAAAATAAAAGAATCGCGTAGCTTTGAAATTCCTAAGTTTAGTGCTGGCGATACTGTAAGCGTTAAATACAAAATTACTGAGGGTGGAGCAAGTCGTATTCAGGCTTTTAATGGCGTTGTTATAGCTAGAACAAAAAGTGAAGAAAACTATGCGGCAACTTTTACTGTTAGAAAATTAAGTAGCGGTATTGGCGTTGAAAGAAAATTTACTCTTTACTCGCCTTTGATATCTGGTATTGAAGTTCTGAAGTATGGCGCGGTTCGTCGTGCAAAACTTTATTATTTACGTAGTCTTACTGGTAAAGCTTCTAGAATTAAAGAAAAGCTAGATTTTCTTGATCATAAACTAGGAGAAAAAGAAGCTTCTGCAGAAAAAGTCTTAAACAGTGAAAATTCTTAATTTTTTTGCTAGAACTAGATGTCTAAAAAAAGGCAGAGGCTTTTTGCTTCTGCCTTTTTTTCTTTTTGAAGTTTGTTGTGTCAATGATCTCTCTAGTTACGGAAAGGTTGTATTTCATAACGGTCAACAGAAAAACTCTTTTGTTTTTTCAGTGAGTGATGATTTTTTAAAAAGAAATTCCGATTCTAAGCGCGATGAAAATAATCCAAAAATGACCGAGGCGGAATCGGATTTGCTTTTATCATTATTAAAGCAAAAAAAATCTTGTTCAGAAAATGGTCAGACTCCAAGTTTTAGAATTATTTCGCGCCAAGAAAAAGTTTACGACATGACATTTGCTCATTTGATCGAGAGTAATTACAATGCCAAGCCTATTGCGCCAAGGATGTATTTTGGTAAATGTGTGACTGATATACAAAATTAAGTCATATAGCAGATTTGCTTTTGATAAAAGCTAAGGTCAAAAATAGCGTTTTTGGTTTTTATTTCTAAAAAGTAGAATTTGACGTTGAACACTTTGGTTTGATTTGCTATGGTCTCATTAAGTATAGATTTTAATTAATGATTGTAATCAAGAGTCCGCCAGTTAAGGGTTAAGAATCTAAAGTAATTTTTTAGAGAAAGTTTTTAAGTTAAGATTGTTGCAAATCGGATTTTTGTCGAATTTTTTGTTACATTATTACTTATTAATTCTTTTAATTTATCGGCCTTTAAGGCTTTTAAGAACAACAAATTTTGTATTATATGAATTCAATAATTTCTTTGTTAACCGTCCGTACAGTTCTTGTTTTTGCGTCCACGGCATTTTCAATTTTGATTTTGATGCTACTATTAAACATTGTTACTGTTGATGAGGTGATAGTAATTTTAAAAATGTCTCCTGAAGCTGCGAGTGCTTTTAAATTAGTGGTTTCTCGCATTCAAGAAGTCACCGGAAATATTCTTGAAATAATTTCTCAATTACTGGGTAAGATGTTTGGTTGGGCTGGAGTTGAAGCTGATTTAAGTAAAATCAAAGTTGATGTTCATCAGGGAGCCGGTTCTGTGCCTCAGACGATTGAATCTCCTATTAAAAAATAGTTACAAATTGTGCTTTCAATTCTAAATATTCTAAGGCTCTTTGTAATATTTTTGCTTTGTTTACCATTTTATTTTGTTAGAAAAAATCGCGCCTTATTTTTCTTCTTAAAATTCTCTGGTCCTTCCTTCATTAAACTTGGTCAAATATTAGCTTCTCGTCCTGACATTATTGGTCAATCTTTGGCGAATTCTTTGTCAATTCTTCAAGATAAACTCCCGTCTTTTTGTCAAAAAACAGTTAAAAAAACATTAAAAGAAGAGTTTGGAGATGGTTTTGAAAAAAGCTTTAAAGAGTTTAATTTTGTAGCCGCTTCCTCGGCGTCAATTGCTCAAGTTCACAAGGCGGTTTTGCAAGACGGGCAGGTTGTTGCTGTTAAAATTCTGCGTCCGCAAATCAGAAAGATAATGGCGCGAGACATTTCTACGCTGAAGTTAATTGCAAAAATTCTAATAATTTTTTCTAAACCTTTGTCAAAAGCGGCGCGAGATATTGCAAATTTGCTTGAAGCTGTTGCTAAAAGCGAACTTGATTTGTTGCAAGAGGCGGCGAATGCCTCGCGCTTAAAAGAAGATTTAAAAGATGTAAAAGGCTTCTACGTGCCGAAAATTTTCTGGAAATTTTCTACCTCGAAAGTTTTGGTTTTAGAATGGTTGGACGGAATTCCATTTTCAAATAAAGCGGAAATTCTTGCTGCGCCATTTGAGAAAAGGCAAATCGCACAAAACCTTGTAATTAGCTATTTCAATCAAGTTTATTCTAATGGTTTTTTCCATGCTGATATGCATCAAGGCAATTTATTTTTGTTGAAAAATGGCGATATTGGCGTGGTTGATTTTGGCATTATTGGGCAAATTGACAAAAAAACTAGATTGGCAATTGCTGAAATTCTGATTGGTTTTTTAAACAAGAATTACCAGCGCGTTGCCCAAATTCACATTGATGCTGGTTTAGTTCCCGTTCACACCAATGTTGATAAATTGGCGTTGTCTTGCCGTAAAATTGGTGAAACAATTGTTGGTGCAGATGTTAAAGACATTTCTGTGGCAAAACTTTTAACGAATTTAATTGCAATGACGCGCGAATATGAAATGGATGCGCGCCCCGATTTGCTGTTGTTGCAAAAAACAATTTTTCTCGTCGAAGCTGTTGGAATAATGCTTGATCCAAATCTAAATATTTGGGATTTGGCGCGTCCGTGGATTAAAGATTGGGCAAAACAAAACCTTGGCTTTGATGCCAAAATTCGTGATGCGATGTTTGATTTATTTGGTCTTGCTCAAAAATTTTTACGAAACGTTAATTAGCCAGAAATAATGCAACTAACTCTTTTTAGGTCAAAAATTCACCGCGCAACCGTGACAATGGCGGATTTGAATTATGAAGGATCAATTTCAATTGATTCAGATTTGTTGAATGCTTCGGGAATTTTGGTTCACGAAAAAGTCGATGTTTTAAACATTAACAATGGCGAGCGTTTTACAACTTATGTCATTCCCGCTAAAGCTGGTTCGGGGGCAATTCAAGTTAATGGGGCGGCGGCAAGATTGGTGCAGGTTGGCGATTCGGTGATTATTATTTCTTACGCTTCAATGAGCGAAGAAGAAGCGAAAAAATTTGAGCCGAAAGTTGTTTTGGTAGATTTGAAAAATCGTGTGATTTAGCCAGCGTTTGTAATTCGTTAATAAATTCAACATCACCAGAATGAAAAACCTAAGAAATTTTCTGCTTTTTTGTGCCGTCTTTCTCCCTATTTATGCTTTAGAAGCAAAGCCGCAAATTCAGCTCGCCAATATTTATAATCAGAATGTTGATGTTCGCAAATATCTTGTGAGCGAGAAACTTGATGGAATTCGTGCTTATTGGGATGGAAAAAATTTAATCTCGCGTCAGGGAAATGTTTTTAAAGTGCCGCATTGGTTTGTTGAGAATTTTCCAGAAACGCATTTTGAAGGTGAGTTGTGGATTGGTCGGGGGAAATTTGAGGAAACTCTTTCAATAGTCCAGCGAGAGGAAGTTGACGAAGATGGGTGGAAAAAAGTTCGTCTTATGCTTTTTGATATGCCGCAACATGGTGGAACTTTTTCGCAAAGATTTGATGAGATGAAAAAATTAGTAGCTCAATCAAATTCAAAATATTTGCAAGTTATTGAGCAATTTGAAGTTTCTAATCGCAAAAATCTGATGAAATTGTTGGCAAAAATTTCTAAAGAAGGCGGTGAAGGAATCATGTTGCATCGCATTGATTCGCTTTATAAGGCTGAAAGAAATGACGATGTTCTAAAATTAAAATCTTACGAAGAATCTGATGCGAAGGTTATTTCGCACATTGCTGGAAAAGGTAATTTTGAAGGAATGATGGGCGCAATTTTGGTGGAAAACGAAGAGAAAATTCGTTTTAAAATTGGCAGTGGTTTTTCTTTGCAGCAAAGAAAAACGCCGCCAAAAATTGGTAGTTTAATCAACTATAAATTTAATGGAAAGACCAATTCAGGAAAGCCGCGCTTTGCGAGGTTTATTTGTGAGAAGAGCGTTTATTAGGCGTGGATAAATTTAGAAAATTTAGATTAATTAAGTTTGCATCTTAATAAGATAATCTTATTTCACAGCGAAGTAAAAACTATTTATCTTATACATAAAATGAATCCTAAAAAAATAAATCTTAATACATCAGTCAGTATAACGCCTTTTGCTTTGTTGAAGAAAATTTTGGCGAAAGATTCTAGCTTGTTTTGGATAAGTGCGGTTTATGGTCTTGCGATAGCGCTTTTATCATTGGCAATTCCAATTTCTGTGCAGCTACTGATTAACTCGGTTTCTTTCACTGCAATGATGCAGCCAATAGTTGCTCTGGGAATTCTGCTTTTGACGCTGCTTTCAATTTGGGCTTTGTTAAGTGCGTTTCAGTTTTTGGTAACGGAAATTTTTCAAAGCCGTTTTTTTGTTAGAATTGCTTCTGAAATTGCGATTTTGCTAACTAAATCGAAGCAGCAAGGAATTGATAAAAGCTCAATAACAAACCATTTCTTTGAGACAATTGCCATTCAAAAAACCATTCCAAAATTTCTAACCAAAACCTTTTCCACATTCTTACAAGGTTTTATAGGGCTAATATTGGTCAGTTTTTATCATCCAGTATTTTTTCTTTTTAGCATTGTAATCTGTCTTTCTTTGTGGGCGATTTGGTCAAATTTTTCAGAAAAGGCAATTGCTGGCTCCTTTTCTAAAAGCCGAATTAAATATGATATCGTTAGATCTTTTGGCGAAATCAATAGTTCTAGCGATAATGGTTATTTAGAAAAAATTAACTCCTTGAGTGGTGATTATCTTAGAGAGCGCAAGCTGAGATTTAGAAGTTTATTTATACAGGTAATTCTGCTTTTAAGCCTGTATGTATTATCTAGCGTGGTGCTTCTGGTGGTTGGCGGTTGGCTCATTTTGAAGGGGCAATTAACTCTTGGTCAATTAGTTGCCGCAGAGTTAATTTTGTCGGCCACTTTATATAATTTTTCGCAGCTGGGTCGAGATCTTGAAAATTTTTATGATCTTATCGCTTCATGCCAAAAACTATCGCAATTTTACGATCATACGATTGAGAAAAAAGATTTCCTACCATTTTCTCATTTTAGAAAAATCAGAACTCCTCGTCCTTTAAAAGTTTTGTTAAAAATTATTTTGGTTTTTTTACTGGGAGCTTCATTGATGCTTTGTTTAACGCCTTGGAGACAAACTTCTAAAGGTTTTGGAAACGTTATCGCTACGGATCCAAATGACCGCGCTCAAGACATTAATGCGCCAATTGACGGGCGAATAAAAAAATGGTATGTAAGAGACGGATCTCAAATTAAAAAAGGTGATAAAATTGTTGAAATAGTAGATAATGATCCATTGATTTTAGAGAGAATAAAATCTGAGCGAGATGCAAAAAAACGTAAGTTAGAAGTGGCTAGAATTGCTTCTCAAACTGCGAAAATAAACTATCAGCGACAAGAAGAACTTTTCGCCAAAGGTTTAAGCTCGAGAAGAGATTACGAAGAAGCTAAAATTGAATATAAAAAACTTCTCGGAATTGAAGCTTCTGCAGATTCTGATCTTGCTGAATCTGAAACCAAATTATCTCGCCAAGAAAATCAAATTTTAACAGCTCCACAAGATGGAGTGATTTTAAAAGTTTTGGCTGGAGATAGCGCAACAACGGTGAAAGCTGGTCATAAAATTGCAACTTTTGCTCCCAACTTAAGCGATCCGGCGGTGGAAATTTATGTAAGTGGTAATGACATACCGCTAATCAACGAAGGTCGCAAAGTGCGTTTGCAATTTGAGGGTTGGCCAATAATTCAATTTAGTGGTTGGCCATCAATTGCCATTGGAACATTTGGCGGCGTTGTTTCTTCGGTTGATTCATCTGTTTCTGAAAATGGCAAATTCCGAGTAATTGTAAAACAAGATCAAAACGAAAAATGGCCCGACCAAAGATTTTTAAGACATGGCGCAAAATCTCAGGCTTGGATTCTTTTAAACAAAGTGAGTCTTGGTTATGAAATGTGGCGTCAGTTAAACAGTTTTCCGCCAAAGTTTGATGAAGAGTTAAAAAACGCACAAACCAAAAATAATTCGAAAAATGAGAAATAAACTTTGGTCATTTTTAGCAATATTATCTTTTCAGTTAATTGAGGCTGAATTGGCAAAAGCTTCTGAGAAAAAAGAACTTTCGCATTCGCAAATAATTGATTCTGCCGGAAAACACTATCCGCAAATTTTATCTTATTACGAAAAAGTTAATGCTGCCGAAGGCAGTGCTTTGGCTTCATTGGGTTTTTTTGACATCACTTTAAAGCAAAATTACACCGATAAAAGTCGGGGTTTTTATGATGGAAAAACCACTAACAGCTTAATTGAAAAAGAACTCGGAACTTTTGGTGCTAAAGTTTATGGCGGCTATCGTAAATCTTTTGGAAATTTTGCTGATTACGAAGGCGGATCTTATACAAATGGCGGTGGTGAATATCGCGCTGGAGCCAAATTTTCTCTGCTTAGAAATAGCTCAATTGATAAGAATCGACTTGGGGTTATCTTGGCAAATTTAGGTCTAAAAGAAAGTCGCATTCAACTAGAAGCTATTCGCAAAAAAATCGAAAGAGACGCCACTAAAGCTTATTGGAATTGGGTTGCGGCAGCTAAGATTTTAGATATTTATGAAGATCTTTATAACCTTGCCCTCAAAAGAGAAAAGCAATTAGAAGAAAGGCTTAAAGTTGGCGATGTTGCGCAAATAATAGTTGTAGAAAATAAGAAAAATATTTTACGCCGCAAAAGTGCTTTAGCAAAAGCCAAGCAAGATTTAGAAAGTAGCGCAATTTATCTTTCTCTTTTTTGGAGAAATGAATCTGGATTGCCAATGGTTCCAAAACATGATCAAGCACCAAAAATTATTGATCATTCGCTTCGTAAAATAGGTCAAGAAAGAGTGATTATTGATTCAGAAATGGCTCTAATAAATCGCCCAGAAATCAGAATTCTTAAAATTAAAATAGAGCAAAATTCTAGCGAGTTAAAATATGCCGACAATCTGTTTAAGCCCCAATTAGATGTTGAAGTTGGTGCTTCAAAAGATTTGGGGGTTGGTTCTAGCTCGAGATCTCAAAGCAATAATTATGTTGGCGTTGATTTTTCAATTCCTCTTCAACAAAGAGAGGCGCGAGGAAAAAGTGCGGAATATGGCTCGAAATTAAAATCTCTAAAGTTGGAAAGTCAGCTTATGGAAGATCAAATAAAAGTTGAACTTGGGCAATTAAAAATAGAAATAAGCACGTTATTTGAAATTCATGAAAATCTTGTGGAAGAAGCAAAATTTGCTGAAATTCTTGAAGATTCAGAGCGCGAAAAATTTAAACATGGCGCCAGCAACTTTTTCTTGGTAAATATGCGAGAGCAAGATACCGCATCTTCTAAAGCGGCGGTGATTGACATGTTTGCAAAATATCAAGGTTCTTTAGCTGATTATAAAATGGCAGTTTTTGCGGATTAAAAAATCGTAGATCTTCAATTTATGCTTAGTATAAATCTCTATCTCCTTTAAAAATAAAATAATCTCTATGAGTGAAGTTAATAAGTTTTATAATCCTGATCTCGATTTAAGTTTTTCGGAAAAAGAAACCATGAGAAACGTTGTTGATGGCAAAGATTTGAAAAGTTCTCAGATAGAAGGTTTATGTGCTAAATTTTTTACCAATCGTATTTACGCAACAATTATTGAAGCTGGGCAAACAAAAGACAAAGCTTTGGAAGTTGCTGCTCAAGTTGTTGTAAATCATGGAGAAGAAATTCAAGAACAGCTCAAGAAAAATGATAATCTTGGTTTAGAAAATGTTGATGAAGAGCAATCTCTAAGTAATCAAAATCAGCCCAATACTTCGAAAGATATCAAGAAAATTTCTGGCGGAACAATGGCGCAAATCATTACAAAAATTGCCGAAATTATGGCAACAATGTCTCCCGAACAAAGAGCTTCTATGTCTCAAAATATTAGTGCTTTGTTTGAAGTTTTGGGATCATCTTTTGATAAAATGGCAACAACCATGCAAGAGTTAGCCAAAGAACCAATTGTGATTGCTAGTTTGAAAGATAATTTGGCAGGAAAAAGTGGTGAAAAAGTTTTTGGTGAATTGATTGAGGATCATTTAAATTCTGCTCAGAAAGAAAAAGTTGATAAAGTTTCAAAAGCAGATTTGAAAGAATATGAAAAAGAAATAATTCAGCAGCAAAAAAGCAAAGTTGGTTTATCTAAGAACTTGTGATAATTATCAAAAATCTTCACGATTGCGATTAAAAACAAATATAAAAACCAAATTTCAAGTCAGAAATGTTCCTGCTTTTTCTTAAATCAATTTTGATTGGTCTTTCTGTGGCAATGCCAATTGGACCTATTTCAACTCTCGCAATTAAAAATTGCTTAACTCGTGGATTTAAAATTGGTTTTGCTACCAGTTTCGGCGCATCAATTACCGAAGGTTTTTATGGATTTGTGGCGACAGGAAGTTTGGTTTTTATTTCAAAATTTCTCACAACTTATGTTTCGGAAGTAAAAGTTGTTAGTGGAATTG
>CAYVKI010000009.1:19331-20755 GCA_964452075.1 uncultured Rhizobium sp.
TTTTATTGGCTGCATACGAAATTAAAACTGCCAAAAATTTTAATTTTTCTAAAATCAAAACCAAAGAACGCGGCTTTTTTTACACAACATTTTTCACCTCATTTTTAACTTTGGGCAGCCCAATGACCATCGCATTATTCATCGGGGTTTTTGCTACAATGACAGGAGTTCAGCTTTCTAATCAAGAAATGGCAGTGACGGTTTTTGGTATTTTTATGGGATCAGTTTTATGGGCTTTTGTAATGTGCGGAACTGTTTCGATTATGCGTCACAAGATTTCGCAAAAAATGATGGCAAGCATAAAAATAATTGCTGCTTTAATAATCGGTTCTTTTGGAACTTACGGAGTTTGCAGCGTGGTTTTCTTGTAAATTTGAGAATAAAAATATCAAAAAAACAAAAATTAAAAATGAAAATCAGACATTTTTTTATTCTCATTGCAATGAATATTACCTTTTCTCAAAGCTTTGCTAGCTCAGCTAGTTTGTTAACCTCGCAAGAAACGAAAAATTTAAAAGGCGCAATGCCAAAAAACTTTCGCGATCTTTCGAGTCTCGGAATTAATGCAATCGCCAGTGCGCAATTTTCTGAAGAGCAATTGCAAGAAGTGCGTAAAAAATATCCGAATGAAAAAATTACAATTATCGATTTAAGGCGCGAGAATCATGGTTTTGTTAATGGCGAAGTGGTTGTGTGGCATAGTGTTTTTGAAAGAGAAAATGACAAAAAAAGCACCGATGAAATTTTGTCTGAAGAAAAAAATTTACTCAAAAAAGCTCAAGAAAATGGGGAAATAATTGTAAATACGGTTATAAAAAGAGATCGTAAGAATGGTTGGTACAAAGAGGTTGAACCAAAAGTTGTTACAGTAAATCGCGTTAACAATGAAGAAAATTTAGCAAAAGAAAATGGTTTTTCTTATAAAAGATTTTCAGTGCGCGACTTTGATATGCCTGATGAAAAAGAGTTTGATGAAATGGTAAAATTCATAAAAAAATTACCAAAAGATCAGAAAATTTACGTTCATTGCGCTGGTGGAAAAGGTCGCACTGGTCTTTTTCTTGTGACGCTCGACATTGTTAAAAATGGAAAAAATGTTGAATTAAAAGAAATTTTTAAAAGGCAGCATGAATTAGGCGCGGCTAAGCTTGATGAGATTTCTGAAGAAGAAGCTTGGACAAAAGATTTAGCGCGAGCAAGGTTAAAAATGCTGCAAGATTTTTATAAAAAAGAAACTGATCAAATATAGTGTTTAAAAAGTACTTAAAAAATGAAAAAAACTAAAGTCGCAATTTTAATCTCGGGTCGCGGAAGCAACATGCAGTCTATTGTTAAGGCTTGTGAGAGTTTCGATTTTCCGGCGCAGGTAGTTTTGGTTTTGTCAAATAAATCTGAAGCTGAAGGTTTAAAATTTGCACAAGCAA
>CAYVKI010000009.1:20765-34696 GCA_964452075.1 uncultured Rhizobium sp.
AAACATCAAAACTGCTGTTGCAAATCATAAAGAATTTTCTTCACGCGAAGATTTTGACAAAAAAATTAGCGAAGAAATTGAAAAATCTGGCGCAGAAATTATTTGTTTGGCGGGTTTTTTGCGCTTGCTTTCGCCTTGGTTTGTGCAACGTTGGTTTGATAAACTAATCAATATTCATCCGTCGCTTCTTCCAGAATTTAAAGGTGCTGATGCGGTTGGAGATGCAATTAAAGCTGGTGCAAAAAAATCTGGATGCACGGTGCATTTTGTGCGTGAAGAAATGGATTCTGGGCCGATTATTTTGCAAGCTGAAGTTGTGGTTGAAGAGAGTGACACAAAAGAAATTCTTGCGGCAAAAATTTTAAAAGAAGAACATAAAATTTATCCGGAAGCGTTAAAAATAATTTGTGGTAGATTGGGTTAGTTCTAATTAGACCTCGTCATTTGATGGGGCGACAAACTCTCTTGAGTGTCAATTCTCATCTAAAAGTTGTCACCCCAATCTCAAAAATTATCACCCTAATATAATCAAATTTGTCACCCCGTCGAATGACGGGGTCTGTTTTTGACGCAATTTATTCGTTAACTAATTTCCAATTTTTTTTCTAAAAACTTTTTTAAATGAAAATTCTTCCTCTCGTAATCGCTCCAGATCCTTTGTTAAAGCAGGTTTCAAAGCCGGTAGAAAAAATAGATGAAGCTTTGCGCCAATTTATGAAAGACATGGTTAACACAATGTATGCGGAGCATGGAATTGGTCTTGCTGCGGTGCAGGTTGGAGTTTTAAAAAGAGTTTTGGTGATTGATGTTGATTATGAAACTGAAGATCATGACCATCACCATAACCATCACGGATGCGGTGGAATTCATGTTAAAAATACCAATCCGCGCTTTTTTGTAAATCCTGAAATCGTTGAATTTTCTAAAAACAGCCAATCTTACAATGAGGGCTGTTTGTCATTTCCAGACATGAGATCGGAAGTAAAAAGACCAGAAGAAGTGACGGTAAAATATCTTGATTTTAACGGAAAAGAGCAAATCGAAAAGATGGTTGGATTGATTGCGATATGTATTCAGCACGAAATAGATCACTTAAATGGCATTGTTTTTGTTGATCATATTTCAAAGTTGAAGCGTGATGTGATTTTAAATAAAATGAAAAAACTACACAGAAAATGAAACATTTCCGCTACAAGGCAATTAACGACCAAGGCCGCTACATTAAAGGTAAAATGGCGGCAGAAAATCCAGCAGATTTGGCAACAATTTTGCGCTCCACTGGTCTTGAAATCGTTTCTTATAAAGAAGAAAAGCAAAGTTCTGGAAGTTTTTTAGATAAAATTACCAGCAAAGATTTAATCGGAATTTTTGTGCATTTAGAGCAACTTGAAAGAGCGGGTGTTTCAATCATTGATTCGATTGATGATCTAAAAGAAACCGCAGATACCACGAAAGTAAAAAACTTGATGTATGAAATTCATGAATCCATTAAAAATGGCAGTTTATTTTCTGAAAGTTTAGCGAAACGTCCTGATGTTTTTAATCCAGTTCACATTGGCTTGATTACTATGGGTGAGAAAACTGGTAATTTGACCAATGCATTTTCGAGTATTATTGAAGATTTAAAATGGTCGATGGACATTAAAAGAAAAACCAAAAAAGCTATCACCGGACCTCTTTTTGGTATTATTATGATGTTCTTGGTTATTGGTATTATGACTTCTGTTGTAGTGCCAAAAGTGACGGGATTCATCGTTTCTCAAGGTTTAGATTTGCCTCTAATGACCATTTCGCTTATTGCATTCTCTGACTTTATTAAAGGTAATTGGTATTTAATAATTTTTTCAGTGCCATTCATGTGGATTGTGATCAAACTTTTGTCAAAATCTCCAGAAATTGCAGTTCGTATTGACGACCTTAAACTAAAAATCCCAATTTTTGGTCCAATAATAACCAAAATTGATTCAGCAAAATTTTGCCAATTTTTTGCCATGACTTTTCGAAGCGGTTTGGGAGTTATTGAATGTTTGGAAGCTGCTGGCGGAGTTGTAAAAAACAGTGCTGTTCGCAGAAGTATTTTGGTGGTTAAACAACAAGTTTCTGATGGTCAATCATTGGCTAAAGCTCTCTCATCCAGTGGATATTTTCCAAACCTAGTTGTGCGTATGTTTAAAATTGGTGAAGAAAGTGGAAACATGGAAAATGCTCTGCAAAACATTAAATTCTTCTACGACCGCGAAATTAATGACTCAATTGACAAATTAGTGGGAATGATTCAACCAACTTTAACCATTGTAATGGGCGGCATGATTGCTTGGATTACGATTGCAGTATTTGGCCCGATTTACGGAAGTTTCTCAAAAATAAACTAATGCTTAAGAAGCAAGCTTACTTTATTGCAGCTGTTGGCACTGACATCGGCAAAACGTTTTTGGTTGAAAATCTTTGCCGTTTTCTGCCAAATTCTAGTGCTATAAAACCAATTGCTAGCGGCTTTTGTGACGATGATTCTAAAAGTGATTCGGCAAAAATTTTGCAAGCTCTTTGCCTAGAAAATTCCCTTAAAAACATTGACCAAATTACTCCTTGGCGTTTTGTAGAAGCCGCTTCTCCGCATTTTGCGGCAGAAAAATGTGGAGCGGAAATTAATTTTTTAGAAGTTGTAAAATTCTGTCGTGAGAAAATTTCTGAAGCACAAAATGATAATAAATTTTTATTTATTGAAGCTGCGGGCGGGGTAATGACGCCGATCAACAACAATAAAACTTTTCTTGATTTAGCGGTTGAATTACAAATTCCAACATTGCTTGTTAGTGCGAATTATTTAGGGGCGATAAGTCACACTCTTTCTGCGGTGAAGGTTTTAGATTTAGCTGGAGCGAAGTTAGAAAAAATAATTATTAACGAAAATTCGCCGCTTTTTGAAGTGCAGAAAAATTCAATTATTGAAACCATAAAAAATTTCACATTAAAAGAAGTGGTTTCGATGGATGATTTTATTAACGGAATTTCTAAGTAGATTCTGATTTGTAATCAAAGTGCCATTATCACAAATTTATAAAACTTTTCTTGATTAAAAATTCGTCTTTGGAAACTGTTCTATATCAAATAAACTATTTATACTCCATTTTTTCTTAGTATTAATTCCTTCAAATCATAAAATAACCAATGACAAACATAATCAATTTTGACGATCACAAAAAAGAAGAAGGCGTTGCGGTGCCTCTAGAAAACATTTTGTTGCAGAAGGAAAAAGATCGCCAAGATTGGGCGCATAAAGCTGAGGTTTTGTGTGAAGCGTTGCCATACATGAGAAAATTTGCTGGCGAAACTTTTGTTATTAAGTTTGGTGGTTCGGCAATGGGTGGAAAAGATAATCTCAAAAATTTTGCCAAAAATGTCGTTTTGTTAAAACAGGTTGGAATTAACCCGATTATTATTCATGGTGGTGGTCCACAAATTGGTCAAATGCTTAATAAGCTGAACATCAAATCAACTTTCATTGATGGTTTGCGCGTTACAGATTCTGATACCGTTGATGTTGTTGAAATGGTTTTGGCTGGCTCAATCAATAAAATGATTGTAAAAGAAATCAACGCCGCAGCTGGCAAAGCAATTGGCATTTGCGGAAAAGACGGAAATTTAATTCGCGCTAAGAAAATCTCTCGTACCAAAAAAGATCCTGATTCTAATATCGAAAAAATTCTAAATCTTGGTTTTGTAGGTGAGCCATATTTAATCGATCCGGAAATTTTAGATATGTTTGAAGGCACTGATTTAATTCCGGTAATTGCGCCAATTGGCATTGGCGACAATGGTGAAACTTATAATATTAATGCTGACACTGCGGCTGGTGCAATCGCTTCTGCTCTTAATGCTTCTAAATTAATTATTCTTTCGGATATTGACGGCGTTATGTTGCCAAATGGCGAATTAGTTAGTCATTTAAATATTGCGACAGCTAAGCAAATGATTCACGACGGCATCATTACTGGTGGCATGATTCCTAAAATCGAAACTTGTATCAATGCTTTAGCTGGAAACGTTGCTCACGCGCACATTTTAAACGGTGGCGTAGATAACATTTTATTGATGGAAATTTTCACCGAAAGTGGCGCAGGAACAATGATTTTCTAGTGCAAGATTTTGGCAAAAGAAGATCTTTATTTCTGAGCTTCTTCAATTGCCAAAGCCACATCCAAAATTGACTGCTCGTCAAAATGTTTGGAAATAAGTTGCAAACCCAAAGGTAAACCATCTTTGTCAAATCCAGCAGGAACGGACATTGCAGGCAATCCAGCTAAGTTCACTGGAATTGTAAATATGTCGTTTAAATACATTTTTACAGGATCTGTTTCGCCAAGTTTTTTTGATTCTTCAATTGAAAAAGCTGCACTTGGGGCGGTTGGTGTTAAAATTACATCAACTTTTTTGAAGGCTTCATTGAAGTCTTGCAAAACGAGGTTTCGCACCTTTTGAGCTTTTTTATAATAAGCGTCGAAATATCCAGCAGAAAGAACATAAGTTCCAGTTAAGATTCGGCGTTTTACCTCGTTTCCAAACCCTAAAGCTCTGGTTTTTTCATACATTTTTTCAATCGACAAATCTTTTTCTTCAGATCTAAATCCATAACGAACGCCGTCAAATCTTGCTAAGTTTGATGAGCATTCCGCAGAGGCTAAAACGTAATAAACTGCAGCGGCGTATTGAGTGTGGGGAAGAGAAATTTCAACAATTTCTGCGCCGCGTTTCTTTAAAATTTCTTTGCCACCATTCCAAAGTTGAATGATTTCTTCCGACATTCCTTCGGCAAAATATTCTTTAGGAATTCCAATTTTTTTGCCACGAATGTCTGAGTTGAGAAGTTTATCGAATTGTGGAACGGCAATGTTTACTGAAGTTGAATCTTTCAAATCAAAGCCAGAAATAACGCGTTGTAAAAGTGCGGCATCGCGAACGTCTTTGGCAAAAATCCCAGCTTGGTCTAGTGAACTGGCGAAGGCGATCATTCCATAACGCGAGCAGCGACCATAAGTTGGTTTTATGCCTACGGTATTTGTGAAAGAAGCGGGTTGTCTAATTGATCCTCCAGTGTCAGATCCGGTTGCGCCTAAACATAAATTAGCTGAAACCGCAGCGGCAGAGCCGCCAGAACTTCCACCAGGAACAAGATTTTCGTCAGAATTTCTCTTTTTATAAGGATTAATAACATTTCCAAAATGGCTGTTGGTGTTTGCTGAACCCATGGCGAACTCGTCCATATTAAGTTTGCCGAGAGTCACAGAACCAGCATCTAAAAGTTTTTGAGTCACTGTTGATTCGTAGGTTGGTACAAAATTTTCCAGCATTTTTGAAGAAGCGGTAGTGCGAATATTTTTGGTGCAGAAAAGATCTTTGATGGCGAGTGGAATTCCTTCTAAATCAGCCATTTTTCCAGCGGCAATATTTTCGTCAGATTTTTTAGCTTGAGTTAAAGCGACATCAAAAGTTTCGGTAATAAAAGCGTTTAAATTCCGATTTTGCTCAATGTTTTTAATGTAAGCGGAAGTGACTTCGGTGCTGGAAAATTTCTTATTTTTTAATCCATCAAGAGTTTGGTGGATGCTTAGTTTTGTAATTTCTGACATGTTTTAATTTTTTCTTAGGTAAAATTGATTGCGCTTAACTTGCGCGATGTTCTTTATTACTTTATTGCGCTTGCTCAATTAACGCGAATAATTCTTTTTTTGTAAGAAGTTCGCTAGTGAGTAAGCCTTTTGGAGCTTTTGGTCCGTAAACGGCATTAAATGGAATCGCGAAACGATTATTTTTGCGTAAATATTGCATAATTTCTTCATTTGGTTTGGTGATGTCGCCGCGCATTGCGATTACGTTGCCGCTTTGAAGTTTTTTCATCACTTCTTCATCTTGCAAAACGCGCAATTTATTAAATTTGCAACTCAAACACCAATCTGCGGTTACATCAACAACCACAACTCTTCCATGAGAAACGTGTTGATAAATTTCTGCTTCATCAAAATTTTGCCAAAGATCGTCGTAAATTTGTTTTTGAGTTTCTTGATAATTCTTAAGAGTTGTTGGTAGCGATAAGCTCAGTGAAGCGATAATCGCGATAGCAATATATTTTTTCAAATCTGATTTTATACGAATGCAGGCTAAAATTGAAATTGCCAAAGCTCCAGCTAAAAAAGCTGGAATCGAGCCGATTATTCCCGCTAGAACATACATTAACCAAATTATTGTTGCCGCTAGTAATCCCGCCATTAATTGCTTGATTTGATTCATCCAATTTCCGGGTTTTGGTAACAAATAAACCAGCTTTGGCGAGCAGATTAAAACAAGGTAAGGGAAAGAAAAGCCAATGCCGATAGAGATAAAGATTGTCAAAATTGTTAGAAAATCTTGAGTCAATGCAAAAGAAATTGCTGATCCTAAAAATGGCGCAGAACAAGGAGTTGCAAGAGCAACCGCTAGAATTCCAGAAAGAAAATTTGGCAGAAAGATGTTATTCTTTTTTTCGCCTTCAGTTATTTTTTTATTTAAAATTGTTGCCAAAATTTGGTTAAAATTTAACTCAAAAACACCAAGTAAATTGCCAAGAAAAAACACCAAAATAACGATTAAAGACATCAAAAAATATGGGTTTTGAAACTGCAAACCCCAGCCCAAAGAATTTCCTGTTAATTTTATAGTAATCGCTAATCCGGCAAAAATTATAAAGCAGAATAAAATGCCTAAAATTGTAGAAAGAAAAGCAAAGCGAATACGCGAAATTACAGCATTTGAATGATTTATAACCGATAAAAGTTTTATTGATAAAACCGGCAAAACACAAGGCATGATGTTTAAAATCGCGCCGCCAAAAATTGCTAACAATATGGCAGAAATTAAGGTCATATTTGTATTTGAATGTTTTTCTTTAGCCTCTTGAGCAATTACATTTTTTAAGAGGTTTTTTTCTGTAAATTTCTGAATTTGAGATAAAGCTTCTTCATCAATTTCATCTGAAATTTCTAGTGAAAATTTTTCACTAACCGGAATACAAACTTCTTTGCATAAACCATAGTCAAGGTTTAGAGCGATTGTGGTTTTTTCTGCAAAATCTTGCAGATCAATTTCAAAAGGAATTACAACTTCGTTTTTATAAAAATTATAATTCAGAGTTTCTTCTCCCAGAACTTCTGTGCCACTTTCGGCTTTCGGCCAAATTATTTCATTTTTGGCAATATTTTTTGAATCGGCAAAATCAAGAGTTGGTGGCAAACCAATTCCGCCAGAATCGTTGCCGTAAATTTTCCAACCATCTTCAATTTTAAATTGAATGCCGGCGATTAATTTTTTATTACCATTAGCATCTTGATAAAAACTGGCGAGTAATCTTGTTTTTGAAGCTTTGTTTTGGTTTTCATGCCAATCACTGATTGCTGCCGTGGCAAACTCAAAACGCAGGAAAAGCATTATAAAAGTTAGAAAAAAAATCTTTTTCATTTTGTTAAAAACTTAGATTGAAAAACTTGATTACGGAAAATAACTTTAGATGCCGCTTCGAACTGCAATTTCTAATCTCTCAATTTTTAAAAATGAATCCTCAAATTAATCCAAAAAGCAGTCCGCTTGAAACTTTGCACGTTGTTTCCAAAAAAGTTTCTTGCGATGGATCTGAAACGCATCCGTTGGTTTACCTGAACATGGGAAATAAAACTTCAGTGACTTGTCCTTATTGCAGTAAATTTTTTACAATCGAAGAAAAAACAGGAAATAATTCGGTGATTATTGGTCTTAAAACTCAAATGGAAGATATGTAATGAAGAATACAGCAATTATTGGCCTTCAATGGGGCGACGAAGGAAAAGGAAAAATCGTTGATTTTTTAGCAGATAAATTTGACGCAATTGTGCGTTTTCAAGGCGGTCATAACGCTGGCCACACCATTAAAGTTGGTGATAAAACATATAAACTTAGCCTCCTTCCATCAGGAATAATTCGTGGTAAATTTTCTGTAATTGGCAGCGGCGTGGTTGTTGATCCAATTGCGCTTTTTGCAGAGATTCAGAAAATTGAAGAAGCGGGAATTAAAATTACTCACCAAAATTTGGCGATTTCTGAAAATTGTTGTCTAATTTTATCGGTGCATCGTGAACTCGATCAACTTTTAGAGTCTAAAAAAGGCGAAAATAAAATTGGCACCACAGGTCGTGGAATAGGTCCTGCTTACGAAGACAGAGCTGGTCGTAGAGCAATTCGAGTTTGCGATTTATTGGATGAAAAAACTTTGAATGAACGTATAGAAAATTTGCTTTTTTACCACAATCTTTTGCGTCAAAGTTTGGGAGCAAAATTAATCACCAGCAAAGAAATTATTGCCGAATTATCTCCAATTCGTGAACGAATTTTATCTTATTCTCGACCAGCTTTTGAAATTTCTCGTGACCTTTCTTCAAAAAAAATAATGTTTGAGGGAGCTCAAGGTGCTTTGCTTGATGTTACATATGGCACTTATCCATTCGTCACCTCAAGCAATACAATGGCTGGACAAATCGCTCTTGGTTCTTGTCTTGGAGTTTCAGATCTTCACAAAACAATTGGCATTTTAAAAGCCTATACAACTCGTGTTGGATCTGGTCCTTTTCCAACAGAACTAACTTGTGAAATTGGAAAATTTTTGCGCATCGAAGGCAATGAAGTTGGAACGGTGACGGGTCGTGATAGGCGTTGTGGTTGGTTTGATGCTGTTTTGGTGCGTCAAGCAATTCAACTTTCTTCGGTTAAAGAAATCGCCTTAACCAAAGTTGATGTTCTTGATAAATTAGAAAAAATAAAAATTTGCGTTGGTTATAAAGTGGATGGAAAAACCTACGATTACTTGCCTCAATCAAATGCTATGTGGAATAAAATCGAGCCAATCTATGAAGAAATTGAAGGATGGAAAGAAAGCACAGCTGGAGCTAAAAGCTTAGATGAGCTGCCAAAAAAAGCGTTAAAATATATTAAAAGAATTGAAGAATTATGTGGCGTGAAGGCGGTAATAATTTCAACTGGCCCAAAACGTGAAGAAACAATTTTAACTAATTAAAATGGAAAATTCCTACGGTAAAAAACCGGTGATAATGCAAGTTCTTCCAGCTCTTGAAAGTGGTGGAGTTGAGCGAGGAGTTGTTGATATCGCTAAAGCTTTAGAAAAAGAAGGATTTAAGCCAATTGTAGTTTCAAAAGGCGGAGTTTTGGTTTATCAATTGCGCGAAGCAGGAATTTCTCATATTGAGTTGCCAGTTCACAGTAAAAATCCGCTGACGATTTATTTTAATAATAAAAAAATCTCAAAATTACTTCAGGAACATTGTGTTGACATTGTTCACGTAAGATCAAGAGCGCCAATGTGGAGCACTTATTTTGCTTGCAAAAAGCTTCAGGTAAAAATGGTCGCGACAGTTCACGGAACTTATTCGTTAAATTTATTCAAATGGAAAGTTTTTCCTTTAAAAAGAATTTACAATGCCTTGATGCTAAAGGCTGACGAGATCATCGCTGTTTCTGGATTTATCAAAGATTACATAATAAAAAATTACCAAGAAATTAATCTGACATCTCTAGCAGAAAAGATCACCGTCATTCAGCGCGGAGCCGATTTAAACTATTTTAACTGCGCCAAAGTCTCTAAAAATCGGATAATTGATTTAAGCAAAAAATGGCGTCTTCCAGAAGATAAAAAAATCATTTTAATGCCTGCCAGATTCACTGCTTGGAAAGGTCACGAGTTTTTAATCGACGCTTTATTAAAGGTAAAAAATGACTTTTTCTGCGTGATGGTTGGTTCAGATCATGGTCATAAAATTTTTAGAAAGAAAATCGAGAATCGAATTGTTGAGTCGGGATTGGCAGGAAAAGTTCAGATTTTTGGATTGTGCAAAGACATGCCAGCAGCTTATGCAGTTTCACATTTTGTAGTTTGTCCAAGCGTTCGTCCTGAAGCTTTTGGGCGTATTGCAATTGAGGCGCAAGCATCAAACAGAATTATTATAGCAACCAAAATTGGCGGTTCTCTTGAAACAATAATTGATGAAAAAACCGGATTTTTAGTTGATGTCAACGATCCTAATAAATTTGCGGAGTTAATTGACAAAGCTCTAGAAATGTCAAAAGAAGAAGCTGATAAAATCGGAAATGCTGGTCGAAAAAATATCGAAGAAAACTTCTCTAATGATAAAATGTGCAGCGAAACAATCAGGGTTTATAAAGAGGTTTTGAAGGGGATTGTTTAAGTTCTTCCTTATTCCTTACGCGACGTCTTATAGCATATTATGTTATAGCGTTATTTGGGTTAAATTATATTTTATTTGAGGCTTTTACTCTAATTATATTTCCGCCAAATTTCTTGCCGTGAAGGTTAGAGATTGCAGCATTGGCTTCTTTCTCATTTGGCATCGAAACAAATCCAAAACCCTTAGACGAACCAGTTTGCTTATCCATCACTATCTCGCAAGATTCAACTGCGCCGTAAGTCTTAAAAAATTTTATTAAGTGCGCTGTTGTTGTTTGTCGCGATAGATTTAGTACTGCTATATTCATTAATATCTCCTTATCATTTGAGGTTAAATTCTGAACTGTTATTTTTAACAAAAAGACAAATTCTTACTTTGGTTATAGCGTAATTTAGAGTACACGACCATCAATAGAATTGCTATGATTCGCGCCGCGTCCTTCATTTAAAATTTTTTCCACCATTTCTTGAGTGTGGGTTTTTGGTTCTATTTTAATGCCGTTATGTCTGCAAAAATCTTGGAATTTTTTTACCTTATCTTCTTCGATCAATATTTCAAAAGACTCTTCTTGTTCTACCCTTTTTTTGCTTTCTTCTTTTTTTAACTCTTCGACTTTTGCAAGTTCTTCTGCAGCTTGAGTTAACGCTTCTTTTGTTTTTACGGAATTTTCAATTTCTTGCAGCATTTTTATCTGATTTTTTGCATCAGAATTTTCTTCATCGCTATTTTCTGAAAATTTTGAACGTAACTCTTCTAACTTTGATTTGAGAATTGTGACTGTAAGTTTTACTCCAGCTTTGCGACCATGAGAATATTGGTTTGAATCTGTTTTCATAATTTACTTAAGGGATGATGTTTAAAAACTAAATCACGCAATTTTGAATCTAAAATATGCGTGTAAATTTCGGTTGTTGAAATGTTGGAATGTCCAAGAAGTTCCTGCAAAACCCTTAAATCAACGCCGCTATTTAACAAATGCGATGCAAAAGAGTGGCGAATAACGTGTGGATGAACTTTCTCGGGATTGATTCCAACTTTTGCTGCCAATTCTTTTAACATTTGATGCAATCTTTGGCGAGTAATATGTTCGTCGGTGATTTTAAGATTTCTTTTGCGAATTTCTCCAGCCTTTTTGCTGCTGCGGATAATTCCAGTGAAAAGCCATTTCGATTTTTCCTGCCCTAAATTTTTGCGAAGCTCAAGATATTCAAGCAACATTTTGATGGCAGATTTATTAAGTGGTGCAATTCGTTCTTTATTGCCTTTGCCATTTACAATCAGGTAGTTGCGCAAAGTTTCTTTTCCTGTTGCATCAATTTCTTTTTGTATTGCGGAAATTGGAATTGAAACCAATTCGCTAACGCGTAAGCCAGCGCAGTAAAGAATTTCCATCATGCAAGAAAGTTTAATTCCAAATTCTGATTTGTCGCGATTGATGAAGTCGAGCATTTTAAAAACTTCTTCTTCGCTCAAAAATTTTGGCAATTTGGCGTCTGGTTTTGGTGTTTGTAAATTTAATGTTGGGTTTGATTGAATTAGATTTTCGCTCTCAAGAAATTTAAAAAAATTTTTGAAAGCAGAAATTTTTCTAGCCACAGAAGCCGAGCGTAAATTTTCTTTGTGCAACTCATAAAGATAGTCACTGAGATGTTGTTGGCTAGCTTCTTTGAAGGTGATTTTGCTTTTTTCAAGAAAGCGATTCAAAAGCTCAAGATCTTTTCCGTAAGAAAGCGTGGTGTTTAAAGAAAGTCCGTCTTCAGATCGTAGTTTTTCTAAAAAATTTTCGATTTGAATTTGATTGGTCATTTATTTGAAGTTTGGTTTTTGTAGCTAGACCCCGTTATGCAACGGGGTGACAAGAATAGGAAAAACTTTAATAGGAAAAACTTTTCTCAAATAGGAAAAATCTTCCCCACTTGTCACCTTTCTCAATTTTGTCACCCCGTCGCATGACGGGGTCTCAAGAATTTAATCTTTCTCTTCAGGCAAACAAATATTTACTCGGTTTTTCATATCGATTACCAGAGTAACTTCTTTTTGTGGAATTTTTATATCATCGTGAAAAACCATAATGCAAAGCCAAAGCATGCCCAACATACTTCCCCAAAAAGCTAGAATTTTAAAGAACTTGATGACATTGCTTTCTTGAGGATGATAAATCATTTTGGTACGAAATTTTTTCTTAAAAAACTAAAATGGTGCTAAAAAAACTAACTCTAGTTGTATTAATTTCATTTCTTTTCTTCGCAAAAAATTCTTTTGCTGGCGAAGATTCTCCAACATTAATCCGCGACGCTGAAACTGAAAAATTTCTGCGCGATCTTTCTGATCCAATTTTTCGCGCTGCAGGTTTGGATCCAAAAAACATCAATATTTACATTGTCGGCGACGATTCTTTAAACGCCTTTGTTTCTGGCGGTCAGAATGTTTTTATTAATACTGGGCTTATTCAAAAATATAAAACTCCCAATACTTTAATTGGCGTAATTGCTCACGAAACTGGTCACATTGCCGCAGGTCATTTGGCGCGTGGAAGCGAGGCGGCAGGGCAGGTGCAAGATGCAATGCTTTTGAGTTATTTGCTTGGAATTGGCGCAGTTGTTGCTGGTTCTCCAGATGCGGGAATTGCCTTAATTGCTGGCGGTTCAAATAGCGCGGAAAGGCTTTATGCAAAATTTACCAGAACTCAGGAAGAGGCGGCGGATAATTATGCCATCAAATATCTAGATATTATGCAATATCCGGCGGATGGTTTGGTAAATTTGTTAGAAGTTTTTGAAAAAGAAATGGTTGGGTATAAAGGTCAAATTGATGAATATCTTTTGTCGCATCCGGTTAGTCGTAAACGTATTGATCTGATAAAAAACCGCACTTCTGAAAAAAAATATTCTGAAAAAGAAATGAATCAGAAATTGCAACGTCAGATGGATATGGTTTTGGCAAAGTTAGAAGGTTTTATTGGCGATCCCGATTCGATTCTTGCCAAATATAAAAATCAAAATGACGAATTGTCGAATTATAAAAAATCGATTGCTCTTTTTCACAAGGGAAAAATATCAGAATCTTTGGCGTTGCTCGATCCAATTATTGCAAAACCAAATCGTGAAAATTCAGAAAGAGGATTTTTATTGGAGATGAAAGGTCAGATTCTTTTTGAAAGTGGCGATATTTCTAATTCAATTTTAGCTTATGATAAAGCGATAAAACTTCTGTCTCCAAAAGATTCGGCGCAGGCAAAAATTTCTTTTTCATCTGGGATTTTAGAATTAAAACAAGGTGATAAAGATTTAATTGAACTTGCAATAAAGCGTCTTGAAGAGGCAAAAATTTTTGAAGAAGAAAGTCCTTTTCTATTCAAACAATTGGCGAATGCTTATTCAAAAATAAACGAAGAAGGTAAATCTTTTCTGGCTTTGGCGGAATATAATTTGCTTATCGGCAAAAGTGATAAATGCATTAAATATGCCAAAAGTGCTAAGGAAAAGTTGAATCAAAATTATAAATTAGAATTGCTCAGAGCTGATGATTTAATAGAGATTGCGAAAGATCAGGAAGCAAAAAAGAAAGTTAGCCCCAATAACACTTAAGGAATTGGTTTTCTCTTACCCTCAAGCTAATTACTAAAATTTTAGAATTTTTTTATTAATTTGTTATTTTGATTTACCCCTCACC
>CAYVKI010000010.1:0-32818 GCA_964452075.1 uncultured Rhizobium sp.
GTGCGGCATCAATCCATTTTTTGTCAAAAAACATTTGAGCAATTTTGCTCATTTGCGGCGAAAACTCTTCGTAAGCAGACAAAACAAGGTTTTGAGCTTCTTGCCAAGTTATAAGTTTGGTTTCATTTTTACTTAATGGCGCATTTCTATCCCAATAATTGAGAGTTTTTTTGCCTAAAATTTTAGCCTTAATTTTGTAATAACGGTGCGAAATATTTTTGTAGTTTTCTTTCACTTTTTTAACCATCAAATCAACAACTTCATCTTCGATAAAATTGCTGAGATTGCGCGAAGACATTGGTTTTGAGAATTTGCGCCATGAGTCTTCAACTGATTTATCTTTAGCTAAAATGTTGGTAATAAATGCGAAGGTTTTTGCATTTTCCTCAAACGTTTTGCCAATTGCTTTTGCGGCATCTTTGCGAATTTTTTCGTCAGAGTTTGACATTAAGTCAAAAATTTCCTGAGAGTTTAGAACTTTGCCGCGATAAGAAAATTTTAGATTATTTACTGTTTCGTCAAACAAGCGTATAAAGGCATTTCGACCAGTCACATTTTTTTCTAAGCAGAGTTTTTCTAGCTCTTCAGAAAGTTGGTGTTTTTTAAAGAGGCGAGATTGTTCGATGAATGGTTGATATTTTTTTAAGTCAGAATTTTTGAGAAAAGTTTTTAGTTTTGCGTCGCTAATTTGATTTAATTCTAAGGCAAAAAACACTAAATTTGACTGAATTTTATTAAGTGATTCAGAAATGTTTTGATAAAAAGAAACATTGTTTTGATTCGATAAATCAGAGGCGTAGAGCAAATAAGAATAAGTAGAAATTTTGCCAATTTGTTCGGATATTTTTTCATATTCAGAAATTGCCAAGAACAATTCTTTTGCGCTGATTTTGACAATTTTTCCGCAGAATTTTTTGACGAATTTTTCAGCGTCTTTGGTGATCTTGTTTAAGTCTGCGACAAGATTCTTATCTTTTGACGATTTATATAAATCAGACAAATCCCAAGTTGGAGGAGTTATGGTTTTTTTCATTTTTATTTTATTTTTTTGATGTTGTTGTACATACTCTCAAATTGTCACCCCGTCTTTATGACGGGGTCTAGAAAAAATCCCGCTAGACCCCGTCATGAAGACGGGGTGACAATTTGGGGGTAATGATTCTTAGCTTATTTTACAAAAATTGCCACCAGCTCCAAATGCTTTGTAGAGTAGAATTGGTCGAGTGCGGTTAGGTTTGTAATTTTAAATCCCGAGTCAATTAAAATTTTGGAATCTCGAGCAAAACTTTCTGGGTTACAAGAAACGTAAATTAAATTTTTTAAAGTTGATTTAGAAATTTCTTGAACTTGCGGAGACGCACCATTTCTTGGTGGATTGATGATTGCTAAATCAAATTTCTTTAATTCTTTAGCGGTTATTGGGCTTAAAAATAAATCGCGTATTTCAGATTTTAATTTTTGAGAAGAGGCATTTTGTGCAGAGTTTTTGTTGATTAGCTCAACCATTTTTTCACTGCCTTCAAAAGAAGTTACCGATTTTATTAGATCAATTATTCCAAAAGAATACGCACCAAAACCTGCGTAAATATCGGCAACATTTTTAATATTTTGATTTTGCTCAATAAAGTTTCGGATAATTTTGCTAATCTCGAAAAGCCCTTTTTTTGTGGCTTGAATGAATATTTCGGAACTTAAATCAATTTTAAAATTTGGATAAAAAATTTGATTTCGGTGAATGATGTAAATTGGCATTACATCATTTTTGCTTTTGTAAGAAGCGTTCAGATTTTGTTCTTTTGCAAAGTTCAAAAGCTTTTGAGTTTGTGCAAAATTCAAGTTTCTATTCGCTGTAAAAACCAAATCTATTCCGCTATCAAAAGACGTGACCATTACTTGCGTAAAAAGATTTTCTTCTTGGTTTTTTAACAAGGTTTTTAATTTTGGTATTAGTTTGGAAATGGTTTCTTCAGCAACAAAGCATTTTTCAATTTCAACAATATTTCGTGATTTTGAGGCGAAAAACCCGACTTGGTTTTTTGCTCCGATTTGCAAGTTTATTCTGCGACGAGAGCCATTTCCAACCCAAATCCAATTCGAGATGTTTGAAAATAACAAAGAGGCGTTTTTTTGTTTTAGTTTTTGATAATAGCTATTTGCGAGATCAAGAAAATCACATCCGCCGCAAGAGTTAAAATATGGGCAGTCGTTAGAGACTTTGAGTGATGTCATTTTTTCTTTTTTTCAGGAAATTTGATTTTAGTAAAATGTTCAAACTTCCAGAAAGGAAGGCTGATATTGCATAGACAATCAAGCCAGCAGAAACCATGATGATGAGTTCAATAATTTTATCAAAAGACTCGCTTTGAGCAAAAAATTCTCGCATTATGAATAATGCTGCAGCCATAGTGAATGAAGGGATTGAGATCAAGAGTAATTTTTTTACAAAATCTTTCTCGAAGTGAAAATGTTTTTTCTTAATTAGCGAGGTAATCAAGATTCCTAAATTAAGATAAGAAGAAAAAACTGACGCTAGAACTATGCCGACATATCCAAATTCAAGTATAAAAAATATCATGTTCAAAATAGCATTGGAGGTCAGGCAAACAAAGGCTATTTTCATTGGAGTTTTGGTATCCATTCTAGCGAAAAATGCTGGTTCCATCACTTTTACCAGAACATAAGAAGGCAAACCAAAAGAGTAAAACATTAGAGCGTCCGAAACAGTATAGCTTTCGTGCGATGTAAAAGCGCCGCGCTCAAACAAAGTTGATATTATTGGGTAGGCAAGAATTGTTAAGGCGAGTGATGCTGGAATTACTAAAATTAATCCAACTTCTAGAGCGAGGTTTTGTAGTTTTATTGCCTCTTCATATTTTGCAGATTTTATTTTTTGAGAAAGAGCTGGAAGAAGCGCAATTCCAATTGCAATGCCGATCATTGCGAGTGGAAGTTGGTTAATGCGATCTGCATAATAAAGATAAGAAACCGCTCCCGTAATCATGCTGGCAAATATCGAATCTATCAAAAGATTAATTTGCATGACGTTTCCGCCGATAACTCCGGGGATAAGTTTTTTAAAAAATTTCTTCATGTCGGCGTTAAATTTTGGCATTTTTGGATAAAGCAAAAATCCAGATTTAATTGTGAAAACAAAGACCCAAAGAAATTGCAATATTCCTGCGGTGAAAACTCCCCAAGATAAGGCATAGGCGTAGTTTGGAACTATTGATCCAAAAACAAAAACTGATGTAATTAAGGTTATGTTTAGAACAATTGGTGCTGATGCTGGAATGGCAAATTTTCCGATTGAATTTAAAACTCCTGAGCAAAGAGAAACTAACGAAATGAAGATTAGATAAAAAATCGTAATTCGTGAAAGGCTGATTAAGGTGCTAGATTTTTCTGGGTCGGTGAAAAATCCGGGGAATAAAACTTCCATGAAAAATGGCATGAAAATTTGGAATATCAGGGTGAAAAGCAACAAGACGTAAAAGAGGAAAGAAAAAATATTTCTGACAAAAAATAATTCATCTTTTTTGCTGTTAGTGTCTTGTAATTTTTCGATAAAAATTGGCACAAATGC
This sequence comes from uncultured Rhizobium sp., assembly GCA_964452075.1. Lineage (GTDB taxonomy): Bacteria > Pseudomonadota > Alphaproteobacteria > Rickettsiales > UBA1997 > UBA2645. Next base: position 3,584 of record CAYVKI010000010.1, read on the forward strand.
TGAGTTGAAAGCTCCTTCAGCAAAGACTCTTCGGAAAAAATTGGGCAAACGAAAAGCAGCAAAAAAAGCGTCGGAAAGCATGCTAACGCCAAGATATTTGGCGATTATTATGTCGCGAATAAAACCAAGAACGCGCGAAATTGAGATGTAAAAAGAAATGGTGAAAATTGATCGAAATAATCTCATGAAACTTTTTCTAAACTAATTTTTGTAAGAAATCTTTGCTTAGATTTTCTGGAACAATTGTTATTGGAACATTAATTTTATTACCAATTTTTTGGGTCATTTTTGGCAAAACAGTGTTATCACTTAATGAATTGTGAGATTTTCCAAAAACCAACATGACACAGTTGCTAGTCGCTTTTATTTCGCGGATTATTTCTACAACAATATCTCCTTCGCGTATTGATATTTCTGGAGTCACGCCAGTTTCTTTGTAGTTAGAATCTATAAGTTTTTTAAGATGATCTTCGAGTTGTTTCCTTTTTTCATTGCCAATAGCGCGTGAGGCAAAAATTAGGTTTTTGTGAGAAGATTCCATAACTGCTAAAACTCTTACTGTAAGACCGTGATTTTTGGCTTGATAGCATGCATATTTTAATGCGGTTTGCGATGCATTTGTTGTGTCGATGCAGGTGATAATTACTGGCAGATCGGAGTCATTTTGTTTTTTAGTCATAAAACTTTAGTTAAGTTATTTTCCAATAAAGCGTGCAAAAAGATAGTTTGCCAACCAGCCAACAATAAGAGCAATTGCTACAGCAAGAAGGCCATATAAAAATGGTTCTTGATGAGAGAAATCTAGAATTGTAGCGCTGAAGCCAACTTGATTTACGTAAATTGGAATTGATTGAAATGACAAAAGAGCGCCATCGTTAATTAGATAAATTTCAACTGTATAAACGCCCCTAGAAATATTTTTTGGAAAGCTCAGCATAACTTTAAACAGGGTTTCATCAAGAAAGTCGACCTTGCCTGTGGTTGGTGCGTAAAGATTATTTTTTTCTAAACGATCAATTAGTTGTAGTTGGAATTCGTTTTTCAGATCTTCTTTAACCTTTCCAAATGTTTCAAAATCAATATTGTTTTTTCCTAATTCTAATTCTTTTAGAAGATTTTCAATCGATGTTTTGTCGTCATTAAAAGTGGAGAATATCGAATAAAAGCTGTAAGAATCTTTAAATTTTACCCTTTTTCCATTATACCAAATTCCAAGTAATTTTTCTTTTTTTGTCACAACGAAATTCTTTTTCGGCCCACGCACAGCAACAACAATGTTTCCGGCATCTCCTTTTGCGCCAAATAGCAAAACTTTTGCACCCTGAAATTTTGTGTCGATATTGATTTCATTATTTGAAATTCCTGAAATTACTGGATTTGCCAGAGACATCTTACTTACAAGAACCAGAAATGTTACGAAGAGAAATTTTTTCATTTCAAAAATTCAATTGTGTAAAGGCTTTGAGGCGTTGCCAATAATGAAACTAATATTTTTAGACATACTGCGAGAATTAGAAGAGAGAGCAAAATTCTCATGCTGTCGGCATTGAATTTGTAAACAGAGCGCGTTCCAACCTGAGCACCAATTGCAGAGCTAATAATCATTAAAAAAGCTAAGACAATATCAACGGTGTTGTTGGTAATGGCTTGCAAGAAAGTTGAGTTACTAGCAATGAAAATAATTTGAAAAAGAGACGTTCCAACCACAACGGAAGATGGCATGCGCAAAATATAAATCATTGCTGGAATCATCAAAAATCCGCCACCAATTCCCATCAAAGATACTAAAATTCCAATTCCAATACTTAAGATTATCGGAACAATTACGCTGATCGTAATATCAGATTTTGGAAAATATATTTGCCAAGGAAGTTGATCAATTTTTTCAAGAAATTTGTCAAATTTACCATTTGGTTTTTTTTCCCAAACCACATCGTATCTTTTAGTGACAAGGGTTTTTATGCTATCAATTAACATCGTGATGCTAATTGATCCAAGAAATAAAACATAAACTGCCGAAACAACAATTTCAGTATGGCCAGTTTTTTGCAGAATTTTAAAAATGGTAACGCCAAAAGTTGAGCCAAAAAAACCGCCCACAACCAGAAAAATTCCCATTTTTATATCGACATTTCCTTTGCGCAAATGCCCGAGAAGCCCAGAAACAGATGAAGCGATAATTTGATTTGTAGAAGTTGAAACAGCAATTGCTGGCGGTATGCCGATGAACATTAGCAAAGGAGTTGCCAAAAATCCGCCGCCAATTCCAAACATTCCAGCAAGGAAGCCGGTGGCAAGCCCAAGTAAGAGAATTAACAAGATGTTTACAGGAATTTCTGCAATTGGTAAGTAGATTTGCATTAACTTATAACAACAATTTTATGACCATTAAGCTCTAAATTTTGTAATATTTCTGCAGAATTTTCTTCTTCCGAAATTCTTATTAGAGACAATGCATGACATTCTGATTCAAAAAAAACTGACGAGAGAATTAGTCCAGCAGGTTTTCCTTCGCAAGTAATTTCCGAATTTTTTTCTGGTGCTTTATCGACGTTAATTTTGACGTGAAAAATTTTTTTACGAATTTGTCCCAAATAGTGAGTTCTGGAAGTTAATTCTTGTCCTACGTAGCAACCTTTTTGATAATCGATGGCGTTAAAATTATCAAAACCAAATTCAAGAATTAGAGATTTTTCATAAGTTAAATCATGCTCGCTTTCGGGAATTTTTAAGAAAATTCTTTTGACGTGATAAGTGTTTTCTGCCGAAGTTTCTTCTTCAGAAAGATAGCTACGAAAACCGAGTTCTAAATGACGAGGATCTTGAAATTGACCAGCGGAAAAATCTTGAAATACTCGGATTTCGTCGTTTTTTCTAATCTCAACTTTTGAGCGCAATTTATATAATTTAAATTTCTGCAAAATCTCGTCACGCCTAATTTCTAGGCAATCGATGATTAATTTTTCAGCAATTTCACAAATAAAAAAATCATAAAGAAAGCGACCAGAAGAGTTTAACATAGCCGCATAAACTAGGTTTTTGTCATTGGCTTTATTAATGTCGTTCGTTATCAGTCCTTGTAGAAATTTTTTGCGATCTTCTCCTGAAATTTCAATAATAGCGCGATCTTTCAAGTTAGTTTTCATTTGGTATGAATTGAATAATTGACAGTTTCGCAGATGTTTTTCATGTTGCTTGAGGCTATGCCAAATAAACTATTTATTAGTGTAGCTTGGGGAAGATTTATAAATTAAAAAATATCAGTCAAATTTTGATTTATTAAGATCCTAAACAGGTTCTAAGAGATTGCTTTAAGTTTAAAAAGCTTTTCTTTTGATTCTCTTAAAATTCAATTGAGTCAAAATCTAAAAATAACAACCAAAACAAGATGTTAAAAAAATTTTTCACTTCGGTAGCTTTAATTTTAGTCGCAAGCTCTTGTAGTTTATTTATAGAACCGATGCCAAAAACTTGGAATTGGGGCGCGAAGCCTCGTCCTCTAACTGGAGTTCGAGGTTTTCCTGAGGCTGACACGGAATATGGCAAAGGTTTTCGTGATGGTTGTAATTCAGCTTGGGATTCTGTGACAAAAGGTTTGTTAAGTGATATAAACAACAAGAGATACGATTTTAAGCGTATGCAAAAAAGCTCCGACTATAACACTGGTTGGTGGGATGCTTACGAACAATGCACCTATATTGTAGATCATGACGTTGTATAAAAAACTAATTCACAAAAGTTTAATTGCGGCTTTTTTAACCATAATCTCAATTGGTCTTTCTGCTTGTCGTTTGCCAGACAGTTTTGGTTTTTATCAACCAATTACCATGAGGCTAAAAACTCCAGATGGACCTCCAGCTTATAAGGCTGGATGGTATGCGGGATGTAAATCTGGCTTGGCTACCAGAGGTTTTGCTAATGCTGTTGTTTATCAAGAAGGAAAGGGGCCGGAATTTGTGAATGGTATTTACATGCACGACCCAGATTATCAAACTGGTTGGGGGCAGGGTTGGTTTATTTGCGTAATGCACTCGGGATATTTCGGTGGTTCGGCGGGGTTTTATGGTTATGGTCCTTTGGAGTAAAAAATGACAAAAAAATCAGCAAAACTTTTCTTATTATTCGGTCTTTTGTTAACCATCTCTTCTTGTCAAAGATGGGTGGCAAATTATTTTATTGATCGTCCAGATAAAGAGTTTCAAGAAGATCTAAAAAGTGCCACTGTTGAATTTCGTCAGGGTTGGAGAGATGGTTGTGAAACTGGAATGTCTTCTGCAAATAGCACATTTTACAAAAGTTTTTATAGCGGCAACACTTCCGATGGTTGGAAAATGACTAGTTCTGCTGATTATAAAACAGCTTGGGGTAATGCTTTTTGGTATTGTTATCGTAAAGATTGGGTGAAGCAAAAAAACCCTAGGGTTTGGTCTTCAACATTTGGTGGATATAGGTAAACATGAAAAAAATCTTTTTAATATTGCTGGTTCTGAGTTTATCTAACTGCAAATGGCTTAAAATAATTGGCACACCTTATTACAGTTTGTTCAGTTTTAAAATTCCTGATGGTACGCCTTCTTTTAAAAAAGGTTATGCCGATGGCTGCGCAACTGTACTTTCTTCTCGTGGAAACAGCATGATGCGCCAACGTTACGGTGGCTTTCATTATGACTCAGACATGATTGGAAATCCTGAATATCGCTTTGGCTATTCGAGAGGCATTTCTTGGTGTTTTCAAACAACTATCGGTCCTCATTCAATAACTTCTCCAGACCGTTATTTGGCGCATTATGGTAATAACACAACTTTTGAAATGGGTGCGGGCAATGTTAACAACGCTTGGGGCGGTCTTTTTGGTGGCAGTGAAGGTAAGGCAATGGGAGAAACAATTGGTGGCAGTGGTTTAGATTCGGTTATGGGTTCAGTTGGCTCTGGAGGTTCTGGAGGTGTATTTTCAGGAAATCCTTTGTGGGCTGGTGGATCTGGTGGGCAATTTTTTGGACAATAAAATGATAAAGAAAATCTTCATAATATCGCTAATATTATCTCTTTTGGCTTGCACGCCAAATTGGTATAAGCCGGCTGGTTATAGATTATTTAGACATATGCCAAAAAGAGGGAGTCCAGGGTTCAAATTGGGTTGGAAGCACGGATGTCAGTCTGGTGCTGCAACGCAATTTGCCGGAGCTTTTTACATGACTTTTTACAAATGGAGTCGAGATGTTGATATTACTTCTTCCAATCCTGACATCGTTAAAATTAGAAAGCGTTATAAATCTGAGCTAAAAGGCGTTAATTGGAACGATCCAAAAGATGTGAAGAAAAATTTCAGCGATTACAACACAATTTTCTGGACTGGCCACTATTTTTGTCGTCAATATCTTCATGGTACTATGCAAGCTTCAAACATGACTCCACCACTTCCAGGGGAAGAGCGTTTTGATCCAGGGGCTCACAATTTAGGAAGTATTTGGAGAATTAACGGCAGGGGAGACACCAGAATTGGTAGTGCCGCTGCAGGTGCTGCGTCAATGTGGTAGTGTCAATAATGTTTATTAAATGGAGATAAGTTGTTCACAGACCCCGTCATTCGACGGGGTGACAAAAATGAGATTGGGATATTTTCTGACGAATAAATCTTCATATTGCAACCCGTCACTATTTGTAACTTGTCACTATTTCTTTCAGTCACTTGCACTAATCTCTTATAAGTTATGTCGCTATCTCTTATAATTACGTCACTATCTCTTATAAGTTATGTCACTAATCTCTTATTATTCACCTTACCATCTCTTTTTTGTCTTCACCTCACTCTTATCAGTCACCTTACTATCTCTCTTATCAGTCACCTTACTATCTCTCTTATCAGTCACCTTACTATCTCTTTTGTCACCCCGTCGAATGACGGGGTCTATGAATCAATATCACTTTTGATTAACAGCTTTCCAAAGTTCTGATCGTAATGGCGCTGTCGCAAATCCTGTCTTTTGCTTCAAATTTTGTCGTTAGTTTGTTTTTTGGCTCCTCATGGATGTCTGTATCCACTGCGTCGCCAAAAAACAAACTGCCTAAAAATTTTTTGCAAAAGCGGATTTGCGACAGTGCCGTAATTAGATTTGATTTTTCTTTCGCAATTTTTAACTTGCGCCACCTTCTTAATTTTTAAAAAATTTCTTACTTTAAAATGCTCTTAAAACTGACAGTATTCTTGCCTCTAATAGGATTTTTATTTTCTGGATTTTTCTCGCGAGTTTTACCAAAAACTTCTGCCGACAAATTCGCTCAAGTTTTTTCCACAGCGCTTCTTTTGATTTCTGCCGCTTGTGCCGTCACAATTTTTTTGGATGTTTCTAAAAATCATACCAACCAAATCATTCCAATAATTAGCTGGATTTCTTCAGGAAATTTTTCAGTAAATTGGGCATTAAAACTCGATTCCTTAACTGCGATAATGCTGGTTGTAGTCACTGTTGTTTCTAGTTTAGTTCATATCTATTCAACTGGCTACATGCATGAAGATAAGTCGATCGCGCGCTTCATGTCTTATCTTTCTTTGTTCACCTTTTTCATGTTGATTTTGGTGACCGCCGACAATTTCTTACAATTGTTTGTTGGTTGGGAAGGTGTTGGTGTGGCATCTTATTTGCTCATTGGTTTCTGGTTTAAAAAACAATCTGCAAACGCCGCAGCAATGAAAGCATTTATTGCCAATCGTGTTGGTGATTTTGGCTTAATCATCGCAATCGCTTTAATTTATGTAACTTTCGGCACTGTTGAATTCGCGCCAGTTTTCGCCACAGTTTGTCATTATGTTGAAACTAAATTCATGCTTTTTGGTCACGAATTCCGCTCAATTGATGCAATTTGCATTCTGCTTTTTATCGGCGCGATGGGAAAATCTGCACAAATTGGTTTGCACGTTTGGCTTGCAGATGCAATGGAAGGTCCAACTCCAGTTTCGGCATTAATTCACGCTGCAACAATGGTAACGGCTGGCGTGTTTTTAGTTGCTCGCTGCTCGCCACTTTTTGAATATTCTAACGTTGCGCTTTCAATGGTGACAATTGTCGGTGCCACAACTGCAATATTTGCCGCTACAATTGCTTTGACGCAAAACGACATCAAAAAAATTATCGCTTATTCAACTTGCTCACAGCTTGGCTACATGTTTTTTGCTTGTGGCGTTTCAGCTTATTCTGCCGCAGTTTTTCACTTAGCAACTCACGCTTTCTTTAAAGCCTTGCTATTCTTAGGTGCAGGCAGCGTGATTCACGCAATGCATCACGAACAAAACATTCAAAAAATGGGCGGTTTGTGGAAAAAAATTCCAATCACTTACGCCATGTTTTGGATTGGCTCTTTAGCTCTTGCTGGCTTTCCACCATTTGCAGGTTTTTATTCAAAAGACGTAATTTTAGAAGCTGCCTACATGTCGCATGCGCCTTACGCAAAATTTGCTTACTGGATGGGAATTTCTGCAGCGTTTTTAACCGCATTTTATTCTTGGAGATTATTATTTTTAACCTTCCACGGCAAAACTCGCGCCGATAAACACACTTTTGATCACGCTCACGAATCGCCAATTTCAATGTTGATTCCACTTTTTGTTTTGGCAATTGGCTCAGTGCTTGCTGGTGTTTTGGGTGCAAAAGTTTTTCACATGGTTTCTGCCGAAGAAAACTTCTTTAAAAACTCAATTTTGCTTCTTGGTCAAAGACAAGATTTGTTAGAAGAAATTCATCACGCACCACTTTTGGTAAAACTTTCACCAATGATTGTTGGTGTAATTGCAATTGCTTTGGCTTACGTGATGTATTTGGTAAAAACCGACTGGCCGCAAAGATTGGCAAATACCTTCCCGCGCCTTTACAAACTTTCTTTAAACAAATGGTATTTCGACGAAATTTACGAAGTGACATTAGTGAGACCAATCAAAAAATCTGGAGACTTTTTGTGGCAAGTAATTGACATGAAACTCGTCGATGGAATGCCAAATAGCGTGGCTCTTTTCTGCAAAACAATGTCACAAAAAATCAGTAAAATTCAAAGCGGATTAATTTATAACTACGCTTTGTGGATGATTTTAGGTTTAATCGCAATCGCAGCAATTCTGATTTCTTCCTTTAAAAAACTTATGATTTTTTAAAATGGATCAAAGAAAACTTCGCGATTGTTTTGGGCTTTTTGCAACCGGTGTAGTCATAGCTTGCGCGAGGAAAGACAATTTTCTAACAGATAAATTTCACGCCAAAAAAGTTTTAAATAGCAGCATTTTTTCTAACAAAATTTTAAGCTACAAATCGCTGGCCGAAACTAGTTTAGGTCAGAGTTTTTTATCGAAGTTAAAAAAGCTTTTCTCAGAAGAATTTTTTGGCATGACCATAAATTCTTTCTCATCCACATCTCTTGATCCAGCTTTGATATTATTTTCAATAGACAATAAATCGTCCAATCTTGCTCTGTTTAAAAAGAATAAATATTTCTCGTTAAACATCTTAAGCTATGACCAGATTGAACTATCAAAAGCTTTCGCCACCCCAAAAAACTCAAATAAATGGAATGTTGAACCATATTTTTTAGGCAAGTTTGGTAATCCAATTTTCAAAAATTCTTTAGGTTTTATAGAATGCGAAAAACATCGCGTCATTAAAGCGGGAGACCATCACATAATCATCGGACGAGTGGTTGATTTCTCTAAATTAAAAGAAAGAGAGGCTTTGATTTACGTCAAAGGAAAATATTCAAAAATATAAATTTAGCGTATTGATTTTTTGAAATAGAAAAATACCATCCGCCGCCCTTACTTTAACTAGACGTTAAGGCGCACTCCAAAAACAACTCATTCCCCGGTAGCTCAGTGGTAGAGCAAGTGACTGTTAATCACTTGGTCGGAGGTTCGAATCCTTCCCGGGGAGCCAAAATTTTTTGAAGCCTAGAGCCATAAGGCTCCAGACAGTTTTTTGATTTAAAATCAAATTATTCGAACTGATCTCCCCTTATTCCTTACACACCGCCTTCCAATCAATAAAATCAATACTTCCCATTACTTTCTACCACTTGGCTTTGGAGATCTAAATTCAAGCAACTTTAAGCTGAAATTTGCGCTTAGAAAAAGCATGAAATAGAGAATTTTCTGAGCCTATTTTTTTGGCTGATGTGCTTTGAGCCTTTGATTCTGTAGACTTTCCTAAAGTCATATAGTGATGGAGATTTGGAGATAAAATTGCTTTGGAAGCGAGAAATATAAAAAAACTTGCACGAATTTTTTATCAAATTTTGCTCAACCACTCTAGCGTAAAAAAGTTCGAACTCGGTCTACTTTCAACTGGTATTTAACCAACCCCCACTTGGGGAGTAATAAAATCAAGGGTTGGTTAGTTCGAAAACTAAACCGGTAGGTGGTTTTTGTTTCGAACTGATTTCAGAAAAATAGTGATGACAATGAAGTGAAAGTTGTTCAAAATAATCATCACTAATTTGCAGGATTATAATTATAACAACTATGGAGAATCGACAACTTTGATATGAATAAAAAACAACTTAGAACAGCTTTTGAATCTTATGAAATTAATGAAGTAATCGGTGAAGGTGGCAATGGATATGTCTATAGAGCTCATAGTGATTCAAATCAGTTCGCTATAAAAATTCTAAAAAAATCAAATAAGGAAAAATTAAGAAGGTTTAAAAATGAATATTTATTTTGCGCGAACAGCAATCATCCCAATATTATAAAGGCTGTTGATCGTGGAGTTGATGAAAATGGATCACCTTTTTTTGTGATGCCTTTATTTCAAGGATCTTTAAGAAAACTAATCGGAAATTTGGATGAGCAAAGAATTCTTAAAATTATAGAAAATATTTTTCACGGAGTTGAGGCGGCGCATAAATTTGGCGTAATTCACCGAGATCTTAAGCCAGAAAATATTCTTCTGAATCTAGAAAATGAAGAGATTGTAATAGCAGATTTCGGTATAGCAGAATTTAACGAAGATGAAATATATACGAACGTTGATACAGCAGAAGGAACGAGATTAGCTAACTTTCAATACGCAGCTCCAGAACAAAGAGTCAGAGGTAAAACAGTTACTAAATCTGCGGATATTTTTGCATTAGGACTTATAATATCGGAATTGTTTACTGAAGAAATTCCATTTGGAAGAAATCATAAAACTATTACTTCATCCTATCCTCAATATTCTTATTTGGATTCGATTGTTGAGAAAATGATACAGCAAAATCCATCAGATCGATATTCTGAAATTAGCGAAATAAAATATGAAATTAGTATCAAAGCTAATTTATTTATAGCTCAGCAAAAAATTAGCAGTCTATCTAATCAGGTAATAAGCTCCACATCCATAGATGATCTTTTAATACAAGATCCAATGAAAATTATAGATTTTGATTGGAATGAAGGGCTACTAACTATAAAATTGAATCATGAAGTGAATATTAACTGGATTTCAGCATTTCAAAATATGGGAAACTACACATCAGTATATCTTAAAGGCCCAGAGAGTTTCAGATTTAACAAAGATAAGGCAATGATTAATGCAAATCCAAACGAAGTTCAGGATGTGATTAATTATTTTAAAGGATGGCTTCCACAAGTGACTAGAGTATATGAAGCAAATTTAAAACGGGATATTCAACAAAAAGAGCAACGAGAAAGAGAAAAAATAGAGAAAGAACTGCGTGCGGAGGAAACAAGAAAAATGGTTCTCTCAAGCATCAAAATTTAGGACCACAGCTCCTCAGATAATTTTTCTTTCCTTAGTCTTTTTCCTAGAAAAAAAGTAACTTACTTAGGAAGTGAAGATTTTTCTATCTTGTTAGATAGTAGGCTTATTGCACTTACAATGGCATAACCAGAAAAGAGTATTGCACTAACTGCAAAAAGGACAAATGCCTCTATTTCATGCACTGCACTCTGAGCTTGAGAAAAAATTCCAAAACCCATGATAAAAGCTAGAATAGATAAGATCAGAAGAGATATTTTCATATTTAAAATAATTACGGTTTTTCTTTGTAGCAATAAACCACCATGTGCAATTGAGGATACCATTTATTGCGACATTTCTCCATCTTAGCACTTTGATAATTTGACTGCTCGCTAAAATAAGTAATATCTTTAAATGCCTCAATGGTTTGTTGCATTTCGAAATTTACCATGTGGTCCTGTCTATCGCCTCTCTTAGTCCATTCATTTATAGAATAATCAAGTGCATCGTAAAACCATGGTTCTTTTCCATATTTCGACTCTAATATTTTTAGCTCTGCATAGCCATTTATTTCTTGCTGCATGCAATAATTATACATAGATCGATTTAGCACTCCACGTTTAGTCCATTCTTCTTTGCATATTCTAGAATAACTATCATCAGCCCTACTGGGTAAAGTCGTTAATTTAGGTCTTTGATAAGATGAGGCAGAACTATTCTGGTTTGACTCGGAGCCATAAAATATTGTAGCTACAAACCATAAAGCCAATATTGCAAATCCAACTTGAAGAATCCTCTCAAGAGTATTGTTCGATTTTTTACTCATATTGCACCATGAAATTTTTTATTTGATTAATTACCTAATCATCAGATTTGAATCAAGACCAACTCTTGCAACACAATACTCGCTCTCGTTTAAATGTCTATAAAGTCCAATCTAATTTCTTGTAATTTGTCAACTTGATTACCACTAAAATTCTCGTGACCTATTTTGCCTATTCTTGCAAAGAGAGATAAAGTTCGAAAAAGATATTAACGCTCCAGCGGTCGAAAAATATCGAAATAGAAAGCCAAGTCCTCAGACCATATAAATAAAGGCTCTAGAACATATGGAGAAAAAGTTCGAAAAGTAGTCCCCGAAGAGCCATAACAAAAAAGCCCGTAGACGTAAGTCTGACGGGCTTTTTTGTTATGGATTCTTATGAAGTTAAAAGAAGCTACGATGGTTCGACAATATTTTTGCGAAGCAAAAATATTGCAACTCGCTCAAATGATGCGGCAAAGCCGCAACAAATATTTGCGAGTAATCCTTCCCGGGGAGCCACTTCAAACTTTTCAAATCTCTAACTTTTTCTATCTTCAATTTTGCACACCCCTTGAAACCAGTGATCTCAAGGCTTCTTAAAATTCCATACCACTTGTTTCGGAGAATTTAGCCAAGTGGGTAGTTGGTTAAATTTGATGCTTACAAACTTTAAAATAAAAATTTTCTCTTAGCCTTTTTATAAAAAAATACCTCGTAAAGCATTGATTTTGCTGCGCTCACCAAAGCCAAGTGGTGATGGAGATTCGGAGATATGGATTGCTAAGCCCTGATTTATCTATATCTAAACATCTAAAGCACTTCTGCTTTTTTCAATTTTTTAGCAAATTAAAATGGCTAGATTTTCCAAAAAAAATCCTCAGCAACTCTATCCAATACTGAGTTCACAACTTTTTTCTCGAACTTTTTCGACCGCTTGAGCGTTTTGCTGTTTCGAACTAGATCATTCTTAAATGGCATTTATAAAAATAACCCAACTTCTTTTTGATATCTGTTACCAATCCATATTTATAGATTGATCAAAACGGTGATTAAGATCATCAATCAAGGCTTTCATGTTTCTGGTTGATTTCATGGCTTTTAAATATGATCCATCCTTTGTCATTGTAAGAATTAAGGGTAAATTACTTTCTTGGATATAAAGTCTTGCTGGCTCAAGACTTCCTCTCCAAAGATACGCGACAAACTCTTCAATGATTTCAATAGCTTTCACTTCATTAAAAACAAGTTCACGCAATAAGCTATGATTATGATTTCGTCGTAAAATAACTGGAACCGCTCCAGTTTCTGAATGAAATGAAAACGCCTCCCCTCCTTTTCCAAAGGCTCCATGAGCTATAAAATTCCTGAGCTGCCTCCTAATAATCACCAATTCATCGAAAAAGATTTTCATTTTTTTCTCCTGAACATCTAACGCTTTTTTAAACTTCGCCTGCCATTCTCCTTCAGCTAAATTACTAACTTCTATGCCAGTATTAATCTTTCCAGATAGGATTGCGATATGTATAAAAATGTGTTCAGTCCAACTAAAAAAAGCATCAATCGATGCGAGAGCTAACCACTTGACTTCTTTCCTAATTTCAGTAGCTGAGTACCTGATAGAAGTTGCCGTAACACCATTTTTTAATTTTCTGACCTTCACTATACGATCACTGGCTTTTTTAATAGCTTTAGCGTTCGTTTTTTTATATTGGTCAATGAAGAATTCAAAGCGCTCGAACAGCAATCTTCCTTTATTAACAACATTTAATTTTGAATCCAAAACAGCTTGATTAGCTAACCAATTAAAAAATGGAGTAGCAACTTTTACCCCTTTATTGATAAATCTCACAATCTGCTCCGCTTGAAACTTTTGAGCACAGGTGTCATGCACGAATACTCCAACACCAAACTTTCTATACTCCAAAAGAAAAGCTTCACCTTCAAAATCTATGGGAATTGACCAGGCAACTTTTTCGAATTGACCAAGATTCTTAAACCCCAGCAAATCTACAAACAGAAAGTAAATTAGATAATACTCTGGAAGATTTTTACTCGCATCGGCTCTTTGAGCTTTAAAAAGAAAATCCTTATCAGCTCTAGTATTCTTACCAGCTGGAAGAATTTTACCTATAGCTTGTAAAGCCTCTAGTCTTATCTTTTCCAATTCTTCGGGGATAATAAATCTTTTGTTCATCTCATTTTCAATTACCTTAGACGCTTTTTTTGCCGCCGAACTCCTTTAAATAATAATCAATACATTCACTACTACAAAGTAGAAAATAGCACCGAAAAAACCTTTTTAATTTCTTCATCATCAACTTTGTTCAGTATCTTTGCAAAATCTGGATCTTTAAATGTTGAAGCTTCTTTTCCAAATTTTACCTTGAATTCTGTTTTGCAGTAATTTCTAAAAATTTTTAGGCTCTTAAAATCAGAAGGTTTTTTAGGGTTTTTACCCGCAAAATTTAACAACAAATACTCAGAGTTATATTCTATGAATTGCACAACATCTTTGCTCTTCTTTATTGCATCTGCTATTTTTTTAGAATCATCAAGATCTTTATCCAAAATAAAAAATCGCTTTTGATCCTTATATTGCTCTTTGATAAGTTTATATTTGCTGTTGAAAGACTTGATATCTGAAGCGCCATTTAATTTGCCATTAGATATACCAGCACTTGGGATTTGCACCTTATCACTAAATTTGATATTAGAATTATCAAATAGCTCTCTGAATCTATTTTTTAGATATCCAAAAAGATTATACTCTGTAGTTCCTTCGCTTACCAATAGATGATATACCTGAAATCTCTTCTTTTTATCCATAAAGCTACAAGAGATTGTTTATGACTCGGTTGAAATCGATAGTATCAGGAACTCCGCCAAGTGAGCCTAAGCGATAGATTCTTTTTATATTATCTCTTTCTTTTACATCATAATCTGAGACTTTAGTTGTAATTATATTGCCTTTCTTTTTTTCCAAGATGTGCGCTTGATCATTTTGAAGTAGATCAAAAGTTTCGTGATTATGTGATGAGAAGAAGATTTGGGCGTTGTTTTTGTTTATGTCTTTATCTTTAAAAAGATTAAGAATCGCCATCTCCATATCTGAATGGTAGTATTTGCTGGTTTCATCATAAACAACTATGCCACCATTTTTTATGATTCTAAGAATTTCGCTAATGTAAGATATAATTTCTCTTGTTCCTGCAGACATTTCAGGCACAGGAAGTTCTTTGTAAAAGTCATTATATTTAGCCTCAAATCTAAAAGAATTATTGTCTCTTTTTTCTATAACTAACTCATCAAAAGAAGGCTCGAAATACTTCACTACAGAATTAACCTTACTAATCTTTTCTTGTTGACCTGCCTGTGTATCATTTAAATAACTCAGCGCAAAAGCAAATAATCCGCTTACGTTATTTTGCCCCATTTGAACAGATCTTTTGTCGGTTATAAAACAAATCTTACTTTGTATCTGCTTAAGTTCAGAAATTCCGATTTCTTCTTTAATATTTCCAAATACAGACAGATCGGAACTATCATCTAAAACAACAGAAAGAAATGACGATTTTGATGGGGCTACAATATTTTGAGAAATAGATGCTAATTTCTTCTTTATGCTGTTTTCAAATAAAATTTTGTGATCTTTTCTGCTAAAGATATTTTTACTATTTTTATCCAAAACTTCTTCTGAAATTTCTCTACCTTCATTTGTAAGAGAAACGAAGTATCTATACTTATTTTCATCAATAATGAAATCCATTTCCAACTCGATTGGTTTTGACTTCATATCTTTGCTAAAGTGAGGAAGGGCCATCACGACATCCTGCTTTATCTTCACTCCATTAACAACAACAAATTCCTGATTTTTTGCTAAAATAATTCTGATAATCGTATCAATAACATGTAATATTGTACTCTTACCAGAAGCATTGGCTCCATAAAAACCAGAAATTAAAGATACTCTTTCTTTTCCAAAATTTGCGTAACCAATTTTATCTTTTTTTCCACCTTCAGTAAAAAAAACTTCTATAGGGTCTTTGATTCCATAAAAGTTACTTGCTTTTATTCTTGTTATTAACATATTTTTTGAATAAAAAGACATTTTTTTGTAAAAATAAATAATAAATTTAGTCAGCAGAACTAAATTGTCAACAACTTTTGACAAAAAAATGTCATTTTACACTAAGATAAAAGATTGTTATAAGAACCAATAAATATCTCAAAAACTAATTTCTAAATCAAAACGGAGAAAGTTAGTAAAAAGCATCATCCGCCCGAGCGATTGAAAAATCTCGAAATAGAAGACCAAATCCTCAATACTTATCAATCAACGCTCTAGACCACTTAGAGAAAAGTTAAAAAGGACACCTGCGCGGAGCCATGATGCCCAGAATTGCAAGACTCCAGACGATTTTTATATTATGAAATTGCATACTAATCCAGAATTGGTGCTTAGAACATATTGTTAATTAAGGAATTGCACAAAATTAGCATCGGATCGATTACTGGTGTTGTAATTGCAGATGAAATCAGTGGAAGTTCGGTGCAGCCAAGAATACAAACATCGCAACCATTTTGATATTTATCCGTTATATTTTTTAGCCTTATAGAATCACCTTTTCCTACTTTAGTCTCTCTAATCAAATTCATTATTGTAATTTGATCATCTGCGTTAGGCACCTTGAGTTCAATTGCGAATTTATTAAAACTTTTTTCATAAAGGCCGCTGGTAAAAGTGCCTGTACTTGCAAGTAGCAGAGGTTTTTTATAACCTACTTCATGGCAAAATTTTGCCGTCTCATCAATCATATGAATAATCTTTGTATCACCTAATTTCTTTTTCTCCAATTCTTCAAAAAAGAAATGTGCGGTATTGCAGGGAATGGCTATTAAATCTGCTTCTATGTCTTCCAATTTCTTTAAAGCAGTAATTATGGATTTAGCAGGATTCTGATTTGATTGACCAATGATGTAAGAAGTTCGATCCGGAGTGTGACAAGCAAATTCGACACTCATTTCCGGAAAATCCTGATCTTTTTTCGAATCATGAAATTTTTGATAATTATAAAAAAATAAATTGAGGAAATGCACTGTTGCAAGTGGTCCCATCCCGCCGATTATTCCTATTTTTCTGGTCATACAAGAGTTTCAAAAATTAGCAAAAGCTGTAATGAAGCGCTAATACCAGTTTTTACAAACTAATAATTTTCACTTACCTATGAGAAAAATTCATTGGCAAATTTATTCCACATAAGAACTCTTCCCCGTTTTGTCTGCCTATGTCAAAAGAACTTACGTGAAATTTTTTTACATCAATGTCTTCAAATCTCCCATCTTTAGGATCTTTATCTGCTTTTATGGCTGCGGCTAAACATGCCAGTTTTACCAAAGCTGCTAGCGAATTATGTTTAACGCAAGGTGCTGTTAGTAAGCAAGTTGCCTTACTTGAAGATCAATTGGAAATATCACTTTTTGAACGTCATCATCAAACTCTTAAAATGACCAAAGAGGGTAAAAAATATTTAGCAGAAATTGAGGCGGCAATTGAAGCAATCAGACAAGCGACTATCAAAATCAAAAAGAAAAAAAATGTCGAAGAAATCACTCTAAATATCTTACCTTCTCTTGGCAGCAAATGGATCGTAGATCGTCTTGAAACCTTTAATAACAGCTATCCGAACTATAAAATTAATGTCACGATTTCCAATAATTACACCGAAATTGACGCCGAAAATGGTAGCGATTTTTATATTAGAATTGCCAAGAAGAAATTTTGGAAAGCTTTTGATTGTAAACAATTAATGACAGAAAAAATGATATGTGTTTGCTCACCAAAATTTATGGCAAAACACAAAATTAAAACCGTAGCAGATCTGCTCACTTGCCATCTTTTGCAGCACACATCACGCAGCCATACTTGGGAAGAATTCTTCAAAAAAAATCAAATCAAAAAATACATGATTAATTCCAGCATTGGATTTCAACATTTTTTCATGTTAATCAAAGCTGCCAAAAGCAGCCAAGGTGTTGGATTAGTGCCGGATTTTTTAGTTAAGGAAGAATTAGAAAAAGGCGAATTGGTAAATATTTTTGAGCATAAATTTAATAGCGGTTACAAATATTTTTTAATCTCCGCCAAACAAAAAGCGCATTTAAGAAAAATAGAAGATTTTAAAAACAGCTTTGACGCTCAATTAACCTAATGGCACGCTAAATATGAAAGCTTCGATTCTGACATTTGAAGGCTTTAACGAATTAGATTCTTTTATTGCCCTTGGAATTTTAAATCGCTTACGAAGCAAAGGTTTGCAAGTTCACATCACCGCACCTTCTGCTAAAATAACATCAATGAATGGCGTTACTATAGAAATTGCCAAGCAATTAGAATTTGCTGCCGAAGCTGACGCAGTGCTATTTGGTAGTGGAATTTATACTAGAGAAATTGCTCAAAATCGTGACCTGTTAAATCGCATTAACTTAAATCCCAATCATCAACTAATTGGTTCGCAATGTTCGGGAACTTTGCTGATGGCGAAGTTGGGTTTGATTAACAATCTTCCTGCTTGCACCGACCTTACCACAAAACCATGGGCAATTGAAGCTGGAGCTAAAATTATAGATGCACCATTTTATGCTGATGGCAATCTTAGTACTGCCGGCGGATGTATGTCTTCGCAATATTTAGCGGCTTGGACAATTGCAAAATTGTTTAATTACGATGAAGCGGAAAATGCTATTTATTATGTTGCGCCAGTTGGACAAAAAGAAGAATATGTAGAAATGGTGATGAAAGTTGTAAAAAAATTTCTGTAAAAATAAAAGCTGTGATCAATCTCAAACAAAGGTTTCTTAATATTCCTTATTCGGAATTTGCGCTCTTATAGCAATTTGATCAATTATTTTGGTTAAAGTGATAGCGGATAAACCACAATTTTTCCAATCATCAAAACCGCATCAAGACCAACTGCAATTGGTGTGATTGCAATTTTTCCAACATCTTTCGCGGCATTTGAATCGCGGTAATAAATTGTGATGGTGTGGGAGGTTTTGCTGCTAGCGATGTTTTGGTTTAAATATTTTGCAGCGTATCTACGACCAGTCAGCTTCATTTTTATGGTTAAAGTGTCATGACGGTCGGGAGAAAATCCTAGGCGATTTAGGGTTTTGGCGTCTTCGCGATCTAAAATGCTAAAAGGTCCTTCTAAAACCAAGTTGCCACTCACTTCATTATTTGCCTGAAGTTTTAAATGACTTTTGCTTTCACTAATTGTCAAAACACCTTGTTGTTTAAGCGACAAAATTGTTTTTAAAATGCCAGAATTGTCGGAGAAAACATAGTGATAATCGTCGCCAAGCATTGCAACGTAGCGACCATCTGCACCGATGAAAAAATTGCTTATTTGTTCTTTGTAGCTTTTGTCGCCCCAAATATATTTCGTAAGGCAAGAGTTTAAGGTTAACAATGTGGCAAAAAGCGCGGCGGTTTTAAGCAGTTTTTTCATTTTCATTTACAGTTGAGATAAAATGTTTTTTCTAACTTCATCTAATTCGGCATCGCTCATTGAAATTAGACCGCTGCGCGTTAAATATCCTTTGCTGCCAATGGTTTCGGCACTAATAATTTCTTGAATAAACTCGCGCATTTGTGGAGTTGAATTTAAATTTTCTCTTTTGAAATAAATAAAAAGCGGTCGTGAGAGAGAATATTTTTTGGAAGCAATGGTTGAAAAATTCGGCGTCACGCCATCAATTTCTGCGGCTTGAATGATGTTTTGATTTTCAACTAAAAAGTTGAAGCCAAAAATTCCGAAAGCGTCAGAATTTGTTTTTAAATGCTCAATAATTGCGCGATCATTTTCTCCCGATTCAATGAATTTTTCGTCGTTACGCAAGCTGTGACATTGAGTTTTTCTTTCGGAAAATTCTGGAAATTCATCTAAAAATTCTTTTTTTCCCAAACAAGATTCTTCCAAAACAATGTCTGCAAAAACGTCGCGCGTGCCTGAAGAATTAGGTGGGCCAAAAACAGTGATTTTTGTTTTTGGTAATTTTGGATTAATTTCGTTCCAATTTTCGTAAAAATTTTTGACTAATTTTTTATTTTTCTTGTCGCTAACTTTGTCTGCTAAGGCTAGAAAAAGATCTTCTCTAGAAAGTTTAATTTTTTTATTTCCTGCCAAATTGCCAAAAACAATTCCGTCGTAACCAATTTTAATTTCGACAATTTGTTTTACTTTGTTGTGCGAGCAGGTTTCCATTTCGGAATCTCTAATTGGTCGTGAGGCGTTAACAAAATCGGGATATTTTGCGCCAATTCCGCCGCAAAACATTTTAAAGCCGTTGCTTGTGCCAGTAGATTCAACAATTGGCGTGACGGTGGCAATGTTATTTAAATTTTGACTACGACTAAATTCTTCAGAAATTGCTGTTAAGAAAGGCGAGATCGTTGAAGATCCAACAACATGAATGTAAGGTCTTTGTTTTTGCAGTGGAAAATTCCAGCCAATTGCGAAAGAAGAATTAAGGGGTAGAAATGCTAAAATTAAAGTCGCGCCAAGAAAATTACGAATCATAAAATGTCTGAAAGCTTAGTTAAACAACAGTTTGTTGCGAATAAATTGGGATGGAAAAAATCTTTTTTAGAGAATTTTTCACAAAACGAACTGGGAGAATCTTTACCTTGGATGACCTATCCAGCAATCGAGTTTCTAGAAAATAAAATTAATAAAGACCACGAAATTTTCGAATTTGGTTGTGGCGCTTCAACTTTGTTTTTTGCCAGAAAAGCCAAAAGCGTTAGAGGAATAGAAACTAATGCCGTTTGGTTTAAAATTGTGCAAAATATGTTGTGCGAAAAAGGTTTAAATAATGCTGAAATCACTTTGATGGAAAATGGTTTAGAAAACGAACTTTACGAAAAATTCGCCATTAATTCGGGTAAGAAATTTGACCTAATCGTGATTGATTCGCTAAAAAGATTTAATTGCGCAAAAAATGTGGTTGAGGCTTTGAAGCCAAATGGAATGTTGATTTTGGATGATTCTGAAAGGAAAAATTACAAGAAAGTTTTTGATTTTTTTGCTGAACGGGGTTTTCAAAAACGTGATTTTTTTGGAATTGCTCCAGGGCAGTTGAGATTGAAAAACACAACGTTTTTTTGGTTGTAGTGATTTTTCGCAAATCAACTTTACGAAAATTTTAGAAGGCAAGATCCGCGATAGGCTTATAAAATATTCTTTAGAAAACTGCTTGCTAAATTCGATCTCGACCATATTTTGCTCGGTCTTTTCCTTACTTACCAAACTAATTTAATAAAATGGCTAATACCAAATCAGCACAGAAAGCACTTCGCGGCAGCATTGCAAAAAACGAAGTTAACACTGCAAGAAAAAGCAGAATTAAAACTTTCATCAGAAAAGTTGAAGACGCTATCAAAGCAAGTGACGAACCAAAAGCTCGTGAAGCTTTCAAAGCTCTTGAGCCAGAAATTATGCGTGGCGTGACTAAAAAAGTTTACAAACTTAACACAGCTGCAAGAAAACTAACTAGAATCGCATCAGCAATTCGTAAAATTAACGCTAAGTAATTTTCAAGAATTCCTAACCCCTTTGGCTCAGTTCTTAAACTAGAATTTTCTAGTTTAAATCGGGCTAAAGGGGTTTTTTATTTTCATTTTCTCATGCTTTCATCTTTCCGCTCTTTATTTAGTAATACCAAAATCAATTTCATGAAAGTGCATAAAATCGCACTAATCATGTCGGTTGTATGTATTGTTGGATCAATAGCTTTGGTTTTTACAAAAGGTTTAAATTTCGGCATTGATTTTGCTGGCGGAATTTTAATCGAAGCCAGAATTGACGGAGATTTTGATTTAGCAAAGGTTCGTGAGTTGGTGACGGCAGAAATCAAAGATGTGCAAATTCAAAATGTTGATCAAAAAGATCTTTTAATTCGCGTTGCCAAAACTGATGAAGAGCAATCTGTAGTTGTTAAAAAAATTCAAGAAATTCTAAGCGTCAACTTTTCTAATGTTGAATATCGCAAAGTTGATTATGTTGGTCCACAAATGGGCGCAGAGTTGATAAAAAAAGGTTTTTTGGCTTTATTTATGTCTTTCCTTTTTATCATGATTTACATCTGGATTCGCTTCGATTGGCAATTTGGATTTGGCGGTATTTTTGCTTTATTTCACGATGCTGTTCTCACCTTGGGTTTCTTTTCTTTGAGCGGGCTTGAGTTTAACCTAACTTCAATTGCTGCAATTCTTACAATTATCGGCTATTCAATAAATGACTCAGTGGTGATTTATGACCGCATTCGTGAAAATCTGCGTCGTTATAAGAAAATGGATTTGGCTGATTTAATTAATTCTAGCACCAACTCAACTTTAAGCAGAACGGTTTTAACTTCTGGGGTAACTTTGGTGTCGCTTTTGGCTTTGATGATTTATGGCGGTGAAGCTTTGTACAGCTTCAGCACAGCAACATTTGTTGGAATTTTGATTGGAACTTATTCATCAATTTATATTTCAGCTCCAATTTTGCTATATTTTGATCCGAGAAAAAAAGATAATTCAAAATAAAGTTGCCAGAAAATTGGCATTCGTAAATGAAAGAGTGAAATTTTCTGGTTTTATGGTGTTTTTATTCTGCTCCAAAAACCTCGCTTTTTTGTACCCAGCCTTTTTTGTTATTTACCTTAATTCCGCACCAATCTTCTTCACATTTTAAATAATCTCCAACCACGTTATTTTCTAAACGAAAAATAATGCGTGATTTTTCGTTATCTTTGCGATGCATATTAATGAAGCTCTTTTTGGTTTGAACAAGAAGAGTGCGTTTTTTGGTTAACAAGCTTTGGCTAACCCAACCAGTTTGACCTTCGTAATCTTCGATCTCGTTCCAATTATCATATTCGTTAATCACACGAACTGGCAATCCGCGAAGTTTAAAAGTGAATTTAATTGGATAATTTTGCCCTGGGCCAGCGCGAACATTTGTTTCGTTAGAGCGAAGCGAAGCGAAATAATTTACCTCAGTAATTGTGCGTGAGGCTAGGGCGGGATTGCTTAAAAACAGCGAAAGAAAAAGCAAAATTCTAATCATTTTTACCTTTTGATTTGTCTTGATGAAATTTTTTGCCGCCTTGCGAAATTGCAATTTGTTTGCCACGAGCCACTGCCAAATCATCAGTTTCAACGCTTTTTGTAATAACGCTGCCAGCACCAATAACCGCGCCATCGCCAATTTCAACTGGTGCAACTAAAGCGGTGTTTGATCCAACAAAAACTTTTTTACCAATTTTGGTTTTAAATTTGCTGTAGCCGTCATAGTTGCAAGTGATGGTTCCAGCTCCGATATTGCTTTCTTCGCCAATTTCAGAATCGCCAATGTAGCTTAAGTGATTAACTTTTGCGCCGCGTTTTATTTGTGATTTTTTGATTTCCACAAAATTGCCAATGCGCGCATTTTCTTCAATTTTTGTTTCGGGACGAATTCTGGCGAAAGGCCCAACAACAACGCCTGAAGAGATTTCAGCACCTTCGATATGCGAAAATGATTTTATCTCAACATTTTTAGCAATTTTTACTTTCGCGCCAAAAACAACATTTGGATGAATTATAACGTCATTGGCAATTTCGGTGTCGAAAGCAAAATGAACCGACGATGGATTTGGCATGGTCACGCCCAAATCAAGCATTTTGCGGCGAATTTGATTTTGTTTTATTTCTTCAACTTTGGCGAGTTCGAAACGAGAATTAACTCCCAAAACTTCAGAAATTTCGGTTTTAATAAATGTGCGTTTCAAGCCCATTTCGCCAGCAATTCCAACAATGTCAGTTAGATAAAACTCTGAAGCGGCATTTTCATTTTTTACTTGATCGAGCAATTTTTTGATTTGTTTTCCGTCAACCGCCACAACGCCAGAATTGCAAAGAGCAATTTTTTTCTCTTCTTCATTAGCATCTTTAAATTCAACAATTCGCTCAAGATGACCATGCGCATCAACCACCAAGCGTCCGTAAGCGTTTTCTGATTCTTCTTCAAAGCCCAAAATGCAAAGTGAAAAATTATCAAGTTTTTCTGCCATTTTTTCTAAAGTGATGCGCGAAGTAAGTGGCGTGTCTCCGTAGAGAATCAAAAGTTTTTCACCAAGGTTTTTGATATTTTCAATGCCAGCCTGAACAGCGTGAGCCGTGCCTTTACGTTCTTTTTGTAAAGTAAAAGTAATTTTTGTTTCTGGATGCGCGGCAAGAATTTTTTCTTCAAAATTTTTCATTTCTTCAGATACCACAATTGTGATATTTTGCGGGTTTAAAGATTTGGCTTCATCAATCACCAAATTAAGCATTTCACGACCCGCCACTTTATGCATAACTTTTGGAAGATCTGACTTCATTCTCGTGCCTTTTCCAGCAGCAAGGATAATGATCGAAAGGTTGTTGAACATGTCGCTTAAGAAAAATTGAAATATGTTTGTGATGCTAACTTTTTGGTCAAAGCGAAGTCAAGAAAAAGGCTGACCATTTCTTGATTTTAGCTCTTAGTAAATTCGTCTGAAAATCAGCTAATTATTTTTAATATTGCAAAATTTTCTTACCAAAGAAATTAAAGGCAGCAACACCCAAATGCTTTCTAAAATAATGAAAGGCAAACTGTTGGTAATAACCGCGTAGTAAAGCAAACAAAGCCCGCCGCAAAAATTTAAGATTTTATAAGCATCCGATTCACCAAATTTTCCATTTCTTAAAGTAAGTGCTAAAGCGATGATGCACAAAGCGCTTCCTAGAATTCCGATTGTTAAATACATGATTAATTTAGTTAAAATTTATACCAAAAAGACAAAGTTAATTTTATTAATTAGCTTGAGAGCAAGAGAAAACCAATTCCTTAAGTGTTAAAAATTCTTGATCATCATTTGACGCTTTCCCTAAAACGCAAGATCAGCGCAGTTGCGAGAGTTTAATTACTCTGATTTTTTTTCTTCTTTATTTTCGCTAGGCTGAGTGGTTACTTCAGATTTAACAATTCGAAATCCTCCGCATTCAGCTCTTTGGCTAAATCGACAAATGTCTTCGCCATCAGTTTCTAAAAACGCCCAACAGCTTGAAAGGAAGAACAAAATTAGAAGGTATTTCATTGGTTGGAAATGTTGTTGTAAATATTTTAGATTAATCGATTGCTGCGCTTTGCTCGCAATGGCAAGAAAGTCGAAGCCAACAATCTATGGTTGTATTCTATCTTAAATCACTAGGTTTACAAAATAACAACGCGCCTTTGTTCAAAATGCTGATAAAAATTGTGAATAATTTCCACATTCAGGCAAGCATCTTGGGCAAAGATTTGGCAATCTTTTAACTCATTAGAAAGTTCAATTATTCGCTTTTGAGATTTGTTAGAAAGTTGCTCGTTGCCAAGAATTACAATGGCTTTTCTGTCGCTTCCAGAAAGTTGCCAAATATTGTCAAAAAGATTCTGAATTTTGAAATTCAGACCATAGCCATAGCAAAGCGCAATTTCGGCAAAATTTCTTCTTTGCTGGCGGTGATTGTGTTCATTAATTTGCGCTCGATTGCGGATTCTGTGACAGTCATTACTTTGAATCCATTATCGACTGATTTGTATTTTTCAGCAGCGCGTCGGATTCGCTCAATTGTGATGTCAAAAATATAGCGATAGCCAGCTTTGAAGGCTTCTTTTTTCTCGTCAATTTTGCCGCCGATTTTCTCGCAGCCGCGACCAGCTTGAACTAAAATAAATTTGCGACCGCCAACTTCTTTTTCTTGGTCGGTTAAAAGTCCGTTTTTAGATTTTTTTTCAATTTCTTCTTGGTTTAGCTCCATTACTGCTTGAGCGGTTGTTCCGCTGCCGGCGAAGAAATCGAGAATTAGATCGTTTGGAGATGTGGAATGAAATATCAGCTGTTTTACTAAGTTAACTGGCTTAACCGTATCAAAAATATTTTCTACATTCATTAATTTCGATAAATCTTTTTTAGCACTTTCTGCTGTTTCTTCTATATTTTCCAAATGAGTATAAAAAGGCTTCATCTGAAAATTACCCTCATCTTGTTTATATATTTTTGTAAATATCCGATTATTGAGATTAATTATTTTCTTTGTTTCCAAGAGTTTTCCGTATTCGGTTTGACTTAATTGCCACCTATAACCTTCTTTTGGATTAATCCCAAGTATCTCATATACCATTGTATCGCGACGCAAAGATCCAATATTTCTACGTTGAGCGACTTCCTCTAGTCTGTAATTACCAAGTTCGTCGTTTTTATCGTATTTTTTTTCTGCATTGATTTCTAGGTTAAATCCCAAGTATTCAGTCATAGAATTTTTACCATAAGCCAATATATACTCCGCATTATGTTGTAATTTCAGTTGTGCATCACCCATATTTTTTGGCTTTGTTCTTGAAATCCATGTTAAACATCCAAAAAACCCATCTCCAAACACCTCATTCATCAGCTGCCGCAAATTATGCACCTCATTATCATCAATACTCACGAAAATCACGCCATCTTCGCGCAATAATTCTCTAGCCAAAACAAGGCGCGGATAAATCATTGAAAGCCACACAGAGTGCTTTCTGCCATTTGTTTCAAGGCGGTCGTTAATTATTAAATTTCCTTCAATGTCAATTTGCCCCGAATTTAGTAAATATTCTTTTTCGCTTTCGGCAAAATTATCAGGATAAATAAAATCATTTTGCGTGTTGTAGGGTGGATCAATGTAAATGCATTTAACCTTGCCCTTGTAAGAAGGAAGAAGAAGTTTGAGGGCGTGAAGATTGTCGCCTTCAATGACTAGATTTTCAGTTTTGTTAAAATCTTTACTGCGCTTTTCATCAAATTTTAGTGAGAGCTTTATTTCACTTTGTTTAAACGCCAAGCCTTTGGCTTTTTGTTTTCCAGCCCATGAAAAAACAAAAGGTTCTGATTTTTCTGTCGCGTAAGCTGAGGTAAAATTTTCTAATTCAGATTTGATCAAATTGCCGTCTTTATCGAACAAATTAGGTAGAAGTTTTTTTAACTCTTCAATCTTCTCTTGATGTATGTTTGACAAGCCTTCGGCAAATTTTATGGTTTCACTCATTTTAGTTCCAATTTTTTGAATTAACGGTTGTGTAAGAATCGCTTTTTAGGGCGAGTAATTCACTTGTGTTGTTGATATTTTTTGTTTCTACATCGAAGCCCAAAGCTTTAAAATGCTCAATGGCGCAACGAATTTTAAATTCTTCTTCTTTACTCTTTAACTCATTGCTGGCGCGGTCTTTGACTTCAAAAACCATGTAAAGCTTGTCGTTATTTTCAACAATTACGGCAAAATCTGGGTAATATTTGCCGATTGGAGTTTTGATGTGAAATTTTTGATCTCCACCTTTTGGCAATTTCATGAATAGCTTGATTTGACTTAATTTGTCGGCAGTTGTGATGAAGTTTTTTTCTGGCTCAGAATCATATTCAACAAGGTCGTAAAGAGATTTTTCTGCCGTTTGTGTTGAAGAGGTTGTTTGTTTTTCTTCATCAAAAAAAGCGTTGTCAGACCAGTTTTTTTGTGTTAGCTGATATTCGATTTTTATTCTACCCACCGCCATTATTGTTTCATTAATAGCTTTTTTAATTTCAGAAATTGCTCGTGCCAACCAAGCTTCGGGATTTCTTTTAATTGCGTCTTCATCACATTTTTGAAGTATTGTTTTTACTTCCCATTTTGTGAGCCAAGTTTCATCACAAATTTTTTGGATTATTTCTTGTTGGTTGTAAGTAGATTCAAGTTTTTCGCCGTAGTCAGCATCTTGAATTTCAGCACTGAAGGCATTTTTAAATTTTACTTTCTCAATCAAAACTTTTCTCTCTTTTATTTCACTTTCAAAGGCTTTTATGGCTCTGACAATGTCGTCATAAAGCCTTTCTCTTTCGTTGAAATGAATGAGATATTTCGATTTTTTGGCTATTTTCTTCCACAGAAGTTTTGCTTCATCGAGTTTTTCTTTGCGTAATTTTAATTGCTTGGTTGCTCCAATTCTCTTTTGGGCGTCTCCTAATTGAGGAACTTCATAACCATCTTTTCTGGCATCATTTTGATATTGCTGCGTAAAATCTTTCCAGCTTTCAGCGGCAACAACGGTTAAGCGATTCACAATGTCGTCTTCTGTCGTGTCAACATTGTCTTTGAGGCGATCTCCACTTTGGTTAACGCAAATTCTTAAGCCACGACCAATGAACTGTCTTCTTGAAATATCGCTGCCAATATCGCGCAGAAAGCAGATTTGAAAAATGTTTGGACAATCCCAACCAACACCAAGAGCGGAGTGAGTAAAAACATATTCAACCTTTCCAAGGTCTTTGTCGTCGAATGTTAACAGCTTTTCTCTTTCTTCAACAATTTGACGCAATTTTTCTTCGTCATTTTCAATTCCTTTTGTTGTTGATTTGTCGCTGAAATAGAAGGCGTATTTATCGGCAATTTCTTCTGGTTTGTGGAGTTTTTTTAGCTCTTCTTCAAAGATTGTGCGTAGCTTTTCGAAGTTTGGAACGGAGTCGATAAAAAATAGCGATAAAACCTTAATACCTTGTTTGTTTAGCCGTTTTTTCTTTTGTTCGTGGATTTGAATAGTTTTGGCAATTTGCTCTCTGCGCAAAGTGAATTCATCAGTTTCGCCAAAATTCATTTGGCTTAGTTTAAGCCCACTATCAAATAAAATATCGTTTGGCAGAACTCGCTCTATTTGCAAATTTCCGATTTTATCGCCGTCTTTTACCTTTCGTTCTTTGCTATTTTCTAAAATAAAGCCAGTCAGCTTTTTGCCTTTTAGTTCTGAAGGTTTTGCGAGTTTTATTTGTGAAGAAATTCCGTCTCCTTTAAATAAACGCCAAGATATTCAATTTGTTTGACGAGACGTTGCGCGTAAGCATCATTTGGGCTTAGAGTATAAACTGGGTCGTATTTCAGGTTTTTGTGAGTTGCTGAATATTTTAAAACGAATCTTGGATTTAGACTTTCTATCGCCTCTCTAGATTTGTTTGCATCCATCATTTGAGGCTCGTCAATAACAACTATTGGATTTGCTGCTGAGATCTTGTCGATGTATTTTTCGCTTTCAAAAAACCCGCCAGATAATCCATCTCTGCTTTGTTTGAGAATGTTTGTGTCTTTGTTAAATCCGTGTATGCCAATTATTAGGATTTGAAGTGTCTCTTTATTTGTGAAGCTGTCAATGTCTCTGAGCTTCTTCGAGTTGTAGTTGTAAACATCATAAAGCGCAGTTGGATATTTTTCTTGCAAATGCTCTTTGAGATTCTCAAAAGATTTTTTGATTCCTTCTCTGACAGAGACGATTGGAGCAACAATGATGAATTTTGAAAGTTTTTGTTTTTTGTAAGCTTCAAAAATAGTTCTGATGTAGGTGTAAGTTTTGCCAGTTCCAGTTTCCATTTCGACAGCAAATTCTTCTCTGTCGCGGTGGCTTGTGATTGCTTCAATTGTTTTGTCTATTGCCTCAATCTGGTAATCAAGTTCTATAAATTTTTGCTTCATTTAGTTCGTTTTGTATGAGTGAATTAAAGAATGTTGAAACTAAAAAGTTGATGATTAGTGTTTTGAGCAATCCACTTAAGTGGAGGTGGAGGGTTTAACCCTTGAAGCCTTGTAGATCTGATCTACAAGGCTTTTTTGTTGTTAAAATCACGGTAGTT
>CAYVKI010000011.1:0-8966 GCA_964452075.1 uncultured Rhizobium sp.
CGCCAATCATGCCACATTTGGCTGAAGAACTTTGGCAAAAATTAGGAAATAAAACTTTAGTAAGTTCAGAAAAATTCCCTGATTTTGACGCGAGTTTAATTGCTGATGATGAAGTTGGCGTTGCAGTGCAAGTTGCAGGAAAACTTCGTGCTGTAATTCAAATGCCAAAAGGAACTTCTAAAGAAGAAATGCAAAAATGGGCTTTTGAAAATGAGAACGTCAAAAAATTTATTGAGGGAAAAGAGATTAAAAAAATCATCATCGTTCCCGATAAATTAGTGAATGTAGTTTGTTAACGCTGTTAGCTAATTAATTTTTCTCAAACAGCCCTCAAGTTTTAAATCAAAAAAATGCAAAACAAATTCTATCTAACCGAAAAATTGCCGCCCTATATTTTTGCGGCAATGTATCATTTAAAAACAGAAGCAGCATCTCGCGGTCTTGAAATTATTGATTTCGGAATGGGCACCCCAGATTCGCCACCGCCACAATTTGTAATGGATCGTTTGGCAGAATTATCCAAAGACGGCAGTTTGTTTGCTTATTCAGTGACGGGTGGAATTCAGGTTTTGCGAGAAGCAATTTGTAATTATTATCAACGTCGTTTTGGCGTTGCGCTTAATTCAAAATCAGAAGCCTTGGTCACAATCGGTGCAAAAGAAGGAATTGCATCATTGGCAACCGCAATCTCTAGCCCGCAAAATTATTTTGTTGTTCCAACTCCAGCTTACCCAATTCACACTTTTGCCTTCGCAATTTCCAAAAGTAATGTTGTGCATTTGCCAGCAATTAAAGCGTCAGATTTTTTGCGCGATTTCAAAAAATTTGTTATTGAAAAAGTGGCAAAAGGCGAAACAAAACCTTTGGCGGTAATTGTGAATTATCCTTGCAACCCAACCACCGAAATTGTCGATTTAGATTTTTACCAAGAGTTGGTGGCTTTTTGCAAAGCTAATAAAATCTACATTATTTCCGACATCGCCTATGGCGAACTTTATTTTGACGAAAAAGATAAGCCGCATTCAATCCTTGAAGTTGAGGGCGCAAAAGATATTGCAATTGAGTTTTCGTCAATTTCTAAAAGCTATTCAATGCCAGGATGTCGCGTTGGTTTTGCGGTTGGAAACGCAACTTTAATTGACGCGCTTTACAAAATTAAATCTTACCTCGACTACGGCTCATTCAATCCGTTGCAAATGGTGGCGGTGGATGCACTCTCAGAAAAAAGTGACGAATATTTGGCAAATGTTCGTAATCTTTACAAAAGCAGAGGAGAATTTTTGTGCGAATTACTAAAAAAAGAATTGGGTTGGGAAGTTGAGAAACCTAAGGCAAGCATGTTTATTTGGACAAAACTGCCAAAAAAATTTGCTCATTTAAGCTCATTTGATTTTTGCAAAGAAATGATTGCTAAAACTGGCGTGGTAATGACTCCGGGAAGCTCTTTTGGAGAAAACGGCGAAGGCTTTGTGAGGTTTTCTTTGATTCGAAGCGAGGCAGAAATGAGAAAAGCGGTGGCAGAGTTGAAGAAGGTTTTTGATAATGATTAACTTCAAAATTCTAACTCTCTTCCCCGAACTTTTCCCCGGGCCTCTCGCAGCATCTATCACTGGCTTGGCTCTCACAAAAAATCTCTGGTCAATTGAAGCAATCAACATTCGCAATTACGCCAAAGACAAACACGGCACAGTTGATGACACGCCATATGGTGGCGGTGCTGGAATGGTTTTAAAAGCTGATATAGTCGCCGATGCAATCGAATCTGCCACAAAAACCAATCGCACCGAAGCGCAGCGCAAGCGGATTATTTATTTGTCTCCGCGTGGAAAAGTTTTTAACCAAAAAATGGCGCAAAAATTAGCCAAGGAAGAAGAAATAGTGTTGCTTTGCGGACGTTATGAAGGTGTCGATCAGCGAGTTTTGGATGAATTTGAAATTGAAGAAATTTCAATTGGTGACTACGTTTTAAGCGGCGGCGAAATTGCAGCTTACGTTTTTGTCGACGCAATTCTGCGCAATGTTTCTGGCGTTTTGGGAGCTGACGAATCTTTACAAGAAGAATCTTTTAGCGGCAATTTAGAAAATTTGCTGGAATATCCTCATTATACTAAACCTCAAGAATGGCGAGGTCGCAAAGTTCCAGAAATTCTAACTCAAGGTCATCACAAAAAAATTAATGACTGGCGAAAAGAACAGGCGATTGAGATAACAAAAAGAAATCGACCAGATTTGCTGAAGAAATAAATTTGAATCAAGATTTTATCTTTTTTAAAAAAATCTTGAATTTAAAGCTTTGATCCCGCTTCTTGAATTTTACTTTTTACCAACTTAGGTTCCGCCGTCGATTCCTCATCTTGAGTTCGCAATTTAAAAACAAATCAAATCAAAAATGTCAAAAGAAGATCTTTTATCAATGAACGGAATTGTCGTTGAAGTTTTGCCCAACACGATTTTTCGCGTCGAGTTAGAAAACAAACACATCATTACGGCGCACGCTTCTGGCAAGATCAGAAAAAACAAAATTCGTATTTTAAAAGGAGATAAAGTTGAAATTGAAATGACAACTTACGACTTAACCAAAGGTCGAATCGTTCGTAGAAACGTCTAGTTTTTTGCTAATGTATACAATTATTCTTCTTACTCTCTCGAATATTTTCATGACATTTGCTTGGTACGGACATCTCAAATTTCGTGAGGTGACTTTGTGGCAAGTTATATTGGTTAGTTGGTTAATTGCTCTTCCGGAATATGCTTTGCAAGTTCCAGCGAACAGAATGGGATATGGACAATTCAATGCGGCAGAACTTAAAACAATTCAAGAAGTAATAACTCTCACGGTTTTTGCATTTTTCTCAGTTTTTTATCTGGGCGAGAAGCTGAAATGGAATCACCTCGCAGGCTTTGCTTTGATTATCGCCGCGGTATTTTTAATTTTTAAAAAATGAAAAATCTTTTAATCGTCGAATCTCCGGCGAAAGCAAAAACAATCGGCAAATATTTGGGCAGCGACTATAAAGTTTTAGCCTCATTTGGTCATGTTCGCGACTTACCAAGTAAAAATGGCTCGGTTGATCCAAATAATGATTTCGCCATGAGTTATGAGGTTTCCGCAAAATCGAGCAAACATGTTAAAGAAATTGTTGATGCAGCAAAATCTTGCAGCAAGTTGATTCTTGCGCCCGATCCTGACCGCGAAGGAGAATCAATCGCTTGGCATGTTTTAGAAGTTTTAAAAGCAAAGAAAGCCGTTAAAGCCGCAACAAAAGTTGAGCGCGTTGTGTTTAACGCCATTACCAAAAACTCGATTATTGAAGCGATTAAAAAACCGCGTGATATTGACATGGATCTGGTCAACGCTCAACAAGCGCGACGCGCTTTAGATTATTTGGTTGGCTTTACTTTGTCGCCAGTTTTATGGAGAAAATTACCCGGTAGCAGATCGGCAGGAAGAGTGCAATCAGTTGCTTTACGCCTTATTTGCGACCGCGAAGATGAAATTGACGCTTTTAAAAGCGAAGAATATTGGGACATCAAACTTGATCTAAAAAATGACAAAAACATCGAGTTTCAAGCTAGCGTTTTTGAAATTGAAGGCAAAAAACTTGAGAGGTTTTCAATTGTCACAGAAGCGCAATCTGGCAATATTAAAAAGCTTTTAGAAGATAAAAAATATCAAGTTGTTTCAGTTACTAAAAAACAAGCTAAACGTCGCTCTAATCCTCCGTTTATAACTTCGTCAATGCAACAAGAAGCCGCGCGCAAACTTGGCTTTTCGGTAAGTCGCACAATGTCAACCGCGCAACGTCTTTATGAAGGAATTGAAATTAATGGTGTGGCTCAAGGTTTAATCACCTATATGAGAACCGACTCGGTTTCATTAAGCGCGGAAGCAATCACGGCGGTGCGTGAAAAAATCAACGCGCTTTATGGAAAAGATTATTTACCCGATTCGCCAAATCTCTTCAAAAGCAAAATTAAAAACGCTCAAGAAGCGCACGAGGCAATTCGCCCAACCGACTTTTCGCTTTCGCCAGACAAAGTTAAACAATATTTAGATGAAGGACAATTCGCACTTTACGATTTGGTTTGGAAAAGAACTTTGGCGTCGCAAATGTCGGACGTAATTTTTGATCAAGTTGTGGCAGAAATTGCAACAATTCCAAGCTACGCTAAGGCGAAGGCAACTGGTTCAACAGTTAAGTTCGATGGTTTCTATAAAGTTTATCGCGAAGGTCGTGATGACAATGAAGTTGATGAAGATGATTCTAAACAAAACTTGCCAGAGCTAAAAGAAAAAGAAGCTATTGGTTTAATTGAAGTTAAACCTCAACAACATTTTACCGAACCGCCACCAAGATATTCAGAAGCTAGCTTGGTTAAAAAAATGGAAGAATTAGGAATCGGTCGTCCGTCAACTTACGCGGCAATTATTTCTGTGTTGCAAGATCGGGGCTACGTTAAGCTTGATAAAAAGCGATTCACCCCAGAAGAGCGTGGCAGAATTGTAACAACTTTCTTGAAAGAATTTTTTGCCAAATATGTCGAATATGATTATACCGCAGATTTGGAAGATGAGTTAGACATTATTTCTAATGGCAAAATGAACTGGAAAGTTTTCTTAAAAAAATTCTGGACAGATTTTAGCAAATCAACTTCTGAAGTTAGTGAAAAACCATTTGCTGATGTGTTGGAAGTTTTAAACCAAAAAGTTGGCTTACATATTTTTGGTATTGATGAAAAGGGCGCGCTTAAAGACTCTTGTCCAACTTGCAATAATGGAAAGTTAAGCCTACGACTTGGCAAATTTGGTGCTTTCGTTGGATGCTCAAACTATCCAGAATGCAAACACACAATGCAGCTTTTTGAAAAAGATGGCGATGTTGATACAGACGGCGAAAGAAAACCGCAATTTGAACCAAGAAGTTTAGGATCTGATCCAAAAACTGGCTTTGAAGTGATGGTGAAAATCGGACCTTACGGCCCTTATTTAGAGCTGATTGGAAGCGAAATTACTCCTGAAGTTGAGGAAGTTAAAGTTGAAGAAAAAGAAACTAAATCAAAGAAAAAAACAGCGAAAAAACCAGTCAAAAAAGCTGCCGCCAAAACAAAAAAACCAAAGGTTAAAAAACCAAAACGTATCTCGATTCCAAAAAATCTTGATCCAAATTTGATTACTTTAAAAGACGCAGCCGATCTTTTGTCGTTGCCTCGCGAAGTTGGAATTCATCCGGAAAGTGGTTTAAAAATTGTGGCAAATGTTGGCCCATTCGGTCCTTATTTGCTTCACGATAAAAAATATACTTCGCTCAAAGAAGACAGCGTTTTGGAAGTTGGTCTTAATCGCGCAGTTGATTTAATTGCAACTGACTTAGCTAAAAAAGCTGCCGGCGGCGGAAGAAGAGGAAGATTTTCTAAAAAATCAAAAACCAAATAAACTTTGATAGTTCTAGGCATTGAAACCTCGTGCGATGAAACGGCTGTAGCGATTGTTGACGAGAAGAAAAACATTTTGTCGCACGCTTTAAATTCTCAAATTGACCTCCATCAAAAATTTGGTGGAGTTGTTCCCGAAGTTGCGGCGCGCTCTCACATTGAAGTTTTAGACGGCTTAATTTTGCAGGCTTTAAAAGATGCTAAACTTGATTTTAAAGACATTGACGCATTCGCCGCAACTTCTGGCCCAGGATTAATTGGTGGAGTTATTGTGGGCATGATGGCGGCAAAAACTCTCGCGTCTGTTTTTCAAAAACCTTTTATTGCAATCAATCATTTAGAAGCTCACGCCTTAACTGCGAGACTCACTTCCGATCTCGAATTTCCTTATTTGCTGCTGCTTATTTCTGGCGGACATTGCCAAATTTTATTGGCGCGTAATGTTGGTGATTACAAAAAACTTGGTGAAACAATTGATGATGCGTTGGGCGAAGCTTTTGACAAAGTGGCGCAAATGCTTGGTTTGCCTTATCCAGGAGGGCCAGCTGTTGAAAAAATGGCTCTTCAGGGCGATTGTAAGCGTTTTAAATTTTCGCGCCCGTTAATTGATGGTTATTCCAAAAACGAACATCTTTGTAATTTTTCATTTTCTGGCTTGAAAACAGCAGTGCGCCGCGAAATTGAAAAATTAACTGGCGAAAACTTTTCTCATTTTTCAACCCCGCAAAAAATTAATGATCGCGACAAGCAAGATATTTGCGCTTCGTTTCAAAGAAATTATTATGAACCGATTGGAAAATGTTGATAGAAGTCAAATTAACCTAAAAAAATTGGTAATTGCTGGCGGAGTTGCGGCCAATCGTTACATTTTCTCAGAGCTACAAAATTGGGCAAAAAAATATGATTTAGAAGTTATTGCCCCGCCAATTAAATTATGCACTGACAACGCTGTGATGGTTGCATGGAACGGCGTAGAAAAGATGCGTCTCGGAATTACAAATGAATTAAATTTTAAACCCCGAGCGCGCTGGGAGTTGGGTTAATTATTTGACTTGAAGATTTCAGACCCCGTCATTCGACGGGGTGACAACAGCGCAAGAATATTTCATTTAATCGGACGGAGTGACAACAGCGCGAGAATATCATTCAATCGACGGGGTAACGACAGCATAAGAATATCATTCAATTTTCACCCGTTATCATTGAATTGTCACCCCGTCGAATGACGGGGTCTAAATTTTATCCTAAAAGAAAATAATCGCAGATTTAATCTCTAATTAGATGTTGAATTTTGCTCAGCAGAAAATTTAATCAGTCGCAACTTCTTATCTTAACTTTCCATATCCAAAATGACTCTCAAAGAACATACCGTAAAATCTTACGATAAAGATTTACACGCCATTGCTGACACCTTAGATGAAATGGTTGATCTGGTGATTCACTCAATTGAGATGGTGGCACAAATGATTAAATCGCGCGATCCTGCATTTATCGAAAAAATCACCGACCATGACTACAAAGTAAATACACTTGATCATTTAATTGAAAAAAAAGTTACTGCAATGTTAGCGTTGCGCCAACCCATGGCCGTTGATTTGCGCTACATTATTTCTTCATTAAAAGTTTCTTCAAATCTTGAGCGCAGCGGCGATCAAGCAAAAAGCATCATAAAAAAAATCGCTCTAATTGGTTCTGAAAAATTTGAAAATGGAGTTGAAGAATCTCTTATTTCAATGATTGAAACTTGTAAAAAAATGGTTCGAGAAGCCGTTTCTTCATTTAACGATCAAAATATTGTTTTGGCAGATTTGGTTTTAAAACAAGACGACACAATTGACCAAACCTACAGCGATTTGTTTCGAATAATGGAACATGAAAATTTTAGCAAAGATCAGGTAAAAAAACTTACCAACACTTTATTTATCGCAAAAAGCTTTGAGCGTTTGGCTGATCATTCAACCAACATTGCTGAAATTGCTAATTTTGTTGTGACAGGAGAAATTAAATAATGCAAACAAGAGAAGAAAAGCGCGAATCGGGGCAAATTGCAAAGCGCGACAATAAAGATTTGATGGGTTTTGCTGAAAATTTTCCAAAAGAAAAAATGGAAAGAAAACCCGATTGGATTCGCGTGAAAGCACCGCAATCAAAAGGCTATTATGAAACAAAAGAAATTCTAAATAACCGCAAACTAATTACAGTTTGCGAAGAAGCTGCTTGCCCAAACATTGGTGAATGTTGGGCGCAAAAACACGCAACCGTTATGATCCTTGGCTCTGTTTGCACAAGAGCTTGTTCTTTTTGCAATATTGAAACTGGCAAACCTGATGCTGTAAATCCTCACGAGCCAGAAAATGTTGGCGATGTTGCGAAAGTTTCTGGTTTAAAACATATTGTAATCACTTCGGTTGATCGCGATGATCTAGCAGATGGCGGAGCCGAGCAGTTTGTTAAATGCATCGAAAACGTTCGCAAAAAATCTCCCGGAACTACAGTTGAAATTTTAACCCCAGATTTCTTGCGTAAAAATGGCGCATTAGAAAAAGTTGTTGCATCAAAACCCGATGTTTTTAACCACAACATTGAAACAGTTCCTGGTCTTTACGGCACAATCCGTCCGGGTGCGCGCTATTTTCACTCGCTGTGGCTTTTAAAACGCGTAAAAGAAATTGATCCGTCATTATTTACCAAATCAGGATTAATGGTTGGTCTTGGTGAAACCAAAGAACAAGTTCTGCAAGTAATGGATGACATGCGTTGTGCCGACATCGATTTTTTAACAATCGGACAATATCTACGCCCAACTTTACGCCATGCGCCAGTTGATCGCTACGTTCATCCTGATGAGTTTGAATTTTACAAAAAAATGGCTTACAGCAAAGGGTTTTTAATGGTTTCTTCAAGCCCGTTGACTCGCTCTTCTTACCACGCCGGAGATGATTTTGCTAAAATGCGGGCCGAACGAAATAAAAAATTGGCGGCAAATTAAGCCGAGTTTAATTTGCTTTTTTGCCAATATCTCGACGACAAAAACCATCTTTCCAATCTATTAAATCAACCGCTTCGTAAGCTTTTTTTCTCGCTTCTTCAAAAGAATTAGCTTCAGCAACCACGTTTAAAACTCTGCCGCCATTGGCTAAAATTTTTCCATCTTTTTTACTTGTTCCAGCGTGAAGAACTCTTACGCCAGAAATTTTTTTGGCCGCTTCTAAATTATTGATCTCGGTGCCTTTTTGATAATCTTCAGGATAACCTTTGGCGCACATTACAACGCAAACCAACTTTTTTGTTTCGTCAAATTGCAGGGTTATTTTGTCTAAGTTTCCGTCAATTGCCGCTTCGATTAAATCAATAAAATCAGTTTTAATTCTTGGCAAAACAACCTGAGTTTCAGGGTCGCCGAATCTGGTGTTAAATTCTAAAAGTTTAATGCCATTTTTGCCGATCATTAATCCGGCAAATAAAATTCCAGTAAATGGACAGCCTTCTTTTTCAAGCCCGTGCAAAGTTGGTTTTATTACTCGTGCAATAAT
>CAYVKI010000011.1:9035-12727 GCA_964452075.1 uncultured Rhizobium sp.
AGTGTTTAAGCCAGTTTCATTTTCACCAACTTTTTTGTGATCGTGAGCGAATCCAAGGGAAGTGAAATTTTTGCCATCGCAAAGCACAAAATAACTGACTTCAAAGCCATCAAGAAATTCTTCAATGATGATTTTTTTTCCAGCTTCTCCAAATTTTCCTTGAAAGAATTCAGCAATATTTTCTTCGGTTTCTAAAAGATTCTGAGCAATCACAACACCTTTACCAGCGGCAAGTCCATCGGCTTTAATAACACAAGGAAAGCCAATTTTTTTGGCAAATTCTATGGCAGAATTTTGTTCTGTAAAAACTTGATATGCAGCCGTTGGAACTGAATTTTCAACGGCAATTCTTTTCATGAAAATTTTCGAACCTTCAAGTTGAGCAGCTTTTTTTGAAGGGCCAAATGCACGAATTCCAGCTTTTTGCAAATCATCAACAAGACCAGCAACCAAAGGTTGCTCAGGTCCAACAAATACGAAGTCGATTTTTTCTTTTTGGCAAAAATTGATAATTTTTTGATGTTCTTCAATTTTAATTTCTAAAACAATTTCAGCAATTTCAGAAATTCCAGCATTTCCAGGAAGCGCAAAAAGTTTTTCAAGTTTAGGAGATTTTTTGAACTCTTCGCAAATTGCGTGTTCACGACCTCCAGAGCCGATGACTAAGATTTTTTTCATTAAGAGCGAGATTTTTGTAATAATAAGAAGTCAGCCAAAACACACGCCAACATTGCTTCTCCAACTGGAACGGCGCGAATTCCAACACATGGATCATGGCGACCTTTGGTGATGATTTCGCAATTATTTCCGGCAATATCAACGGTTTTTCTAGGAATTAAAATTGAGCTGGTTGGTTTTACAGCAAAGCGCACAACAATATCTTGCCCCGAAGAAATTCCTCCTAAAGATCCGCCAGAATGGTTAGAAGAAAAATCCACCCCCCATCGCTGCGCTAAAGCGTCAGCTCGATCCCCCCTAAATAGGTGGGATCCTTTTTTATTATCAAATCCATCTTCTTTTTTTGCCCACATTTCGTCAGCAAGTTCAGAACCTTTTTTGCTGCCAGCTTCCATTCCGTCACCAATTTCAACGCCTTTTACAGCATTGATTGACATCATTGCGGAAGCAATTTTAGCATCGAGCTTGTTGTAAATTGGCTCTCCCAATCCAACAGGAACATTTTTTGCAACAACTTCAACAATCGCGCCAACAGAGTCTCCAGATTTTCTAAGATCCAACAAATAATCTTCAAAATTCTTGGCGGCGATTTTATCAGGACAGAAAAAATCATTATTATTTATTTCAGAAAAATCGATTTTTGCGCGATCAATTTTTTTCTCGCCAATTTGAGTTAAGTAGCCAGTAATTTCAATTTTTTCACGAGCTAAAATTTTTCTTGCAACCGCACCAGCTGCAACTCGCATCGCAGTTTCACGAGCCGAAGATCTTCCGCCGCCGCGATAATCGCGAATGCCATATTTTTTGAAATAGGTGTAGTCGGCGTGGCTTGGGCGAAATTTATCTTTAATGTCGCCATAATCGCCAGATTTTTGATCTTCGTTAAAAATAATTAAGCTGATTGGAGTTCCAGTTGTTTTACCTTCAAAAACTCCAGAAAAAATTTTTACCTCATCTTTTTCTTGGCGTTGCGTGGTGAATTTTGATTGTCCGGGGCGACGCTGATTTAGGTATTTTTGAATGTCAGATTCGTCCAAATCAATCATTGAAGGACAACCATCCACAACGCATCCAATTGCTTCTCCGTGGCTTTCTCCCCAAGTTGTGAAAGAAAAAATATCGCCAAATTTATTTGTCATTTCTTACTTTATTTAAAATTAAAATTGGGTTTTTTTTGAAAATTAAATGATCGCCTTCTTCATTAATTTCTAGTTCTCCAGCGCTGATATTTCCGATTTCGCCAGTGGCAAAAACGTCATAGAGAATCGCTTCTTGATCGTTTTTGTGAAAAGCCTTTTTGGCTTTTATTTGATAAACTTGCGAATCTCCATGTTCAAATTTTATACGAGGATTAGTCATGATTTTTTCGGTTTCGTAAGATTTTGATTTTTGCTGAAAATCTTGCACAATTTTAATTTTATTAGATTGGCTAAAACCATAAAAAACATAGATAAAAACTCCGCCCACAATCAAGAAATAGCACAAA
Source organism: uncultured Rhizobium sp. (assembly GCA_964452075.1). Taxonomy (GTDB): domain Bacteria; phylum Pseudomonadota; class Alphaproteobacteria; order Rickettsiales; family UBA1997; genus UBA2645. The sequence goes on from CAYVKI010000011.1 coordinate 11,200, forward strand.
ATTTTTAAAAAGTTTTTGATGCGTAAATGCGAGTAAAAAAGTTTTATAATTTCTTCAGTCTTAAGATCCATTTTAACGAGTTTGTTCAATTATAACTGAAAATGATTCGACCAAATCAACAACTCCAACCTTATCAACTTCAAGTTTGCAGCGTTTTACTCTCGAATCTGACATAATAACATTCATGATTTCTTGTGTCATTTTCTCTATGAGATTGAAGCGTTTTGTCGCAATAAGGTTTTTGATATTCGTTGTGATGGTTTCATAGTTAATTGTGTCGTTTATGTTGTCGCTTTTAAGAGCAAGGTTGAAATCACTTTCAATTTCAGCATTGATGATGATTTTGCGATTAAAATTTTGCTCCCAATCGTGAATTCCAAGATTGGTGTGTAGCGTTAGGTTTTTTACTTTGATTAACATTGAAATTTAAAAGTTGCGAAAAAATTTGAGGCAACAATTATCTCCTTTACAACCCTTAAGTTTCAAGCTTCTTTCTTTAAATGAATAATAAAATTATCAATTTCCCTCAAAAAAAATCTCAAAAAAATCTTAAAATGCTTTTTTTAGTAATAGTTTTCGGAGCTTTAATAGGAATGTTTTTCTGGCAATATTTTGTTGAAAATGTTGCTCGAGTTGACGTGCAAATTCCCGAGTCAAAAAATATTTCTTTCAATAGCTCTTCTCCGATTTCCATGACCACCGCACAAGTGGCAAATGAGTTTGAGAAGTCAGAAAATAAACCAATTTTACTCTATATTTACACAACTTGGTGCAAAGTTTGTTCAAAAAACTTTCCCATAATTAATGAAATTTCTCGCGAGTTTCAAAATACTGATTTGCGAGTAATAGCTTTAGCGATTGATCGCAATCTTGATGCAGAAGCTTTAAAAGAATATCTCAATCAATATGGTGAAATTTATTTTGAGCCAAGATTTTTAGGTTTTAAAGACGGGTTTGTTGAGTTTTTGCAAAAACAAAATATTTCTTACAGCAATCGAATTCCTTATACAGTTTTGCTTTCGAAAGACGGCGAAGTGGTGACAAAATTTGCAGGAATGAAAAGCAAAAATTATTTACGCAATAAAATTATCAAAGAACTCTATTTGTAGTTTTTTCGTTGCTTAAGCTTGTTGAGAGCTTGCTCAAGAGCGATCTACAATCTCGACTAACGAAGAAGATTTCGATCAACGAAAATCAAAATCAAACAAACCAAAATTTTCATTCATGAAAACCGAAATTAAAATTTTTAACACCCTGACAAAAAGAGAAGAAATTCTGGCGCCAATCGACCCAAATCATTTAAAAATGTACGTTTGTGGCCCAACGGTTTATGATCGTCCACACCTTGGAAATGCACGTTCCACGGTGGTTTATGATTTGCTATTTCGTTTTTTGAAAAAAATTTTTCCGCAAGTCACTTATGTTCGTAATATCACCGACGTTGATGACAAAATTAACGCCGCTGCCAAAGAGCAAAAAATTTCTATTCAAAATCTAACTCAAAAAATCACTGATCTTTTCTATTCCG
>CAYVKI010000011.1:12737-31095 GCA_964452075.1 uncultured Rhizobium sp.
ACTCACGACCCGCGCGCAACAACGCATATTCCTGAAATGATTGTTATGATTGAAAAGCTTATCGCCAACAAAAATGCTTACGTTAGCGACGGTCACGTGCTTTTTGATGTCGCTTCTTATGCTAATTATGGCGAGCTTTCAAATCGTAATCTTGATGAGATGATTGCCGGTTCTCGAGTTGAAATTGCCACTTACAAAAAAAATCCCCTCGATTTCGTTTTGTGGAAACCAGCCGATGCCGAAGATGACATTTCTAGCGTTTTTGAAAGCCCTTGGGGCAAAGGTCGTCCTGGTTGGCACATTGAATGTTCGGCGATGAGTTCGAAATATTTAGGGGCAGATTTCGACATTCATGGCGGAGGAGCTGATTTGCAGTTTCCTCATCACGAAAACGAAATTGCTCAAAGTCGTTGCGCAAATCCAAATTCGCATTACGCCAATTTTTGGATTCACAATGGTTTTTTAACGGTTGATGGCGAGAAAATGAGCAAGTCGTTAAAAAACTTTATCACCGTGCGTGATTTATTAGATAAGGGAATTTCTGGCGTGGTGATTCGTTATTTATTGCTTTCAACGCATTATCGCAAACCTTTCGATTTCAATCAAAAAGCTTTAGATGATGCAAAAAAATCATTAGAAAAATTTCACGCGGTAATTGAAGATTTGAAAGAATTAAATCCCGCAATTGCCAATTCTAAAGATTTAACCGCAAAAGTTTTATCTTTTTTGGCAGAAGATTTAAACATTTCAAAAGTAATTGCATTACTGCATGAAACCGCAAAAGAAATTAAAGCAAATAATAACCAAAACCTAAAAATTGAATTCGCTGGAATCCTTGATTTTCTTGGTCTGGTGGATTATGAAACAAATAAATCTAAGGTGAAAAAAACTGACTTCGACGAGTCTGAAATTGAAGAGCAAATTGCATTACGCCTAAAAGCAAAAGAAGAAAAAAATTTCAAACTAGCGGACGAGATCAGGCAAAATCTGCTTACAAAAGGAATTACTCTTGAGGACGTTTCTAAAAATCACACCATTTGGAAGCGTTAACTTGAATTAAAACCGAACTAAATTCTGCTATTTATTCGTTATTCAACCTCATAACTAATTGTAATATTGTTGTCGTTAGCCAAGTTGCGTACTTTTGCAATTGAGGGTTTGATAAAAAATTCCATAGTTAGCTTTATCTGTTCTTTTGGTTCTAAGTGGTAAGTTTGAGAACAAAGGCAGCTAAGGCGCTCGATGTGATCGGCAAATTCTTCTGGATCAACTACTAATTTTGGTCGAAATTTAATTGGCTTGTTGGTGGTGTTTTTGGCAACGAAAGTGATGGTGTTTAAACGGTTTGCAACCGTTATCAGATCTGATTTTAAAGTATAAAAATCTAGATCTGCTCTGTAATTTTGAACTTTAAAATCTAATTCTAATTCTTGATTTCCCTCTGTTCTTGACAGATATTTTGAAAAATAAATCGGTTGGCATTTATTTCCAAAAAGACAAAAACGATTATAAGCTTGAAGTGCTATAAAACTTAATGCGAGAAAGGCAAATAGTCGTGTAAAAAATTTGGCTTTTGGGCTCATTTTATTTTTCTAAAATTATTTTGATTTGTGTTTTGATTTTTGTTTTTTAGGGAGCTGAAATTTCGAAATCAAATTTAAGCTACAAATCTTTTCTTTTAAACTTAAAACAAAATGACAAAAATTTCATTTAACGAACCATTCAAAAAATTTTCTAACTGGTTTGAAAAAGCTTCTGCAACAAAAGAAATTGTTGAGCCAACCGCAATGTGTTTGGCAACGGTTGATAAAAATAATTCGCCATCAGCGCGAATGGTTTTATTAAAAAAATTCGATGAGCGCGGTTTTTGCTTTTTTACAAATTTAACCAGTCGAAAAGGCGAAGAATTGCAAAATAACCAAAATGTTGCTCTTTGTTTTTATTGGGGTTTTTTAGGAAAGCAGGTTCGAATTGAAGGCAAAGTTGAACCAGTTTCAAAACAAGAAGCCGACGAATATTTTGCCTCCAGAAGAAGAGATAGCAGAATTGGTGCCTGGGCTTCAAAGCAATCGCAAGAAATGCAAGAATGGAGCGAATTTGAAGAAAGAATTTTAAAAGTGACTAAAAAATTTGAGGGACAAGAAGTTGTTCGTCCTGAATTTTGGTCGGGCTTTAGAGTTGTGCCAAAGGCGATTGAGTTTTGGCAAGAAGGCGATTTTAGAATTCATAAAAGAGAAGTTTATGAAATATTTGAAGATGGCTGGAAGGTTAAGAAAATTTACCCTTAGTAATTAAACGTGTTTTTACAAAAAAAATTATAAAAATGTCCGAATCAGATTTTTTACAACATTGCGAAAATACATTAAACAAACTTTCTGAAGAGTTAGAAAAGCACGATAAAAATTCAAAACTGGATGTTGAATATTCAGATGGAATTTTAACAATAGTGATTGAATCAACTTCAAAAACTTACATAATCAATCGCCACAGTGCGTCGCAAAAAATATGGTATTCATCACCTTTTACGGGAGCTGATTATTTTTCTTTTGATAAAAATTCGCAAAACTGGCTTGATTCTAAAGGCGAGAAGCTTGAAGAAAAACTTTTCACGGAACTACAAAAAATTCTAAATTAAAATCTTAATCAAAATGACTAAAAAAATTCTCTTAATTGAAGGCGATGGCATTGGGCCAGAAGTTGTTGGACAAGCTAAAAAAGTTCTCGATTTTTTTACAAAAAACAGTGACAAAAAATTTGAAACTGAAAACGCACTTTTAGGCGGAATTGCTTATGATCAAGTTGGAACTCCTTTTCCCCAAGAAACTGTAAACTTGGCGCGCGAATCTGACGCGATTTTGCTTGGTGCGGTTGGCGGTTTGAAGTGGGAATCTTTAGAATATAAACATCGCCCAGAACGCGGGCTTTTAGGAATTCGCAAAGAGTTAGAGCTTTTTGCAAACTTGCGTCCCGCAAAAGTTTTTTCGGCACTTGCTGACAGCTCAACATTGAAGCGCGAAATTGTTGAAAACTTAGACATCATGATTGTTCGCGAACTTACGGGCGATCTTTATTTCGGTGAACCGCGCGGCGTCACAACTTTGGCGGATGGTTCTCGTCAAGGTGTTAATACCATGACTTATAATTCAAAAGAAGTTGAGAGAATTGCGCGCGTTTCTTTTGATTTAGCGAAAATTCGCGGCAAAAAACTTTGCTCAATCGACAAAGCTAACGTAATTGAAACCACAGAAATGTGGCGCGAAGTTGTGACAGAAATTGGCAAAAAAGATTATCCAGAAGTAGCTTTGTCGCACATGTATGTTGATAACGCTTCAATGCAATTAGTTAGAAATCCTAAGCAATTTGACGTAATGCTTACCGGAAATATGTTTGGTGATATTCTTTCTGACACAGCTTCAATGCTTACTGGCTCTTTGGGAATGTTGCCTTCGGCTTCACTTGGCGCAAAACAATCTAATGGAAAACAATTTGCGCTTTATGAGCCAATTCATGGTTCGGCTCCAGATATTGCTGGCAAAAATATTGCTAATCCAATCGCAACAATTTTGAGTTTGGCAATGATGTTTAGATATTCTTTCGAATTTGCTAAAGAGGCAGATTTGCTAGAAGCGGCAGTTGAAAATGTTTTAAACAAAGGAATTAGAACGGCAGATATTGCAAATTCTGGTGAAGCAAAAATTTCTTGCTCACAAATGGGTGACAAAATTATTGAAGAGCTACAAAAACTAACTTCATGAAAAATTACATGACGCTAAAAAATCAAAAAAATTTAGGCAGAATGGCGCAAGTCATCTGCCTTTTTTTTGTTATTTTTTCGTCTGATGTTTTTGCACAAACTTTACGCTCAACAACTTTCGATAATCGTAATGTTTGCGAAGATTCAAAAGGCGTTTGGCGTCAATTTGGAAACGGCTGCGCCGATAATTGCGAAGCACAATTTGATCGATTTAGCATGTGCACTCAGGCTCTAGTTTTTTCTTGCGATTGCGGAAAAAGCCGTTGTTGGAATGGAGATTCCTGCATTATTGCGTCTGAATATAAGAAGATTTTTGATGCCGAACAGGAAAAAAACCAGAAACTTGCTGACGAAGCTAAAGAAAAAAGAAAGGCCGATGCTGCAGCTAATAAAGCGGCTATAATGGTAAAATTTTTGCCAAAAGATGAGAAGGGAAATCCAATATATCCAACACAAACCGCAACAACAAACCCTGTTACTCCAGAAGTTCCAAAGCCAATTGATCCAGAAATTCCAACTTCACCAATAACTGAAATTACGCCAGACAGAATTACCGAAACTCCACCTAAGCCAATAGAGCCAGTTAAAGTCGATCTTCCTGCCGAAACAAAAGAACAGGCTAAAAAAGAAGATCTTAATAAAAAAGTTGAGTTGCCGCCATTCATTTTAAAGAAAATGGCAAAAGAAGAAAGTGAGCAGAAAAAAGTTGAAGATTCTAAGCCAATAATGGAAAAATCACTTCCTCCTGGATTGCCAGTGATTCCATTGCCCAATTAGAGGTTGTAATTTTTCATCCTCTATCAAGAGAGAGTTAGTCTGAGTTTAATTAATGAAGGATGTAATTAATTAAGGTTCGGTTTAGCTCCCTCTTCCTTGATGGAAGAGGGTTAAGGCGAGAGTGAACACTAAAAGATTTATACCAAACTAAAAATACAAATCAAAAAACACGAAATGCCGGACAAAATTTACAAAATTATTCTCCGATTGATTCTCCGTTTTTTCGGACTTTGTCTCGCTGTTTTCGCTTTGGTTTTTGCTTTGGCTATTTTTAGTTTTGATTCTGAAGATCCGTCTTTCAATACCGTTTCCACCACGGATAATGTTAATAATTGGATGGGAAGTTTTGGTTCGCATATAGCGGACTTATCGTTGCAAGTTATAGGAATTTCATCATTTGTTTTGGTTCTAATAATTTTTAGCATTGGCACAAAAATAAGCAGCCGCTTTGGCATAAGAAATTTAATGCCCAAAATAATTCTTACACCTTTTTGTATTTTGTGTTGGTCATTATTTTTCGCCACTTTGCCTCAACCAGATTGGTGGGAAGTTAACGGACTTGGAGGAATTAACGGACAGTTAATTTTGGCAAAAATGGCATTTTCTCCAATTATTGTCACCTCTATTTCTGCGTTCATTTTTTCGGTAATTTTAACTTCCATAATCATTGAAATTTCTTTTGGCGATTGGGTTTACTTTTTTAGATATGTTTTTGTTTCTTCTAGCTTGATGATCGAAAAATTAGTTAGTTTATTTAAAGATGATCAAGCCACTTTTAAGCAAAGAGAAGGCGAGGAAAGAAAAGTTATTACTTACAATGAATCTGAAGAGGAAGAAGAAAATTATGAAGAATCTGAAGAAGAAAGTCGCGAAGAATTAAAAGAAAAACTGATTAAAGTTAGCAAAACCAAAAAGCCAAAAAGAGCGGCAAAATCAAATTATCAATTGCCAACCGCAGATCTTTTAACAGATCGTTCGGCAGAAAATAAAAATAAAAAAACCAGCAGAGAATTGGTAGAAAGCCAATCGCAAATGTTGCTAAAGGTTTTAGAAGATTTTGGGGTTTACGGAACTTCTCTTGGTGCAAAAGTTGGTCCAGTGGTGACTTTGCATGAGTTTGAGCCAGCCGCAGGAACTAAGGCTTCGCGCGTAATTGGTTTATCTGACGACATTTCTCGTTCGATGAGTGCGGTTTCAGCAAGAATTGCGGTTGTATCTGGAAAAACTTCAATTGGCATTGAATTGCCTAATCAAAAGCGTGAAATGATTTTTTTCCGCGAACTAATTGAATCCAAAGATTATAAATTTTCACAACATGCTTTGCCGATTATTTTAGGTAAAGATATTGGCGGCGAAACGATGATTGCCGACTTAGCGAAAATGCCACATTTATTGATTGCAGGAACAACAGGATCTGGAAAATCAGTCGGATTAAACGTGATGATTTTGTCGATTCTTTACAAAATGCGACCTGACGAATGTAAATTTATTATGATTGATCCAAAAATGTTGGAATTGTCAATTTATGATGGAATTCCGCATTTATTATCGCCAGTTGTGACAGAGCCAAGCAAAGCTGTGATTGCCTTAAAATGGGTAGTTGCAGAAATGGAAGAGCGTTATCGATTAATGTCGAGCTTTGCCGTTCGAAACATTGCGGGCTATAATGAAAAGGCTGAAAAGGCGATAATCACTGGCGAAAAACTTTCTCGCAAAGTTCAAACCGGATACGATCCTTCAACTGGTCAGCCGATTATTGAAGAGATCGAATTTGAGCCAAAAAAATTACCTTTCATCGTGGTTATTGTGGATGAAATGGCCGACTTAATGTTGGTGGCAGGAAAAGAAATTGAAGGATCAATTCAGCGTTTGGCGCAAATGGCGCGAGCTGCCGGAATTCATATTATCATGGCAACGCAACGCCCTTCAGTTGACGTTATTACTGGCGTCATTAAAGCGAATTTTCCAACACGCATTTCTTTTCAGGTCACTTCAAGAATTGATAGTCGCACGATTTTGGGAGTTCAGGGTGCCGAACAATTGCTTGGTCAGGGTGACATGATTTATATGTCGGGCGGCAGCAAAATGACCAGAGTTCATGGTCCATTTTGTTCGGATACAGAAATTGAAAATATTGTGAATTTTATTAAGAGCCAAGATTTAACAGAATTTGAAGAAAGTGAAAAAATCTCATTTGACATGCCTTTGCCAAGTTCTTCAGGTTCTTTTGATGAAGATTCTGATGGCGGCGGAAATAGCGATGAAGATCTTTATCGCAAGGCAGTAATGATTGTGCGTCGCGACAAAAAGCCTTCAATCAGTTATGTTCAGCGTCAATTGCGTATTGGTTATAATCGCGCCGCAACTCTGATTGAAAAAATGGAAGAGCAGGGCGTAATTACTCCGCCAAGCATTTCAGGAAAAAGAGAGATTATTGAAGAATAATATTTTACCCAGTCTGGGTTAACGAACTGTAAAAATTAATTTTTAAAAAAATGGAAAAAGCTTCTTCGGTTTCAATTGTTGGTTTAATAACTCAAGCGGATATAATAGTGCAGTTAGTGATGTTGGCTCTAGTTCTGGCATCGCTCTGGTCTTGGGCAATTATTTTTGATAAAATCATTAAATTCAGAGTTTTGAGAAGTAGAAGCGATGCTTTTGAAGATGCTTTTGAAGGTTCAGCAATGCTTGAAGAAATTTATAACGAAGCAAAAAAATCTGACAATCATCCATTGGCAAGAGTTTTTATTGCTTGCATGAAAGAGTGGAAAACCAGCAACGTTAAACAAATTATTAGCGCAGATGTTGATGAAAAAAAATCTTCTTTAAAATCTAGATTAATGGGCGAAATGGAAGTTGCTTTAAACCGTGCGATGCAGCGCATGGAATCTGGTTTAGGATTTTTGGCAATTATTGGTTCGGCCGCGCCATTTGTTGGTTTGTTTGGAACGGTTTGGGGAATTATGAGCAGTTTTCAAGGAATTGCAGTTTCTAAAAATACTAGTTTGGCAGTTGTTGCTCCCGGAATTGCCGAAGCTTTACTTGCAACCGCCGCTGGGCTTTTTGCAGCAATTCCGGCGGTGTTTTTTTATAATATTTTTAGCTCAAAAATTAATCACTTCAACGAGCGCGCTCATAATTTTTCGGTAAAACTTTTGAATATTTTATCTAAAGAATTGGATAGATAAGTTATTGACGTAGATTTTTTAACGAAAATTCATAATCATATGAGTAAAGATCAAAAAAAAGCAGCGGCATCCTCTAAATTAGAAGAAAACCTTGAACCAGTTTCTATTTTAGAGGCAAGTCAGTCGGTTGTTGCAACCTTTAAGTTTGATGGAACATCCCAGAGTATTAAGATAGAAGGAAGAGGTCCTTCAGTTTTGGGCAGTATTCAAGGAGATCATGTTACAGCCTACGCTCTTGTAAAAAGAGGATTTGCTAGAACATTACAAGATTTAGAATTAAACTCTGAAGAAAGTTTGACTGATCTAAAAGAAAAAAGAGGAAAAATTTATAATTTTGTCTCTGCAATTGGGACACTTGATGAAAGTCGAAGAGATAATCTGTATGAAGGGATTACTCAAATTCTTCGAAACTATAATCAACAGAGATTTAAGAAGTCAGAAATTAGTTCAATTGAGAGTTTTGCTATAGAGCAACAGGCAACTGAAAATCATGAAATAGCTGATACAATTCTTTCACACATGGGGAAAGAAAAATTAGCTAATGGTCAAATAATTTGCTCCTCTTTGGAAAAGATGGCTGAAACTTTAATAACTTTTTACAATAAAACTCCAGCAAGTGCATTTTTGCAAATTGAAGGATTTGAAGCTCCATCAAATGAAGGGCCAAAAGTAACTGCGGTTTTAAATCGTTTAGAAAGATTTTCTTCGGAACAGTTTGATGATAAAAAGAAAGAGTTTTTTCAAAACCAAAGACAAACACAGCAAGAAATTGAAAAACTTGAATCTGAAATAAAGAGTTCAGGCTCTAATCGCAGAAGCGGTTCAAAAGTTGATAAAAAATCAAAAAAACTGGAAGAGAAGCGTAGCTATTTAGATTCACTAGATTTTGAAAGATTAAAATTCAAGGAAGTTGTACAAAATATCTCATCTTTATTTTTCTATCCAGAAATTGAATCAAGCTTGCTTGAAATTCATGAAAAAGAAACTGCTGATTTAAAGGTTTCGACAGCATTTCCAAGAAATAATACAAAAGAAAATCTTGTGTCAGCAGCGGCGAAACACATGCATATTGTTTTGGCGGCTTATCCAGAATTGGAAAGATTTGGTCAAGATCAACTAACCTCAGTATTTGTTGCACAGGTAATCAGTCAGCCATATGAGGTAAAAAACCCAGCAAACAGAAGAAAAAATGCTAAAAATACTAAAAGAGAATGTGGATGGCCAAGTTTTAACAATGAACAATCTATCAAAGAAATATCAGATGCAGTTATTGCTAATCTTCGCCAACTACAAGAAAGCACCGGACATAACTTATATTCAGAAACTGAAAGATTTAGAAGTGTTCAATCTTCGAAAGAGCCTTCAAGAAGAGAAAGTGGCGATTTAGAAGTTGGAGATATTGATGTTAAAATGAGTGCTTCTGAACAAGAAGATGGAGGATTGTTTCAACAACATGTTTTAAATGGAATTTCTGATGAAGATTTTATTATAGAAATGCAAAGAAGGATGGGTGCGACAAATCCAGAAATAGCTGCGGCAGTTCGAAGAGAGATCAACGATAATAAGGTTTTGGATAAAAATTCTTTGGTGGAGATTTTTTCAGATATTGGAAAAGAAATTCGGACTTCTAGAGAGCCCTATGACAAAGAAAAATTTGATGAATTACTATACACCAAGTTCTCTACGATAATACAGCTAGAAAATCTTGAGTCAGAAAACTTTTTGCAAACCATTGATCCTAATGATGACGGTCACTATCAAGAAATAGTACAATCAATCTCTGGGAGAATCCAAAACATAGAAACAGTTACGATAAGAGATTTAAAATCAATCATTAGCGAAGAATACCAAAATGATCATACTTCGCAAAGACAGCAATCTACAGCTAAAGTTGGGGGGCGCTATTAATGAGAAAATCAGCAGTTATCGCGCAACAAACAACAAAGTTTCATAGAGCTGAAGAGTACGCTCCTATGCTTGTTCCTTTTGCAGAGAAGCGTGAGAAAGAGTTAAATTACAGCAAGAGAAAACTTGGAGAAAGCTTTCATAATCTAATAAACCAATCTTTTGAAGATTTGATTAATAAGGCCGTTGATTTGTTTGTTTTGGCGAGTCAATCACCAAGAGGATTCAAGCTATTTCACGAAAGACGAGAGTCAAATCCAGAAAGGTTTCGTGAAGAAATGGCGCAGCGATATGAATCGCTTGACGATTTGCAAAAGGCTTATGTTGATCTAGATAAAATGATGCTCAGTGAATTCTGGAAAGAAAAGTATGGCACTGCTATAATCGCAATCCCGATGATAGCAGCTGGTGCTATGCTTCTAATAGATAAACAAATTGACAAACAACTTAAACCCCAAAAGCGTGTCACTTGGGGAGAAAATCAAGTTTTTGAAGAAGATAAGGTCACGAAATTAAGTGGCGAAGCAAAGTCTCAAGAAAGATCTGGGGAATATTAATTTGGGCTTCATTATGTGGCGCTCCTCGAAAAAATTCCTTAGCGTACGTTTTTGTTTCATTGTATTTCTAACCCATAACGCTTTAGACCAAAACCAAATTAATTAAAAAATGACAAAACATAAATTTAACAGCTCAATTTTGCGCGCTTACGACATCCGCGGCATTTACAACCAAACATTATTTGATGCTGACGCATTTTTTGTTGGCAAAACTTTTGCAAGTTTTTTGAGTAAAAAAGGCGGAAAAAAAATGGTTGTCGCTTGCGATGGACGCTACAGCTCTCCAGCTTTAAAAGAAAATTTAATTAAAGGTTTGGTTGAATCTGGAATTGAAGTTATTGATGTTGGTTTGGGGCCAACTCCAATGTTGTATTTTTCGGTTTATCACTTGAATTGCGATGCTGGAATAATGGTGACGGGTTCTCACAATCCAAAGGATCACAATGGTTTTAAAATGATGCTTTCAGACCGTCCTTTTTATGGCGAAGATATTTTGGGTTTAGCAAAATTACTTGAAAACAACGATTTGGTTTCTGGATTAGGCAACCTAGAAACAAAATCAGTTCAAAACGATTATATCGAACGACTTTTAAAAGATTGTTTATTGGCAGAAAGTAAAAGTCATTTGCTTGACGAAATCGACACTTTCAAACCAAAGAAAAAACTAAAAATTGCTTGGGACGCTGGAAATGGCGCAACTGGAGAAATTATGACCCAACTAAGCAAAAGAATTGCCGCCGATCATATTTTGCTTTTTCCAGAAATTGACGCGAATTTTCCAAATCACCATCCAGATCCAACTGTACCAGAAAATCTTCGAGATCTAATCAAAACAGTTCTCGATGAAGGTTGCGATCTGGGCATTGCCTTTGATGGTGATGGCGATCGAATTGGCGTTGTTGATAATGAAGGCGAGATTATTTGGGGCGATCAATTAATGGTTTTTTACGCCCGCGAAATTTTAAAAGAAAATTCTGGCGCAACAATAATTGCCGACGTTAAAGCCAGCGACGTTTTATTTAACGAAATCGCCAAAGCAGGCGGCAAACCTTTAATGGGCAAAACTGGTCACTCTTTAATCAAAGCAAAAATGAAAGAAACCAAAGCTGTTCTTGCTGGCGAAATGAGCGGACATATTTTTTTCGCTGATAAATATTTTGGTTTTGACGACGGTCTTTATGCAGCAATTCGCATAATTAACATTGTTTCTGATCTTGAATGCTCTTTGGCTCACGCTAGAAAAGATTTGCCCAAAACTTTCTCAACATCGGAAATTAGAGTTGAATGTTTGGATGAAACAAAATTTCAAATCATTGCAGATTTAACAACTCATCTAAAAAAATCAGGAATTGAATTTAATGACATTGATGGCGTTAGAACTAAATCAAAAAATGGTTGGTGGCTTCTCCGCGCTTCAAACACCCAGCCAGTTCTGGTTGCAAGATGCGAATCAGTTTCAATAGAAGGTTTAGAAATTTTAAAAGCAGATTTGCGCAAAAATCTTGAGTTTCTTGGGGCGAAAATTCCAAACGAATTAATTTAGATAAAATGAAAATAATCGGTCTTACTGGCGGAATTGCTTCAGGAAAAAATTTTGTTGCAGATATTTTTTCCAAAAGCGGCGCCGCAGTTTTTGATGCCGATAAAGAAGTTCACAACCTTCTTGAGCTTGATAAATCAACCATTAGCGAAGTTAAAAAAAACTTTCCAGAAAGCTTTGTTAACCAGAAAATTAATCGCCAAATCTTGGGAAAAATTGTTTTTGCTGATGCCAAAAAGTTAAAAATTTTGGAAGAGATTCTTCACCCAAAAGTTCGAAAAAATTATCAGTTATTTTTAGAGAACTCTAAAATTCAAAATAAAAAAATTGCAGTTCTAAACATTCCGCTATTACTCGAAACAAAAGGTTATGAATGCGATGCGATTTTGGCAATTACCGTTGCGCCATCAATACAAAAAAAGCGTTTTTTGTCGCGCGCAATGAAGAATTCAAAGGAAAATAAAAAAGATTTAGAAAAAAAGTTTTTTCAAATCGCAGCCAAACAAATGACCAACAAACAAAGAAAATCTTGCGCCGATTTTGTGATCAACACCAATTGCTCAAAATCTGAAGTTGTTAAAAAGGTTAAAATTTTTTTCAGAGAGTTGAGAAGATAATGAAGTGAATTCTATGAGCCAGCGCCGGTTGAGCTTGTCGAAACCCCAAGCGGGTATTTTGTATGTCTTTTTTGGGGAAGATCCGGCACTTCTTATTTGAAATTCGCGTTCTGAAAGCGAGCGACCTAATTTTTTATTGAAGAAAGAGTTTTTTTATCCAGAGTTAACGTTAGAAATATTTCTAAATGCACGGATGATTTCTCTAATGCCACAAATCCTCCTGAAATATTTTTTTTAACAACTATACCAAACTACAAATCTTTACTCTCAAATTGTCACCCCGTCTTCATGACGGGGTCTGGAAAAGAATCCCGCTAGACCCCGTCATGAAGACGGGGTGACAAAAAAAGAGTGAGAGTAAAGATTTGTAGTTTGGCATAGTTTAGTCGCCAAATTCTAAACCAAATTTTTTTAATATGAGAGAAAATCTTCCAGAACCTACTTCAGAATATAAAAATAAAATCTGTACAAACCTTGGTCTTGTAAGATTATTCAACGCTTCGTTTTGCACCTTTGTTCCTTTTGAGATTGCACCTGATTTAAAAAATAAACATGTTGCAGAATGCTTAAAAGAAAAAATTATAGATAATGCTTTTGGAACAAGTGAGCGGTTTATATTTCGCAATGGTATATTGGAATCAACAAGGAATGAAAGTGTTATTGCATTCTTTGGCACCCGAGCAACTAAAGAAGTTCCGATATCTGAGATAGAGAATGCATTAGGTTGGGATTATGAAGAATACGAATCAGATGTTATTGAATCTCCATTTGAGGGGGAGGAATTTTTAAATCTAAAAATTACAAATGCTCAAAAACGCCTTGGATGGTTTTATAAATTTTTGGAGCACTTTTCAGTTGAAACGAAAGATAATCCTCAAGAATCTGCTCGAAGATTATTTAATAATCATAAGCAAAAGGTGTTAAAAGAAGCTCGAGAGGCTCAAGAAGCTCAGGAGAGGGAGAGTAGTAAAATTTCAGAAACTCTAAAAGAATCAGCTGATGCTGATAATTCTAAGACTTCAGATCTACAACTAGAGCTCTATTCCTTGAGAGAAAAATATCACAATATATCTGAAAAATGGGATAATTTTCGCTTTTTAATCAAGAATGATTTGTTTAGACTAGATGACTTTTTAAAAGAAAAAGAAAGTTCGGATCTGATTTTGAAATCAGAATTAGAAGACCTTAGAAGTCAAATTCAAGATTTAAAAAATACGGAAAAACAGCACGAAGATTTTTTTCAAAAATATCTTCTTGAAATTAAAGAGGCAGATACTCAAAAAAATGCACAAATTGCACAACTTCTTAAAGAAAATAAAAAAGTAGCTACCTTAAAAGAAGAGCAACAAAATAGTTTGCAGCAAAAGTTACAAAAAAGAGCGGAAGATACTTTGAATGAGGCGATAATTAAAGGTGATCAACAAGTAGCAGAGATGCGGGTTCTTGTTGAAAAGCTTGGGGATGAAGGGAGTAAAGAGAAAGTGACTCTCAATCAAGCTCTTGATGAAATGAAGAAAGCTCGTGAAGAAGTGGTGCGATTAAAAGAGTTGGTAGAAAGGCAATCAGAGGAAAATCAGCAAACTTCTGCAAGCCATTTGCAAGAACAAGGTGAAAGAATTTCAGAAAAACTTCAGAAAGAGGCGGAGGAAAAATTTCAGAAGTTAAAAAAAGATTCTGAAGAATCGTTGACTGTGTTGCAGCAACAATTAGCTGAAAAAGAAAGTAAGTTAATAGAGGAAAATGAATCCTTTATTATTAATTTGAGTGGCTTGCTTAAAAGTAATAATGAAGAAAATCTTAAAAACATTGAAGCTCTAGAGCTTCAGATCTCAGGTCTAAACTCTCAGATCTCAAATATTGCTGAAGAAAGCGAAAAGGAAAAAGCAGAAAGAGAAAATATAACAAGTGAATTTGGATCTTTAAAGCGGGATAATGAATCAAAGATAGAAGCTCAGGATCGTGTTTTTAATGAATTGAGCTCGAGATTTGCTGAGCTTCAAACTCAATTTAAAAATTTGCGGGAAAAAAAAGAGAGTGATGCAAGATCTCTAGAATCGCAAATTAATCAAGTTTCTCAACTGTTTCAAGAGTTAGAGGGGGTGAGAGAAGGTTATAAAAGCTCCCTTGAAGAAAATCTTCGTAAAAATAGCGAGTTAGATGCGCAAAAGAGTGAAGACTTACAACGGCTTACAGAAAGTTTAGGGGTGGCAGATGTTTTAAAAGCACAGTGGCAAGAAGGTTTGCAAGAGATTAAAAACCTACAACAAAACGCAGAAAGTGTTTTGAATGAGATAGTTAGTAAAGATGGCGATTTTAATGCAAAAATAGGAAAGATAGAGCAGTTTCTTGGCGCACTTGATGGCAAAAAAAAAGAAGTAAAAGAAGCTGTTAAAGAAATGCTTGCTAAAATCACACAAGCTAATGAAGAAAGGACAATATTAAAAAATTCGATAAAAGATGAACTAAATAAAGCTCAGGAAGAATTTACGGAAAAACTTGTAAAGCAATCGGAACAGCAATTAACTAAAGGTCAGCAAGATTTTACAGAAGAGCTTGTAAAGCAAGCGGAAGAGCAAGTTGAAAAAGCTACAACAGAAATTAAAAGTTTAGCAGAAGAAGAAAAGCGGAAGTTGCAAAAAGACTCCGGAGCTTTATTGGAAGGATTCCAGCAACAATTAACTAAAAAAGAAACAGAATTAAAGGATAATATTGATAGTTTGATTGCCTCTATTGAAGAGACGGTGAATAAAGAAGTGAAAGGAAAAACTGAAGAATTTTTAACTCAGGCTAAGCAAACGCTTTTAACTTGGATTGACAAAAAAAAAGAAGAAGTTGCAGAAATAGCGAGGGAATTTGAAAGAAAAATCGAGTTAAAGAGTGAAGAGTTTAAGGCATTATCTGAATCGAAAAAGCAAGACCTTGAGACATTATCTGAATCGGAAAAGGAAGAGTTTAAGGCATTATCTGAATCGGAACAGGAAAAGCTTAAGAGATTATCTGAATCGGAAAAGGAAGAGTTTAAGGCATTATCTGAATTGGAAAAGGAAGAGCTTAAGAGATTATCTGAATCGAAAAAGCAAGAGTTTCAAATAATAGCTGAAGATAAAACAAAAGAAATTCAGGGGCTTATTTTAGAAGGAGAAAGAGTTTTTCAAGATGTTGACAGCTTGTCACAAAGCGTTGTAACGAATCTTACATTATTCGAGAAAATTTTAGAAGAGGTTCAAGGGTATCGCTCTCAAATCAATGAGAACATAGATGATAAAGTGAAGGCTTCAGAAGATAAAACCGATAAACTTGCTGAAGAATTAAGAGAAGAAAATTTAGCTATCAAACAAAAACTAACAGCGATTGAAGAGACTTTTGCAAGTCTTGGTTTTAATAACGTTGAGCAATTTAGTGCCAAGATTAAAGAATTGGTGGATCTTGGTAACAATGATCTTTTAAAAAAGATAGAAGCTCTTGAGATTTTGCCTGAGCAACTTGAGAGGTTTAAAGCTGAATCAGAGCAAGGTGCAGAGCAACTAAAAGAACTGAAGCTAAGAATAGAATTACTAGAAAAAGAAAAAACCGAGCATCAACGAACTAATAATGATTCTGGTGGTGATTTTCAAGAATCTGATAAAGAAAGTTTCCAGCGGACTTTGATTCAAGTTCTTAATAACGTTGATAGCGAAGAGCTCAAAAATGCACTTATGCAAAAAATGCTTGGAGTGTCTGCAGAGGAGAGGGAGAAATTAAATGAAAAATTTAGTGAAATTGAGGTGTTAAAATCACAATTAACGGAAGTTTTAGGAGCTTTAGAGGCGGAAAGAACTGGGCTTCAAGCTGAAAAAGAAAGAATTAATGAGCTTAAGCTTGAATCCGAAAAAGAAGTTAGTGATGCGCAGAAACAACTTGGGGAGCAGGTTAAGACTCTTTCTCGAGAATTAAACTCGCTGAAAGAAGCTAAAGAAAAAGAAAGGGAAGCGATCGAAAATCAAGGGTTGAGACAAAAAGATAAAGCTGAAGAATCCAACAAAGAAAATTTACAAAAAATTCTTAAAGAGTTGGGTGAATTGAGAAAAAAGACCTCGTCAATGGAGTTATTCATTAACCAAAGAGATCAAGCTAGCGTTGAGGAGAAGAGCGAAGATGGGGAGAATATTCAAGAAATTCGTAAATCAGATAACTATTCAGAGCTTGTAGAGCGACTAGAAAGACTGGAAAGAAAAATAGAGGAAAATGCGGAAAAAGAAGCTCAATTAGAAGGGGCACTTTCTGAAAATAAAGCTTTGTTGGAAAGTTATCAGAGAGTAGAAACACGAACTTTAACAGCAGACGCTCAAATTGATACAGAAGATCTTGTTGTTGACGATGAGAAGCTTTCAATGGCGAAAATAGATTTTAATCAAGGGGCGAAATTTAAAATTGAAGAAGAGGCAAAAGGTTTAAAAGTCTATAAGCCCAGAATGAATAATAAGAATAATGCCACAGCGGATCCAGAAGGTCGTTATAATTTCTCAGCAACTGGTGAATTTACAGAAGAAGGTGATGATAATAAGAGGTTTAAGTTTATAAAAAGTATTTTGAATAATGCCGCTGAAAAAGTTGGGCTGGAAAAAGAAAAGGCTGCAATTGCCATTTTGTTAGCACTTAAATATGGCGGCGTTTCTGTTTTTAAGGATGGAGATACAAGAAAAAATTCTCTACATGAAGATTTGACTAGTTTAGGTGTAAGTGAAGATGATATGACCAAGATTAGAAAATTTTCTGCTAAGTTTCAGCATCTTGCTAGAGACAATGGTTTATATACTGGCAACAAAGACAGAATCCAAGATTTTAGAGATGGAAAGGTGAATTTAGAAAATCTTACTCCTCTGAGATTAAAAAGACTGACCGCCAATTATTCTCGTGATCTTTTTTTGGATAGCGGGGAAGGAGTTGATGTTAGAAAATGGGAAGAAATGTGCCGCAAAATTGATCTAACTGTAGAAAAGGTTTCATCTCCAATGACTCCTTCAAAGCACGTTACAAATCCTCATCTTTCTCCAACCACAAAAGAACGCTCTCGTGACAGGTAGAAAGTAAATCAGCTGCAATTTTAAAGAAGATTTAGGTTTTAATTGTTACGCTCTGAAAAAAAGGCGAGATTAAAAAAATCCGCTGGTCGAGCTTGTCGAGAACTTGAGCAATAATTCACAAGGTCTCGACAAGCTCGACCAGCGAAATTGAAAAATGTCCAGCTCGAAGTGACTTTGGTGCAGGTTAACAATTTTTAGCAATCAAAGCTCGTCGCTAACATTATCAAATTTTGGCTTTTTGGCGTCTGGCAAATATTCGGTTCCAGCTTTTCTGCCGCAAGATTCTAAAATAAGTGAAAGCGCAAGAAATAGTGCTGTAATAAGTGAGGTTTTTTTCATTTATTTTTTAAGAAATTTTTTAGCTTTAGCGATTTCTTCTTTTACCCTTATTTGCGAAGTTCCACCCAAAGAGGTTCTGCTTGCAACCGAGTTTTCGACCGAAAGAACTTCGAAAATTTTATTAGTGATTCTTTTTTCAACTTTCTGCATTTCAGCAAGTTTTAATTCGTGCAAATCAACGCCTTTATTTTCGGCAATTTTTACGATTGTTCCAGTGACGTGATGCGCATCACGGAAAGGCATTTTCAGATTTTTTACTAACCAATCAGCAAGATCTGTTGCTGTTGAATAGCCGCTTCCTGCCATTTTCAGCATGTTTGATTTGTTAATTTTCATATCAGCGATCATTCCAGATATTGCGCGTAAACAAAGGCTAGAAGTTTCTATAGCGTCAAAAACAGGCTCTTTATCTTCTTGCATATCTTTTGAATAGGTGAGGGTAAGACCTTTCATTGTTGTAAGAAGAGAAATTGTTGAGCCAAAAATTCTTCCCGATTTTCCGCGCACTAATTCTGCGGCGTCAGGATTTTTTTTCTGCGGCATAATTGAAGAACCAGAAGTAAAAGAGTCAGAAAGTTTTACAAATTCAAAACCTTTGCTCATCCAAATAACAATTTC
>CAYVKI010000012.1:0-27371 GCA_964452075.1 uncultured Rhizobium sp.
TGAAGACGGGGTGACAAACTTAGAAGATGGGGTAACAAAATTATGAAGAAGGCGTCCGCGACAAATTACTAAATCTTTTCTTTCAAAAGAAAATCGAGCCAATATTTTTCAGATCACTCATCCTTATTTAAACTACAAAAATCACAAAATGTCAGACATAATTCCTTTTGATCAGCGCGACGGTTTTATTTGGTATAACGGCAAATTCATTGACTGGAAAGACGCCAAAATTCACGTTTTAAATCACGGATTACATTACGGATCATGCGTTTTTGAAGGTGAAAAAGTTTATAATAAAAAAATTTTTAAAAGCTTTGAACACTCAACGCGTCTTCACGCTTCTGCAAATATTCTTGGCTTCGATGTTCCTTTTTCAGTTGCAGAATTAGAAGCGGCAAAAAAAGAAGCTGTTGCCAAAAACAATATTGAAGATGGCTACATGCGCGCTTTTGCTTGGCGCGGCTCTGAAAAAATGGCAATTTCCGCACAACAAAATAAAATTCATGTTGCCATCGCTTGTTGGCCTTGGCCCCCTTATTATTCCGAAGAAGCTCGTCGCGCGGGGTTAAAATTAAAATTCGCTAAATACAGACGCCCTTCTCCTGAAACTGCACCTGTCGCCTCAAAAGCCGCTGGTCTTTACATGATTTGCACAATTTCCAAACACGAAGCTGAACGCGAAGGCTACAATGACGCTTTAATGTTAGATTATCGTGGCTATTTAGCTGAAGCGACTGGCGCAAATTTATTTTTGGTAATGAAAAATGGCGAATTACACACTCCGCTTCCCGATGCTTTTTTAAACGGAATTACTCGCTTAACCATAATTGATTTGGCAAGACAGCGCGGAATTAAAGTTGTTGAACGTCACATAAAACCAGAAGAATTGGCTGACGCTACCGACGTTTTTATCACTGGATCCGCCGCAGAAGTAACTCGCGTTGGCTCAATTGAAGATAAATTTAGCTATCCAGAGCCAAACCAAATGACACTAGATTTGATGGACGCTTACCACGCTTTGGTGAGAAGCTAAAACGTGCCTAGAAACGCAACTTTAAAAAGAGCGGTTAAATTTACTAAAAAACCGCTCTTTTTAAATATTGTCAGTTTGGTTTTTCTGACAGTTTTTGCCTTTGCGATGTTTAAAATCGTCATTTCAAAACCATCCAACCCCAACTTTTTTTCAAAAGAATCTCCGCAATTTAACAAAAGTTTTTCTGGCATCGCTTCGGTAATTGACGGCGACTCAATAAGAGTTGGCGAAAATGAAGTTAGGCTTTTTGGCATTGACGCTCCAGAATATCTTCAAACCTGTTTTGACGAAAATCGCAGAGAATATTTTTGCGGCAAAGAAAGCCAAGTTTTTCTACTAAAACTAGCCAATAAAAAAGAAGTAGAATGTTTTTACTCCTCAAAAGATCACTACAATCGCTTTCTTGCAAAATGTTTTGTGAATAAAACTTCAATCAACGAAGAGATTTTGAAAAGCGGAATGGCGGTGATTTATAACTTTAACGAGTCGGAAGAAAAAATGAATAATTTGGAATTAGAGGCCAAAAAACAAAAGCTTGGAATTTGGCGCGGAGCATTTCAAATTCCGAAAGAATATCGGAAATCTCATCCCAGAAAAAATTAGGTAAAAAATGAACAAAATCAAAATCGCAATCATTGGCGCATCTGGCTATACTGGAGCGGAACTTATTAGAATTTTACTCAATCACAAAAAAGTTGAGATCTCGGCGTTAATTGCCAATAGCAATGCAGGGCAAAAAATTGAGCAGCTTTATCCGCACTTAATTCATTTTAATTTACCTGATTTAAAGAGGCTTGAAGAAGTTGATTTTTCTAAAATCGACGTGGTTTTTGGCTGTTTACCTCACACAACTTCACAAGAAACTTTTAAAAAACTTTTGCCTGCAAATCCGCATTTAAAAGCATTTGATCTTTCGGCTGATTTTAGATTGGAAAATCCTGATGATTATCAAAAATGGTACGATCACGAACATATCGCAAAAGACTTACAGCCTCAAGCAGTTTACGGGCTTTCTGAAATTCATAGAAATAAAATTAAAAAATCGAATTTAATCGCCTGCCCCGGATGCTACCCAACTTCGGCTTTGTTGCCTTTAATTCCGTTGCTGGAAAATAATTTAATTACAAAAACCGACATTATTATTGATTCAAAATCCGGAACTTCTGGCGCGGGCAGATCGGTGAAACAAGGCAATTTATTTTGCGAAGTTAACGAATCAGTTAAAGCCTATTCGGTTGGCAAACACCGTCACATGGGCGAAATTGAGCAAGAACTTTCAAAAGCTGCAAAAGCTGAAATCACCATTGATTTTACTCCGCATTTATTGCCGATTAATCGCGGAATTATTTCGACAATTTACGCCAAAATTAATCCGAAATTTTCAGTTGCTGACATTCAAAATTGCTTAGAAACAAAATATGTTGACGAGCCTTTTGTTAGAGTGATTGACGGCGAGCCAAACATTAAAGATGTGGTTGCGACCAATTTCTGCGTGATGTCAGTTAAAAAAGCTCGAACTGCTGACAAGGTTATTATTGTTTCGGTGATTGATAATTTGTGCAAAGGTGCTTCAGGGCAAGCCGTTCAAAACATGAATATTGTTTTTGGGTTTGATGAAAAAGAAGGTTTAGAATTAACTCCGTTATTTCCGTAACTTTACTCTTGTAACTTTTTTCACCGCGTTTCCTACATTGTCACCGCACTTCCCTAAATTGTCACCGCACTTCCCCAAATTGTCACCGCGTTTCCTACATTGTCACCGCGTTTCCCCAAATTGTCACCGCGTTTCCCCAAATTGTCACCCCGTCTTTATGACGGGGTCTAACAGGGGTTTTTCTACACCCCGTCATAAAGACGGGGTGACAATTCTTTACTAATAAACAGGGACAATTCTTTACTAATAAACAGGGACAATTCTTTACTAATTAAACGGGGTGACAATTCTTTACTAATCAAAAGTTAATTTTGCGCCCCGAGGTGGAAAATTCAAAATAATAAAATGACAACAATTTTTGCACCAATCACATCTCCAATTCGCGCTGGAATTTCGGTCATTCGAATTTCTGGTTCGCAAACCATAAAATGCCTAGAAAAACTTGGATTTAAAGGCGAGCCGCAACATCAAAAAATTTCATTTCAAAAAATCCGCGACCCGAAAACTTCTGAAAAAATAGACGAAACTCTGGTTTCTTTTTTTAAATCTCCACAAAGCTTTACTGGAGAAGACGTCGCCGAAATTTCAATTCACGCCTCACCTTTTATTGCGCGCAAAATCTTTGAAATTTTATCAACGGTTGAAGATGTGCGCTTGGCGGAAGCAGGAGAATTTTCGAAACGCGCATTTTTAAACGGCAAACTTGATTTGGTTCAAGCGGAAGCAATTCCCGATTTAATCGCCGCCGAAACAGCTGCGCAACACAAGCAGGCTTTACAACAACTTTCTGGAAAATTGGGCGAAATTTACGAAGATTGGCGTTTTCGCCTTATTGAAATTTCAGCAATGTTGGAAGCGGCAATTGATTTTCCTGACGAAGATTTGCCACAAAACATAATTGAAAAAGTTGAAGAAAATGTAAGAAAATTGCGCGATGAAATTTCGCTGCACCTTAACGACCAAAAAATTGGGCAGAAAATTAAAAATGGCTTAAGCCTTGCAATTATTGGCGCGCCGAATTCTGGAAAATCTAGCCTGATTAATTTCTTAGCCAAAAGCGAAGTGGCAATTGTTTCTGAAATTGCTGGCACAACTCGCGATGTGGTGGAAACTCATTTAGAAATTGCTGGAGTTGCGGTTAAAATTTCTGACACGGCGGGATTGCGCGAAACTTCCGATCAAATTGAATCTGAGGGAATTCGTCGCGCTTTGAAAAAAGCCGCGGAAGCTGATCTTAAAATATTTCTAGTTGATGCGCAAAATCCAATTTTGCGCGATGATTTGATTGATGAAAATACGATTGTTGTGATGAATAAAATCGACAAAAAACCAGCTAATTCAAAATTTCTGGAAATATCTCTGACGCAAAACATCAATACTTCTAACTTGATAAAAAACCTTGAAGAAAAAATTGTCGAAATGATTCCGAATCACAATATGCCTCTAATAACTCAAGAGCGTTATCGCACGTCTTTGCAAAATGCCGTCTCGAATTTAGAAAACTTCAATCTGCAAAAAAACATTGAATTAGCATCGGAAGATTTGCGCATGACGGCACGCGAAATAGGAAAAATCACTGGCAAAATTGACATTGAAAATATTCTGGATGTAATTTTTTCGCGTTTTTGTATTGGAAAATAATGCTCCGACTTTAGAAAACCTAAAGCACCGATCCGCACTTTAAAAAATTCTTTCACTTTTGACTTTCATCAGCCTTCCTTCGGTTGGCACATTAGCACATGATGTTGGAAATTTTCTTACTGCAAATCCGGCCTTAATTCACGAGGTTGCGGGTCATGCTTTGGCGCACGTGCTTTATAGTCACATGCGTCGTGGACGCAGCAAAAGAATTAGTCGCCGACAATCTCGTAAATTAGCAAACAGAAAACGTCGTTGGTTTGTTGACAACATTATTATGCATCACAAAAGGTTGCATGATCGCAATCGCGAAATGGTAATTACCAACGCCAGAACCAGAGCTTTGGCGCGCCGCAAAGAATCTGAAAAAGAGCGAACTCAAAATACAAAAACCCCACTTCAACAAAATCGCAGCCCACATTCTTTATTGCACAATAAGATAGATTTAAGAAGTCGAGGCGAAGAAATTCGCAGCATGTCTCGTGCTAAAAAAATGCGTGCAGAAAGTAGATGGGCGAGTCTTGTTCGCGGAGAGCAAGCTAGTAATAGCTCTTCTAATAATTCTTAAAACATAAACTACGATTAAGAAGGTCACCCTCACCCCAACCTCTCCCATCAAGGGAGAGGGAGCTAGTAAGATTCTTAGGTCTATACCAAACTACAAATCTTTACTCTCAAATTGTCACGGCGTCTTCACGACGGGGTCTAAAAAAATCCCGCTAGACCCCGTCATGAAGACGGGGTGACAAAGAAAAAGAGTGGGAGTAAAGATTCGTAGTTTGGTATAGTTAAGAGTTTAAAATAAGACCTCGATTTAACTCCCTCTCCCTTGATGGGAGAGGGTTGGTGAGGGTGATTTTGCAACTTGATCAACTAATCACGATGATAAGGGTGACCATTGATTATAGTTTGCGCTCGATAAATTTGCTCAATCAACATTGACCTAACCATTAAATGCGGAAAAGTCATCAATCCTAAAGAAATTTTTAAATAAGCTTTCTTAAGCAACTGGACAGATAATCCATCAGAACCTCCAATTACAAAAGTCAGATCAGAATCTCCATTTACGCCAGAATCAGAAATTAATTTTGCAAAATTTCGACTAGAAAATTCTTTACCATTTTCATCGAGCAAAACCATTTTTGAACTAGGGCGAATAGCTTTTAATATTAAATCACCCTCACCTTCTTTAATTTTATCAACCGACATATTCTGAGAATTTTTTAACTCCAACTCACGCAAATCAACTTTCCACTTCAGGCGTTTTAAATAATTCTCAAAAACCGCCTTATGCGGTGAATTTTCAAACTTTCCAATTGACAGAATTGTGATTCTCATAATTTTACCTTTTGTTTTTATTCAAAAATTACACTTCAAATGAAAATTGCAATCTACCCTGGAACTTTTGATCCAATCACCTTTGGTCATCTCGATATTATTAAAAGAGCTTCTGAGCTTTTTGATCATTTAATAATTGCCGCCGCCAAAGATAATTATAAAAACCCTCTTTTTACCCTCGACGAAAGAGTAAAATTAATCGAAGAAGAAACCGCTCACTTAAATAAAAACAACAATATCTCAGTTGAAAAATTTGAAGGATTGTTGGTTGGATATGCCAAAAAGAAAAATGCCAAAGTTATTATTCGCGGATTGCGCGCAGTTTCTGATTTTGAATATGAATTTCAAATGTTTGGCATGAATTCAAAACTTGATCCAGAAATTCAAACTGTCTTTCTTCCAGCTTCAGAAACCAATCACTTTATTGCCTCAAAATTAGTTAAAGAAGTAGCAAAACTTGGCGGAAATATTTCTAAATTCGTATCCAAAAACGTTGCGGAAAAATTAGAGAAAAAACTCGAAACTCTACAACAATGATTATTAATGATGAAATCTGGATTCTCGCTGATGACAAACCCGGAACATTCTCTCAAAGCATTGGTTTGGCTAAAGAAATCGGTTTTGAATATAAAATAATTAAACTCACTTACAGTTTTTTTGCCAAACTTCCCAATTTCTTTCCAATTACGGCATTTTCACGAATTACTTCCGACTTAAAAAAACATTTCAAAAGCACAAAATATTTTCCAAAAATCATAATTTCTGCTGGCAGAAGATCTGCTCCTTTGGCACTTCATCTTAAAAAACTTTCAAAAAATCAAACTCTGGTAATTCAAATAATGAATCCTGATATGAATTTTGATAAATTTGATTTCGTGATTCTTCCCAAACACGATGAAATTGACGAAAGAGATTTCGATAACGTTATTACATCAATTGGATCAATTACTAATGTTGATCAAAATTTAATCACCGCCGAAAAAGAAAAATTCTATTCTTGGTTTGCAGCAATAAATAAAACCAAAATCGCAGTTTTGGTCGGCGGATCATCAAATAAAACCAAATTTTGTGAATTTTCGGCAGAAAATTTGGCGAATCATATTTCTGAAATCGCCAATAAAATGAATGCCAAATTATTGATTTTAAACAGCAGAAGAACTTCAAAAGAAATTACGAACACAATAAAATCAAAACTTGATTGCGATTTTCAATTTTTTGATTGGCAAGAAATAAAAAATGAAAATCCTTATTTAGCAATTTTGGGATATGCAGATTTTTTTATTATTACCGGAGATTCGGTTTCAATGATTTCTGAATGTTGTTCTAGCGGCAAGCCAGTTTATATTTTTGACGAGAAAGAAATTTCCACAAAAAAACATCGCAAATTTCATCAAAATTTATTTGCTAATTTTTACGCTAAAAAACTAACAAAAAGCACTCTGTTTTTAGAAGATTTTTCTCCAAAAAAATTGCAGGAAACAAAAAGAATTGCGGCGATAATTCGAAATAAATTTTAGTTGATTCGGGTTCTTTCAAGTTTTACCTTAAAAAAAATATTTAACTCACTTAATTTACAGAAAACTGGTTTGAGCAAGAATTTATTTCAACATTTCTTAAAAAAATATCTTGTCAAAACGGCTGCTCTTATTGCGCTTTTTGTTGCTTTTTCCTGTTCTGATCAAGGATGTATTGATGCTGATGATTTTGGCGAATATGAATCACAAACTTTAGAAGTAAGTGCAAATAATTCACAAAACCAGTGCAGCTACGATCTTTCTAAGCCATTAGATGATGAAGCTCAAAGTGGCAAAATGAGAGAGTGCTTCTTTGAAAAAGATAAAACTGTTATTGACGAAAATAACGTCTCTCACAGCGCATCTCCGGGATGCGATGCTTTTACCGACGCCGCCATTAGAAATTTATGTATTACGCAATGCGTTCAAAAATGCGCCTTAAGTGCAACCTCAACTCCAAGTGGCTCTGAGCCGAATTGGACATCAACCGCAAAAAGATCTTCTACAATAAATGATGGCGTCACAATTTATCCTGGAGCCGAAATTGTAATTAACGCCATTGGAACAGTTTCCCTTGGTGATTCTGCGGCTTATCCAAATGTTTATGTAAAAGCAGATAATTACTTACCACATACTAAAAAATTTAACTGGTCAGGAGTTGGCGGGGATTTATTTTTTGACGTAAATGCCGCACAAACAATCGATTTTAAATTTAGTGGCGCATGGAATAATGGAGATTACGACTTTGGCACAAGATCTACTGGAATTAGTGGAGAAGGCGATAATTCCAATGATGTAAAAATATATAATGGCGCCAAAAGGCTCGCTGTTTTTACAATTCCGCACCCTAGTGGCTACGCTTTTGACAGAACACAAAGCACGGAATATTTAGGTTCAAAAGGGGTTCCGCTTTTACCAGATCCAGCAGTTTGGAAATGCACTTATAATAGTAAAAATGGAGCCATTTGTGAATCAGGTGATTATGTCAACTCTGGATATTCCAACGTTATAAACTCTTCTGCCGCAACCGCTTTTCCAATTTCTAGCACAGAAGAAACGCCAACCTTAGGCACCAACGGCGGAATGATTCGATGGACTGGAGATGGAGTGGTGGCGGATTCTGATGATCCATTCGCTGCATCCAACGTTTCATGCGACCTTATAAATCTGCCATGCACGAATTTTAACTCATCTGTAATAACACCAGACAAAGGTAAAATTATTGGGGATGCTAAAAGTTCTCAGGTCGTAATTTTAAACCCTTCTAGATCTAACTCTTACAAAATATCTTTTAAAAACCTTAGCTCAAACGGATCATGTAATTCGGTTAAAATTTGGATTAAAGATTCTCCTGGAAATACTCTAGACAACGGTGGCGGAACTAACGGTCTAACAATTAACGTTAGTCAAACTAGCTGGAGTTCAGAACACATTTCAATTGAGCCAAATCAAAAGCTGATAATTGATCAAATGGGCAATGATTGCGGCAAAGGTATCGCAATTAAATTTGCTAAATATAAAGACATCGAAATCAAACAATCAGGCTTAGTAAAATTTGGCATGCTTGGTTCTGGTAGCGGCTCATGCTCACTTAAAGGTAGAATCATAAATCCCCAAGGAAGTCATAGCGATAACACATTTAATGATGGTAAAACCCCAATTGCTGGATATTCTGCAGATTTCTATGAATATGATAACTTTCTTGCCCCTCAAAGTCGCGACCCACTTTCTAACATAACGATCAACGCTGGAAACTGGTCATCTTACGTTTTTGTTAGAAAAGGGCAAAAAATTCGCTTCTCACCCGAAAGCTGGAATGGCACTTGGTCACCAACAGGATTTACCGTTCCTTGTGGCGTCGGATTGGCAATGAGCATTGAACCAAGACCAGCTTTGCTTTGCAGAGGAAGAGCTAGTGAATTAATCGCAAATCCAAAATGTATTACAGAATTTAGCGGATCAACAATAATTGGTTGCAAAGCAGAAGCTCCAGAATGTAGCGACACAAGCAATGCAAACAATTATTGCCCAACACCTAATTGCCAACTTAGCGTAAGTTGTGCTGCAAATGCCGATCCAAATACACCGCCTTATAGCAAAACTGAATGCACTCTTAGTGGAAATATAGATACTAATAACTGCCACTCTTCAGAAACAGATTCTGGTGGAGTTCATTATCCAGCAACAAGTTTTACCACCTGCTCAAACTGTTCTAACTTAAAACTCACTGCAGCGAGACAGCCTTTAAAAATAGCCATATCTAATTCCGATCAGTGCTATGACTTAGAAAACTACACTGGAAAAGTCTCTAACATCAACTCCACCAACGGATTTTCTGAAGAAGATTTATCTAATTCAGCAACCGCCAAGGGCGCTTCAAAAATTGGAGCGTTTAACGGATCTTATGGAAATTTTGGGCAATTTTATCAAACAAAAGACCCATTAGATTCTGGAAACGTCGTATTTAAATCATCCACACCATTAATCTTTACCAGAAATAGTCGCCTCAGATTTTTTGTAATTGACGGCGATGATTTTAACACTTCCAACATTTCGCCCATAACAAAAGGGGTCGACAATTCAACCTACAGCAACAACAGCGCAAGCGGTAATAGCTACGATGGTAGCAACGGCATAAAAATTAGCCTATCTGGAATGTTAAATTTTAATAATGGCCAATGGATGGAGGTCAGACTATGCAAAGAAACCTCTTCTGGCTCAGTTGACTGCAAATCAACATTATCCTCAGCCCTCGCTACTTTAGATGCAGTTGATAAACGTAATAGTAGTTACCATCTATCAGACCAACCAAAAATTATTGAAATAACAGCCCCTCAAGATGCAGTCGCAGCAAGTTCTACTCCGGTTATTAGCTCTTACTATAAATTTGATGCTTCAGGAAATTTAGTTCGCACAGTAGATGGATTTCCAACTCATGATTGCTCCAGCACGTTTGCAAACTCTTACTTTTATTGTCATACCTACGACTACTTCACTCCGGAAGATTTAAAAACAAAAACTAACAACGAAAGATCTAGAATATTAGGCGACATACAGAATTTAAGACTCACATTTAAAATCATCGATCCCGAAATACCAAACTGTAGCACTTCCGGTGCTGGTGATCATGACGGCATTATTCTTAATAACGCTTTTTATGACTCTTCCGTAGCAACTAACACCAACAAAATTTGTGACAGTGGCGAAACACCCGGATCTGAAAAAAATCAATGTCAAAAACAATTTTTCTGCGGCAATAAATATTCTAACAACTCTGGTTCTTATCTTGTTAAGATAAAAGTTAAAAACCCACCTTCTGGAAACGTTTCAAGCATTATTGGTGAAGTTATAAAACCCATTCTTGAAGTTATGGATGGCGATGGAAAAAAACGCGATTGCAGCTCAACTGGCGGATCATCTCTTGACGGAAAAAAAACTTCAAACCCACTTTATGACAGTAGCAATCCCGCTAATCTAGATCAAATATGCTTAGCTAGTGAAGAAGATTGCACAAAACAATATTATTGCAAAATAGCCACTTCTGTTGGTCAGGCTGAAAGAGTTTATAGGGCGATAATTTCTGATACCAGATACAAGGCAATTGTTACAATGTGTATAACAGTAATGTTCACATTCTACGGTGTTGGGTTTTTGATGGGTGTCAGCGAATTAAATCACTCAGAAATCGTTAACCGTATAATTAAAATTGGCTTGATTTATCTCTTTATTGGAGAAACTGGCTGGGATTGGTTTAATAAAATTGTTGTTCAATTCTTCAAAGACAGCACCGATTATCTAGCGTTTATGATGGCATCCGCTTTTGATGACTCTCCGAATCTTGCCGCCGCTATTAAAAGCGAAGATTACTACGACAAAGGCGTTTTGTTTAGCAGCGTTGACCAAGTATTTAGCCTGTTCTTTTCAGATGTAGTTTGGAAAAAAATTCAAGCCTTACTTTTTGCCAGCATTTTTGGATGGCTTTACATGATTATCATGATTGGTGCCTTCATGATTTATATCCTAGCCGTTGCCAACGCAGTTTTCTTATATCTTGTCGCTCAAGTTTTCATTTCAATTCTATTCACTTTGGGCCCAATATTTTTTATCTTTACTCTCTTTTCTCAAACAAAAGATATGTTTGACAACTGGCTCAAACAACTAATTACCTTCTCGCTACAACAAATATTTTTACTGACCACCCTCGCCTTCTTTAACATGTTGATGTATGAAGTAATCAAGCTTTCTCTGGGCTATAAAATTTGCTGGGATGAAGTTTGGTCAATCAACATTATGGTTCATGTCAGCCTACTTTCAGCATGGACAATTGCTTCGCTTCCACCAAGAACTAATGCTCAATCTAGCGTTGGAAACATTGGCAACCCTGACGGAATTCCGTCTTTATTTTCAATTTTATTCATTTGGGTAATCGCCTCTCTGATGAATAAGTTCATCACCTTTATGACCGATGTTGCCGCTACAATTGGTGGTGGCTTAAAAGCCAGTGAAATGGGAGCAGGATTGAAAGCCGCTGCCGTTGGAAAACTTGGCGAAATTGCCGGCTCAGTTTATCAAAGAAGTGGTCTGAAAGATGCCGTTGGTTCAATGGCCGAGAGGATGGATAAACTTGATGATAAGTTATTCGATCATGGAAAAGCAGCGGATAAAAGAAGAGCTGATGCTAAAAAAACACGCGCAGATAAAAATGCAGTAGAAGCAGCTGGAGATAAAGCTGTAAGCGACTACAAAAAAAGTAAGGATGGTGCTGCTCTTGCTAGCATGAGCAAAGAAGATCAGGAAAAAACTCTGAAAGGAGTACGCGATAAAGCTATGAATGAAAAAGCAGAAAAACTTGGATATAAAGATGATAAAGCAAAAGAAAAACTATTAAACGACAAAAACATTAACACTGGCGGCGGTAATGACATTGCTGGTGTTGCTAGTTATGCAGCAAGAGCTGCCGCCAGAAGAATGAATGGCACATCTGGACAATCAATATCCGATAAAAAAGTCAACACTAGCTTTAGCGCAGCAGAAAAAGATGAAGCCTTAAAAAACACCGATGCCGCAGGACGCGCTCAATTCTTAGAAAACTATAAAAAAGGCAATGTTGAAGTTTCAAGATCGAATATTGGAAAAGCCCTCGGAGCTGCTGGAGATGCTAGAAGAGCTATGGTTGCTGGAGCAAAAGCAATTGGTACAAAAGAAGGACGCGAAGCAAGCAAGGCATCAATTTCCGAATCCCTAGGAAAAGCTTCAGCCTCTCTATCTTCATTAAAAACAAAAGAAGGACGCGAAGCATTAAAAAATTCTGTAAAAGAATCAATGAAATCAGATGAATCGAGGGCAGAAGAGCAACTGGTTGCTGAAGGCGAAATTGATGAAATGGCTACAGGAACTGGCTGGGCTAGAAGCGATGAAGAAAAAGCTAAAATTGCTTCAAGAGTTGCTTTAAATAAAGAGCAGCAAGGTAAGAATAACGACTTCAAGAAAAAACCTAAAGTCAATGTTGCGGCAGATTTAGAAGATCAAATTGGCGGACTAAATGAGCTTGATGAAATTGCATCAGAATTAGAAAAAGTAGAAGCAATGGATGATGTAGATTCTGAAACTGGCGCACCAACCAATAAAAAAGCCGCTCAAAAAGCTCTTAAAAAGAAAGAAAAAGAAGCCAATCAAAGAAGAATGAACCCAATCTCAGATCGCAAGGCAAATGCGCGTAAAAAATCAGACAAAGAGATAGATCAGAACAAGATAAATAACCTCGAGGAAGAACTTGAAGTAACTGAAAAAGAGCAAGAAATAAATAATGAAGAAATTCAAGAGCTTCGTAGTGAGGTTACTGAGGCCGAAAAAGAATTAGAAACCAATGAAGATCTTCAATCTCTCAGAGAAGATTCGGAAAAAACCAGCAGTCCACTCAAGAGAATGATCAGCCCTAGCGCAAGAAAAAATCACAAAAAAGCTGTGGAAGCTCAGAAAAAACTAAAAGAACTTAGCAAAGGCAAAGATGAGGCAAACTCAAAACTCCAAAAAGCTTTGGTTAAGCAAGAAAATCTCAACGTTAAATCTAAAACATTAACTAAAGAATTAGGCTCATTAAAAGAATCAATGGCTGAAAAATATAAAAATTCTAACAACAAAGAAGGCGATGTTTCTTTAAGTGATCATTCACCAAATAATAATGATGAGGAAACAATAACTAATAACCCGCCGCCACCAAAGCCACCTGAAGATGAAGAAACAATAACTAATAATCCACCACCAAAGCCGCTTGAGGACGAGAACAAGGAAGTTATTAATACAGAAAATAATCCTACTCCACCAAAACCTGAAGACTTGACAACCACTCTTGCGTCAAAACCTCCAAAAAAAACAAACAAACAAATAATAGCTGAGAAAAAGAAAGCTCAAGAAGAGAAAAAGAAAGCTGAAGAAGAGAAAAAACAAAACATAACCAAGCAGGTTATTTCAGAGGAAAGCGAGAAGTTTGTTAACTCTCTATTTGGAGGTATCGCTACTCCAAAACCTTTGCCTAAAATAAAAGATCCATTGCCTGACAATAACAAAGATTTAGATTAAGTAGAAAGAATCACTTCGGAACAAAATAAACCAACAGACAATAATGATGAGAAGAAATAATAAAAACGCCTTCACAATAATCGAAACCTTAATCGTTTTATTGCTTGCGTCTATTTTAATGGCCGGAATTTTCTTCGCCAAAAAAATGATTCGCGAAAATAATATAAAAGCCTTGGTGATGCAGATAAAAAAATACGATGCAGCCATTGATGCTTTTACGCAAAAATATCATGCCTTGCCTGGCGATATTAGCGACACCATAACTTATGGCATAACTCCGACCAATACAGGAGGAAATGGCGACAACATCGTTACTGATCGCGCAAAATCAATTATTTCTGCCAATCATGAAATTTCAAATTTCTGGATGCATTTATCAAAATCAAAAATGCTCGATGAAGATTATGACGGAAAAGAGGATGAAGAAGCGACTTTAGGAAAGACATTTCCGATTAGTAAATTAGGAGAAAAAGTTGGAATAATTGCCTTTGGATTTGAGGACAAAACATTTTACCAAGTTGGCTTTGAATTCTCTAACGTCGATCGTATTTACACAAAAAATCGCACTCTAAAAACCGATGAAGCATTTTTATTCGACAAAAAAATTGATGATGGAAATCCAAAAAAAGGTCGCGTTATTGCCGCTGGCGGAGATGCTTTAAATATTTTAGAAAATAATGAATGCGTTCACTTCGACGAATATAATCAAAAGAATGTTAGCCCCATTTGTCAGCTAAGAATTGAAATAAAATAAATCTTTTTAATGTAAAAATTTCATACTTTTTTGAGGGCAAATCTTGAACAAAAATTTAATGACACTTCAGGAACATTTTCTCGAACTAAGACAGAGAATAATTTTTTCTCTAATTTTTTTTCTTATAGCATTTTGTATATGCTATTTTTTTTCAGAAAAAATTTATCAATTTCTTTTGCAACCTTTTGCCGAAATTTCTTCAGATAATCAAAATCGCAGATTGATCTACACCAGCCCAGCAGAAGCTTTCATAACATATTTAAAATTATCTTTTTCTTCTGCATTATTTTTTTCTTTCCCAATTTTTGCCGCAGAAATTTATCTTTTTCTCGCTCCAGCTTTATATAAAAATGAGAAAAAAAATGTTCTTATTTCTTTTTTTTCGACATATTTTTTATTTTTAATTGGAGCAATTTTTGCTTATATTTTTGTTTTACCATCTGCTTTAGAATTTTTCTCAAGCTTTGAACAGCAAGGTCTCGCGGCATCTTCATCATTGCCAATAAATCTTGAAATTCGCATCAGTGAATATTTACAATTTGTCACAAGTTTAACTTTTGCATTTGGCATTGCATTTGAATTGCCAATCTTGTTGCTTTTTTTAATTAGAGTTGGTTTTTTGTCGATCAATGACCTAAGAAGAAAGAGAAGATATTGGATAGTAATCATTTTTTTAGTGGCTGCCGTTCTTACTCCTCCAGACATTCTGAGTCAGATAAGTTTAGCAATTCCGATGATAATTTTATTCGAAATTGCAATTCTTGTGGGTAAAAATTTTAACAATAAAAAATAAAAAATATGGCTACCGTAAAAAAAGTAGTAAAAAAAGCTCCTGCTAAAAAAGTAGTTGCTAAAAAAGCTCCAGCCAAAAAAGTCGTTGCTAAAAAAGCTCCTGCTAAAAAAGTTGTTGCTAAGAAAGTTGTTGCTAAAAAAGCTCCTGCTAAAAAGGTTGTTGCTAAAAAAGCTCCAGCTAAAAAAGTAGTTGCTAAAAAAGCTCCTGCTAAAAAATAAGTAGAAAATCTAAAAAGTTAAAAAGCCGTGATTTCAAAAGAGGTCACGGCTTTTTTAATGCATGAATTTTGGCATTAACCGTTATACCAAACTAAAAATCTTTACTCTCAAATTGTCACGGCGTCTTCACGACGGGGTCTAAAAAAATCCCGCTATACCAAAACATAAATCTATTGATCGCAGTAACAAAGTATTTTTGAGGAAAAATTAAATTCCAAAAAACTTGCTGTATTCAATATACTGCTGGTTTTTTGGAATTTAATTTTTACCAAAAAGACGAAGTTAATGTGATCAATAGATTTATGTTTTGGTATAGACCCCGTCATGAAGACGGGGTGACAAAGAAAAAGAGTGGGAGTATAGATTTTTAGTTTGGCATAGTATTTCCGACAGTGCCATTATAAATTTATCAAAAAATGTTAAATAAACGCCCCCTTGCCGACTTAATTCGTCCCGAAAATTTACAAGATGTTATTGGGCAAGATCATCTTTTTGGTGAATCTGGAGCTTTATCAATAATTGCCACTTCTAAAAATATTCCCTCAATAATTTTATGGGGCCCTTCTGGCGTTGGAAAAACCACAATCGCTAAATCATTAGCCAAAATTTCTGATGCCGAATTTGTGTTGATGTCAGCAATAAATTCTGGCGCGGCCGATATTCGCAAAGCAATTGATCAAGCAAGAATGATGAATCTTGATGGCGGGGAGAACGAGCTTTTTAAAGATAAAAAAACCAACTCAAAAACCATTTTGATGATTGATGAAATTCATCATTTCAACAAAACTCAGCAAGATCTTTTTCTGCCATTTATTGAAGATGGAACAATAATTTTGATTGGCACCACCACCGAGAATCCTTCATTTCACCTCAACTCTGCTCTACTTTCACGCTGCAAAATTATTTCTTTAAAAACGCTTGATGATGCCGCGCTTACAAAAATTTTGCTGCGCGCCGAAGAAAAAACTGGCAAAACTTTGCCGCTTTCAGAAGAAGCTAGAACCGCACTAATCAACCTTTCTTGTGGAGATGCGCGTTATCTTTTAAACGCTTGTGAAGAGTTATTTGCTCTGAATTTAAAAACCAAACTCACTTCAGAAAAACTGCATAACATAATTTCTAAACGAGCCGCCCACTTCGATAAGAAAGGCGATTTTCATTTCAATTTAATCAGTGCTTTTCACAAATCTTTGCGCGGCTCTGATGTAAATTCCGCACTTTATTATTTAGCCCGAATGTTAGAAGCAAAAGAAGATCCTTACTACATTCTGCGCCGCCTCGCCCGCTTTGCCACTGAAGATATTGGCATGGCCGATCCAAATGCGCTTTTGCAAGTAATGGCGGCAAAAGAAAATTATGATTTTTTAGGAAGTCCCGAAGGTGATTATGCCTTAAGCCACGCTACAATTTATTTGGCAACTGCACCAAAATCTAATGCCGGTTATTTAGCGCATAAAGCTGCGATTGAAGTAGCGCAAACATCAACCCATCTTTTGCCGCCGCTTCATGTTTGCGATGGAACTTATGTTAGAAAAATTCAAAAAAGTTCAGAGCCTGACAAAAATTCTAAAAGCTACATTTATGATCACGACACTGTAAATTGCTTTTCTGGACAAGAATTTTTGCCTGAAGAATTGTTAAAAAAATCGCGCCCAGAATTTTTTCAACCAAATGAGCGAGGCTTTGAACGCGAATTAAAAAAACGTTTGAAATATTGGAGCGATCTTAAGAAAAGTTTGAATTCTTAATAAAAGATACGATTAATCACCCTCCCCAACCCTCTCCCATCAAGGAGCTAAACCAAACTACAAAATCTTTACTCCCGCTATTTTCTTTGTCACCCTGTCTTCATGACGGGGACAAATTAGAAAAATCGAGTAAAAAATATCACCTATACCAGATAAATAATTTCAAAACAAAAAGCCTCCGAAGCACTTTCGCACTTTGGAGGCTTTTAAGACAAACAACACGCATAGCGGTATTGCGGGGTAGTGTAACTTTTTTACAGCAAATGTAGTGGGAATTTTAATTTAATTTCTGTTCCTTCGCCAATTTTTGAAGCAACTTCAATTCTGCCATTTTGCAACTCAACAAGCTTTTTGACTATTGGCAAACCAAGCCCAAAAGAATCAA
Source organism: uncultured Rhizobium sp. (assembly GCA_964452075.1). Taxonomy (GTDB): domain Bacteria; phylum Pseudomonadota; class Alphaproteobacteria; order Rickettsiales; family UBA1997; genus UBA2645. Next base: position 17,655 of record CAYVKI010000012.1, read on the forward strand.
CTTTTCCTGAGTTTGGATTTTCAATTGTTTTATATTTTTCAAAAGCGGTTTCAACTTGTGAATCAGTCATTCCAAATCCATGATCAGCAACTGAAATTTCAAGAAACTCGCCATTATTTTTACAAGTAATTTTTGCTTCAGTTTCTTCTGAAGAATATTTCACTGCGTTAGAAATTAAATTTGTCATTACCTGCTTCATCCTTTTGGCATCAAGTTTTGCCATCTTCGCATCATCAGCAATTTCAACTTTCAGAGCCACGCGCCGACGCAAAGAATAATCGTGATTTAGGCGTATTGCTCTTTTAATAACATCGGAAATATCAATTTTATTGTCAGTATTTACCGAAAGATTTCCCGAAGAAACTTGCGAAACATCAAGAATGTCATGAATCAACTCGCTCATATCCGCAGCAATTTGCTTAATTTCTGCAACGTGACTTAGGCAATCTTCTTTTAAATTTGGGTTGGCAAGATCTTCTTGAAGAACGTCCGCAAAGCTCTGAATGGCGGAAAGCGGAGTTTTTAATTCGTGAGTGATGGCGGCGAGAAATTCAGAATGTTTAAAATTGTCATTTTCGCAAACCTCAGAAAGGGGTTGGGGCGATAAATGAAGATTGGGAATTAAAGCCAGAATTGACGAATTTTTAATTGCGGGAAGTTTCATGTGCTAAAATGAGTCGTTAAAAAAATAACCGTTACATCTCAAGCAAAAGAGTTAGTTGGATTAGAAAAGGCAAATTAGAAATATAAAGCTTCTCAATGTATTTATTAATAAAATCAATTTTACTATGAAAACATCCCTAAATGACTTCTTATACAAAAAAAATCTTTTGCAGCAAATAAGGGGTTTTTACTACGCAGTTCGATGCAACGGCATTTCAGAAGCCGCTAGAATGATGAACCTCACTCAGTCGACCGTTACTTTACAAATTCAATCTCTTGAACGCGATCTTGGATTTCCTCTTTTTAAACGCGACACTAAGCCACTATCTTTAACAGCCGAAGGTAAAGAATTTTATCAAATAGCTTGCCCGTTAATGCATGAATTTGAGTCGGTAATTGAGACATTTTTAACCAGAAAAAAAGAGAGGGAACAAAAGCAAATAGACATTGCAGTGCATCACATAGCCATATCTTACTTAATGCCAAAAATTATCGCTGCTTTTAAAAAATCTAATCCCGACACAAAAATTATCATCCGAAACATTTCCCCAGATAATGCGATTAAAAGACTAAAAGAAGGCAAAATTGATTTAGCTTTTTATCCAAATTTGCCAAACGATCCTGAAATAAAAAAAATTGACGTGATGTCTTACGATCCAATTTTAATCATGAATAAGAAGCACCCGCTTGCCAAGAAGCAAATTTCTGGTCTTAGCGATCTTAAAGAATTTGAACTTATTCGCATTGATCAAAATTTAATCACTCTGCCGCTTTTTGAAGAGGTGGTAAAAACTTATAAACTTAAGGGAAGTGTGGAGTTCGAGAATGGCAATTGGGAAATACTAAAATCTTTTGTTAAAGAAAATAATTTTGTGGCGGTTGTTTCAACGATATGTATCAACAAAAATGATCGGGATTTGGTTGTAAAAAACTTATCAAATTTTTTACCGAAAATGAGTTATGGGTTAGCTTTAAAAAGCGGAGAAATATTATTGCCACAAAGGCTGCAAAGCTTTATTGAGCAAATTGAGGTTGTTACCTATTCTATGAGACAGAACAATCTAACATAAATTGCTGCGTTACCAACGATATTTGCAATAACATCTGGGTGAAAACTACAAAGGTAGAATTTTGGTAAAGAATTGCCCAATTATTATGCAGCTAGTATTGACTATTTCAATAATTCTTGTGTATCTATTGATATAGACTTTCTTAAGCTATTATTTAGCGGTCTTTCACGAATTTTTACAAAAAATGTCATCACTGATTATTTTAGAAAATCTAGATAAGCTTTGTCTTGTTAAATCTTTTGTTGAGATTCTTGAGATTAAGTTTTTATCAAATGACTTACTCGCGCAGAAAATAAAAATAGCCAAAAACTCCCTTGATAAAGCTCTTGTCTACATAGCACATGATTTAAGTGAAAAAATTCATGAAAAGTCTAAGAGAAATAAAGCTCTAGACCAAATTGATTTTGCTAGTGAATTTGTGAAGGTCTCTGAAAATTTGAGTGAGATTAACGATGAATCTCTTAATAAAATTTTATCCGAACTTGTTGCATTCGGTCATGATTATAAAGACGAATACTCGCACTTAATTTTAAAATCTGATCAAGACACCTTAAGAAAAATAGAGGATAAGGTTCTTTGTATAATGTCAGAGAGGTACAGCTAATGTTTGAGGAAGAGGTATATCCCTTTTACAATGATGCGTTTTCTTTTTTAGCAAATTGTTCTCAATCAAGATTTGATTTTACCTCAGCAGATGCCTTGCATCCAACAAGAACTGGGGTAATGATACCAGCTACAGTTCTTGAATCCATGAAGCTTACGGATAATTTTGATAATTTTGTTGAAGCTTATGGAAGATCAAGAGGAGAAGAAGCGACCCTGCGAGAATGTGTTAATTTTTTTAGAAAGTTTAATATAAATAGTTCGGTAAAAAATATTTCTTTAACGGGCAGCATTTTGTTATCATTGCCAACTGTTTACGAAAATATCGGATTAAGCCAATCAAATAAAATCTTGGTTATCGGCCCAACATTTGGACCTTATTTTGAGCAATTAAAAAAAAAGAATATTGGATTTGTAACTCTTGTTACTAAAGCTGAAAATGGATTTTTACCAACCTCAGAAGAACTTGAGAAAACACTTACTGAAAGTGGCGCAAAAGCAATGCTTTTATGCTATCCAAATAATCCCACAGGATCCGTGATGACTGAGGAATGCGCTAGAAATATAGCAAGAATTGCCATGGAGCGCAATATTTTTGTGATTTCAGATGAGGCATTTTTGAACAACTCCTTAAGTGAAAAAAGGCATTTTCCAATTGCCGCAGTTGAGGGAATGCTTGATCATAGCTTTACTATTACTAGTGCCGCAAAATCGGTCTTTGCCGCTGGACGTAAAAACGCTTTTTGCGTTAGTAATCAAAGAATGGTTTCTAGATTTGAAAGAGTTGGAGGTTATCCAACAAAACAAGATCAGCAAATAATGACTGCCGCCATTGCCGATACTCCAGAAAACAGAGAATATCTAGAAAATTGTCGTCAATATTACTTAAGAAACATCGAAATTGTTAAAGAAAAAATTGCCGAATTAAACCAGCAGTTCTCGGCGCAATTTGGCGAAGAAAAAACCTACGTAAAACCTTTGATTGAAAATCCCGATGCTGCAAACGTTTATCTTTTGGATTTTTCAGGATTGAGAGGGAAGGAGTTCGCGGCAAAACCTATGGATACTGGATTAGATGTGGCAAAGTGGCTTTTGAAAGAAGCTTCAATAGGCACGGTTCCTGGAGAATGCTTTGCTTTTGATGAAAGAGAAATGTTGGTAAGGATCGCTCTAAATCAACCTTCTCAAGAATTAGTTTTAGCTTTTGACAGCGCAATTTCTGCTGCCCATAAAATTCAAAATCAGCCAACGTGTATGGTGGAGATTTCTAGCGAAGTAATTCAAGTTGAAGGAAAATCTCAATCAGACCAACGAGGAAACTTGGCTTCTGTTTAAATGAAAATCCTCCTATTTCTAAACAGCGACATTCATTCAGCAAAAGCTTTGGAAATTCTTGCTCCTGAGCTTAAAAAGCATGAGGTGAAAATTATTTTATCGCAGAATGTTGGGAAAAGTTCTGATTTACCGAGTGAAATTATTGAAATGAAGCGATTGGAAAAAGTTGGAGCAGAAGAATTGTTGCAAAATCTAGCACAAAATTTGAGTTCTAAGATTATTGGTTTTGACGATGTGAATGCACCAAGTTCTGTTGATGAATTGGCAAAATTTTTGCCAGATTTGGCAATTTCAATTCGTTTTGGGCAAATATTTAAATCTGAGATAATCGGTTTGCCGCGCTTTGGGGTTTTGAATTTGCACTCTGGAATTTTGCCAAATTATCGCGGTGTTATGGCAAGTTTTTGGGCGATTTTAAATGCAGAGAAGAAACTTGGAACAACTCTGCATTACATTAGAGATTCTGGCATTGATACTGGTGATATTGTTGGATTTTTTGAGAAAGAAATTGATTGGAATTGTTCGTTAATTTCAAACATCAATCAACTTTATTATGGTGGTTGTGAGCTTGTTTTAGATGCGCTTCAAAAGGTTTCCATGTGTGAAAAAATTCAAACTATTGACCAGAAGACTTTAGGTGTCGGGAGTTATTTTTCTTATCCGAAAAAAAGTGATGTTGTTGGGTTTTTGAAATTGATGAAAATGTTTTAGGTTTGAATTTTATTGTTGCTGTATCTCGAATTTTCTGCACTATTAGAAGTAAAAGTCTGACAAAATTCTAAAAGCTACATTACGATCATAACACTGTAAATTGCTTTTCTGGACAAGAATTTTTGCCTGAAGAATTGTTAAAAAATCTAACTTATGACATGTCATAAGTCTTTTTTTAACGCCATATTTCGTCCTATTTTTACTAACATTAAATTTATTATACTTTTGTTTGCTGGCTTTCTTGCTTCTGGAGAAAGAATGATAATTGTAAGCCATGATGTTAAATTCTAATCAAACTCTAAAACCATTAAAATGCTAAAACAAAAAACACGCCAGTTGGCTTTTGGTCTTATTGAATTATCAATTGTCATCATGGTAATTTCAGTGACTATGGCAATTTTTTTGTCGACACAAAGCAGTAATTTTGTTATCAATAATTCTGCTAAAGGTCAGGATAAGATGAATAAAATCTATCAAGCTTTGCAAAATTATGTTGCCAAAAACAACAGATTGCCTTGCCCAGCTTCTCTTGCGGTTTCTAAAAAAGATGCTTCATATGGCAGCGAAGTTCCGTGCGTAGCAGCCTCGGGAATTTATGTTTCTGATCGCTTAGTTTATGGCATGGTTCCAGTAAAAAGCTTAGGCATTGATGTTAATTCAGCTGAAGATGGCTTTGGTAATAAATTTGGATATGTTGTTGATTCATTTTTTACTACAGCCACAAAACCATCTAAATTTGTTAATCCGAATCAAGGCATTATTGTTATTAAAAACTATCTTCAGTCGTCTTTAAACACCGAAGAACCAAACGCAATTTTTGCCATCATTAGCACTGGCAAAAATCAAAAAAGTGCAGTTTCGTCAACTTCTTCCGCTCCAGCACCAATAAGCCCAACAGAAACTTCAACTAATATTGGAGATGTTGATGAATTAAAGAATGTGGGATCAATACTTTTTGATGGAACATTAATCTCTTCTAGCACTCGCAATGCCTCTAGTTTTGACGATGTGGTTTTTTATAAAAACAAACAAAATTTCTTGAGTGACGCCAAGCTGCAATTTTCCATGGGAGACACTAATACAACTGGTTTTGCAAAAGCTACATCAGGAACCTGTACAATTTCTGGTGTTGCTGGCTTTAATGACAAAACTGGACTTGTAGCAACCTCAACTCCAATTGCCCTAACATTGCCTTGTCAAGCAGGTTTTGTGGCAAGCACTTCTCCAGCTCCATCTTATACTTGCAGTGCAGCATCAGGTTCTTCAACCTCGGCATCGCTTAGTGGTTCATGTACGCCAATCACTTGCACTGCGAGTGGCACGGGATATGTTGGCAAAACAGGATTAGCTTATGCGCTATCAAGCAGTTTCTTATGCGATCCTGGTTACACTGGAACCATTAACTATTCTTGTTTGGCAACTGGAGCTGCAACAATTACTGGCGGAAGTTGTGCCATAACCACTTGTTCAATTACCTCAGTTACAGGCACCTTAACTGAAGGATTTAACAACAAGACCGGATTGGCTTACAAAACAACAGCAACAGCTCTTTCTTCACCTTGCAAAGCTGGTTATTTTGCCAGCACTTCTCCAGCTCCATCTTATACTTGCACCACTTCAGGCGCGGCTGTTTTAACGGGCAGTTGTGATATTCCAACCTGCACAATTACTTCAGTTTTAGGATTTAATGACAAAACTGGCTTAAGTTACGCAACAGCAGCAACTACAATTCCTTCTCCTTGTGCATCAGGATATCTCCCGAGCACTCCAGCTCCTTCTTATACTTGCACAACGTCAGGTCCAGCAACTATTTCTGGAGCTTGCGCCAAATGTGTTGGCGGGACAACCACGTCTTCCGGCACCACAACTATTCATGTTTTTACATCTTCAGGCACATTTCAATGCGCAGAAGCGAAAACTATAAAATTACTAGTCGTTGGCGGTGGTGGTGCTGGATCAAATCGAATAAATGGTGGAGGTGGCGGTGGCGGTGGCGGCGTTGTTAATCATCCAGGATTAAATGTTTCTGCCTCAACTAGTTATAACATAACTGTTGGCGGCGGCGGCATTCAATCTTACAATACCACTGGGAATAGTGGTAGCGATTCTTCATTTAACGACATAATTGTTGCAAAAGGAGGTGGTGGTGGAGGTGCAAGCAGTAATTACTCCGGTCCTTCAAACGGAGGATCGGGAGGGGGTCGCGGACGAGATTCTGGAAGTGTCAGTGGTGGTGCTGCAACAGCAAACACAACTGGCGGTGGAACTGGTTACGGAAATTCGGGCGGCGGATCTGGAAGTGGTTGGAATGGTGCTGGCGGTGGCGGTGGTGCTAAAGGAGTTGGTGGCTCAGGATCGGGATTGACAGCATCAGGCCCCAGCTCAGAAAGACCGGGAAATGGTGGAGCTGGATTTCAAAGCAGTATCTCGGGAAGCACTGCTTATTACGGTGCTGGCGGTGGTGGATGTAACTACGGCAGCGGAGTAATAGGCTATGGAGGATCTTCTGGCTTAATTGGAGCTGGGGGAAATGGAGCCACTTTAAATGCTGCTGCAGGTTCTACTAACGGTGTGTTTACGTCTGCAACCAATGCAACAAGTGGTCAAAATGGATATGGCAGTGGAGGTGGAGGTGGTTGCGCTTCTCAAATCAACGATTCTAATGGCAACCCATACCCAGGTAAACTTGCAGGAAGTGGGGGCTCAGGAGTTGTGATAATATCTTATTAGATCTATTACTTGAAATGAGTTTTTACAAACAACTACTATCTATTTCCGCCACCATAATCTGAAGAGGCTATACCACACTAAAAAACCCGCCTCTTCTCTAACTTTCTTGCCAAAGTTCTTCTGTGCATTCCCAGCATTCTTGCGGCTTTTGAGATGTTGAAATTAACATCAATTAAAACTTGGTGAATTTGTTCCCATTCGATGTTTTTTATTGAGGTTTTTTTGGTTTGGTTTGAGTTATTTCCCAACAAATTTTCTCCTTCGAAAGCCGCCATTATCATGTCGGCATTTGCGGGTTTCGCTAAATAATAACAAGCTCCTGATTTTATCGCTTCAATTGTGGTAGCAATGCTAGCATATCCCGTAAGCATAACAATTTTGATGGCAGCGTCAAATTCGTGAAGATGTTTTACCACCTCCAAGCCAGACTCGCCAGACATTTTAAGATCAACAACAGCGTGAGTTGGGTGAAAATTTTTTAATAAAGATTTGGCATCTTTAACATTGTGCGCAGACGCGGCGTTAAAACCTCTTCTTGCGAAAGATCTTTCTAAGCTTCCCGCCAATAATTCGTCATCTTCGGCAATTAAAATCGCTTTATATTCATTCATGATTTACGTAAGTGAAGTTCAGATTGTCACGGCGTCTTCACGACGTGGTCTATACCAAACTACAAATCTTTACTCCCACTCTTTTTCTTTGTCACCCCGTCTTCATGACGGGGTCTAGCGGGATTTTTTTAGACCCCGTCGTGAAGACGCCGTGACAATTTGAGAGTAAAGATTTGTAGTTTGGTATAGACCCCGTCTTGAAGACGTGGTGACAAAGAAAAAAATTTTTAGTTTGGAATCGTAATTATAACTCGAGAACCAATCTCCAAATTCTTGATTTCGAGTTTGCCATTGAGGCGATTTAAAACATTAATTGCCAAAAATAATCCCAATCCGCTGCTATTTTTTTTGCTAAGATTTGGGCTGCCAAGTTCTTTTAAAATTTCAGGATCAAAACCTTCGCCACGATCTTCAACTTCAATGATTAAATTCTTTTTCAAAGAAGAAACCTTAACTAAAACAAAATTTTCTGACGCCTCTAACGCATTGTCAAAAATGTTAAAAAGAGCTTGCGAAAGCGAGCTGTCCAACAAAATAAATTCTTCAGATTCGCCTTCAAAATTATAAATCAAATTCTGCGGCTTACGCGAGTTTTTCCATTCATCTAATAAATCTTCTAAGGCCTTTTTAACTTTAACTAACTTGGCATTTTCAAGCCTTTCTTTTCCGGACGAAGTGAGAATTTCTGAAATAATTTTTTGGCAGCGAATAATTTGCGATTCAATTAAAGCGACATCTTCTAACATGTTTTTTTCAAGCGACATTTTTTGCCAATCATTAAGAATAACCAAAACTGTTGAAAGCGGAGTTCCAAGCTCGTGAGCCGCGCCAGTGGCTAAAAGACCCATTCTCACAATGCGCTCTTTTTCCAAAGCTTGGCGTTGTAAAACATTAATTTTTTCATCACCTTCTTTTAAATTTTTTCTAATTTTAGTGACAAAAACCAACAGCAAAATTGCGGCAATTATGTAGCTAATTAGCATTCCGTGTAAATGCATATTCAAAAAATCACCTTCGCCATGATGATGAAAAGCGCACAATTCGCGATAATAAAAACTAAGAAAAATGTAGCAGGAAATTGTAGCTACAGCAAGCATCCAAGCGTAAAAAGCTCTTAGCAAAATTGCCGCAATTATCACTTGAAGCAAAAATAAAGAAATGAATGGATTTGAAATTCCGCCGCTAAAATAAATTTGCGCAGCAAGTGCGGCGACGTCAAAAAGCAATTCTAAAAACAAACTTTTGTCGCTGATGTTTTTTTGAAATTTGTAGCGATAAAAACTGACAAAATTAACCGCAATTAAAGCCGCAATCACCAGAAACATTTCTGACGCTGGCAATGAAATATGCAGCCAATGTTGAACGAATAGAATTGTTAAAACCTGCCCCACTATTGCGATTAGGCGCAAGACTATGAGTTGTAATAGGTTTTTTCTATTAACCTCAAAACTTTGAACAATATTTTGCTTCAGATCGTTAAATTTCTTCACCGAAAACCCTTTGATAAAACTCTGCAACCACCAACTTTTCATCATCAATAATTTTATTGGCAAAACTCAAAACAAACGCTGTTTTCACCGAGCCAAAAATTTCGATATTTCTGCCCCAAGAAATTAAAGTGCGCAGAGAAATTAAGTTTGAAATATCACCATTTTTAAAAGCTTCGCGAGTAAGATTGGCAAACTTCACCATCATTTTTGCGGTTTGTTGATGAAGTTTCGAATTTAAAAAAGGCAATTTCTTTTGCAAAATTGCCAGCTCTTGCGCTTCATCAAGATAATTCAAAGCCGCCACAATGTTCCAGCGATCCATTTGCGCCTGATTAATTAAATTTGTGCCATGATAAATTCCCAAATCATCACCCGCTCCCAAAGTGTTGGATGTTGCAAATAGGCGAAAATTCTTGCTCGGCGTAATAATTTCATTCTCTTCTAAAAGCGCGAATTTGCCATCTTCTTCAAGCAAACGCTGAATTACAAAAGAAACATCGGTTT
>CAYVKI010000013.1:0-27285 GCA_964452075.1 uncultured Rhizobium sp.
GCCTTTGGCAAATGGTGCATCATTAAAATTTCTGAAAGCCAAAGTGTTTTTATGAAAGATGGCGCGCCGCTAAAAATTGAATTTTCGATCAGCCTTAAGCGTTATGGCGAAGATGCAAAACCAGGAGTTAAAGGCATTATTCAAAACATCGTTAAAGCGATATGATTACTTATGTCACAAAAGATGGTGATGTGCTCGATGCAATTTGCTGGAAGTATTATGGAAGCACTTCGGGAGTAGTTGAAAAAGTTTTAGAAGCCAATCGTCACCTGGCAGAACTTGGCAGTATTTTTGAAGCCGGCGTAAAAATTATTTTACCGGATTTAACTTTAACAGAAGAAACAGAAAGCGTTAAACTTTGGTCGTGAATCCCGCATTCAAAATTACTGCCGATAAAAAAGATGTCACAGCGTTAATCGCAGAAAGATTGGTATCAATAAACATCACTGACGAAACCGGTCTTGTTTCTGACACTTGCGAAATTCTTTTGGACAACCGCGATGAGAAATTAGAAATTCCGCCGCGCGGTGCTGTGCTTGAAGTTTCTCTGGGCTATGAAGACAAGCCTCTGACGAAGATGGGAAGCTACATTGTGGATGATGTTGAAGTTTCATCACCGCCTTTGCAGATGCGAATCACCGGCAAAGCAAGCAACACACTTGATAAAAATTTAACCAAAAAAATCAAAGCACCAAAAAGCAAATCATGGCATGGTTACACGCTGGTTGGAATCATCACGGCAATTGCCAACAACAACGGCTTCAAAGCTGCGATAGATGAGTATTTCAAACAAATCTACATCTCGCATTTAGATCAAACTGATGAAAGCGACATCTCTTTTCTTAACACTCTGGCACAAAGCTATGGTGCTTTTGCAAAGCTGTCTTTGGGAAGATTATTATTTTTCAGAAGAGGAATAAGCGTTTCAGAAAATGGTAAAGAACTGCCAACAGTAAAACTTTCTTCAACGCAAATAACTGATTGGAAATTGCGAGTTTCCGACATGGAAAAATTCGGCAAAGTAATTGCCAAATGGCATAATTTTGCCACCGGAAAAGAAGTTGATGTTTTTGTCGGAACCGGTGATCCGGCCTACACAATGCGTTATAAATTCGTTAGTGCCGATAGAGCTTTAGAAGCAGCAAAAGCCAAGCTCGCTGAATTTAAACGCGGCGCAGAAAACTTAAATTTTTCTACCGAAGGAAATCCAAAACTCAGCGCTGAAAACAAGATCACTTTCACCGACATAAAATATCTCAAAAACAAAAACTGGATCATCACAAGCGTGAATCACTCCTTAAGTGACCAAGGCTTTGTGACGCAAGTAACCGCAATCATCAAATTATCCGATGTGGAGTAAAATAAAAAAATCTGACGAGGGAGAATTCATTATCACCAAATGTGAATTGGAATTGCTGCTTGAGCAAGCTTCCAAGGAAGGTGCCAAACAAGCCTTAACTGAACTTGGTCTTCATGATGAAAATGCGCCAACCGATATTCGTGATTTACGAGAGCTATTAAAGGCGTTTCGCATGGCGAAGAAGGACACCTTCAGAATTTTGGTTAAGTGCATCGTTATCGGCTTTGTAACCATTCTTACTGCTGGATTTATTTCGCTCTTGGGCAATCACATCAATCTCAAATAAAAAAATCCATGCCTCAATTCGGAAAAGAATCACTCAAAAAATTATCTACCTGCCATCCTGATTTGCAGAAACTTTTTAACGAGGTGATCAAACATTATGACTGCACAATCCTTGAAGGACACAGGTCAGACGAAGATCAGTTAAAAGCATTTAATGCCGGCAAATCAAAAATTAAATCCGGTGGAAATCATAATCACTCACCATCACTTGCTGTCGATGTCGCACCATGGCCGGTTGACTGGAATGACAAAAACCGTTTCTACCATTTTGCCGGACGCGTTCAGGGCATTGCCAATATGTTGGGCATTAAAATTCGCTGGGGCGGAGATTGGGATTCTGATAACGATCTGAAAGACCAAAGCCTATATGACTTACCTCATTTTGAACTAATCACCGGTTAATTATGACCTGCAAATTTTTAGAAGATTTTAACGGCAATAAATCGTCAAAAAGATTAGCCGGCGCTTTTTGTTTGCTAACCGGCTCGCTGATGAAACTGATTTTGTTTCTCTACGGATTACGCCACATCACAGCAACGCCTTTTGACAAGCTCGATAGCTCTGCGGAAAGCCTGATTTATGTTGGCGCGGCCCTGATTGGCTCAGGCTTACTCGAACTTTTAAGACGAGGCAAAAAATGATCCAAAACATGTTGGCCATACTGGCAGCAATCGCCGGCACTATAATCGCTATTTTTACCATCGGAAATTTCTTTGGTAAAAAATCACAGCAAACAAAACAGCTCGAAGAAAATTTTAATGATGCAGTTGAATCAAAAAACAGGCAGGCAAATCGCCGCAATGATGATATTTCTGCTGTTCGCAAGCGGATGCAAAAATACATCCGCGAATAGTTTCTGTTTGTGGGCAAATCCCATCACAATTACTCAAAAAGAATTTGATGAAATGAGCGAAGAAACTTTTCGCCAAATCGATAATTTTAATCAGGAACTTGAGAAGCACTGCACTAAATAAAAAGCTAATTTATAAAACTTAATTTTTGAGTTTGACCCAAAAAACTTAAAGTTTGTGGCAACGCCGCAGCATGTTCAAGTTCGAGATGCTAAATTCTACCAAACAAGAAAGATTTAAAACGATCTCGAATCAAATTCTTACGAGCTTCAATAAAGTCTTCATAGCGATCCATTTCCCAAAGTTCAGGATTTTCTGGAACTAGATGAAGTTTAAGATATTCAGGAGGCTTGTCAGCAAACCATTGCGATGGGGTAATGTCACTCTTACCACCAGGACCATTTTCTTCTCTGGTTAATAACATACAGTTGGCGAGCTGATCACAAATATCATCTTTATATTTTGCATTCTGATAGCCCGTATCTTGATTAAGAATTTTGATTTGCTTAAGTCTGCTTCTTGGAAATATGTGATCTACTTGTGGCAGATTATTGTCATATGCTGGCACATAAGAAAAAGTCGAGTACCAAATATTAAGCAATAAATGAATGGTTTTTGAACCATAACCCATTTGCCAAAACCTGTCTTCTGTAAGTTCTAAGCTACGACCTTGAGACCTGATCACAGCAAAAGCTTCTTCCAAATTAAACTCTTTTAATTCTTTAAATTTTTTTACCAGAACATCTATCAAATTATCCGACTGACCACTAAAAGCACCAACCAACAAACTGCGTAGCAAATAATCATCAATTTTAACTGCTCTTTTCCAACCTTCTGCAAAGTGATAGCGTATATAAATTAATGGAATTAAGGCTAAATAAGATGGAAGAGCCTTATCGCATTGTATGTATGTTTTGCTGCGAATAAAATCTACTACATCTCGAATGGAATCAGAAATATCCTCCCATTTTATTTTGATATCTTCGCGAATACCTGTTTTACGGAATTTTGAAACCTCGTAGCGCGCTCCTTGATCCAGCAATACTAAACAGGTTTTTAGAACGAAATCACGATTAAAAGCAAAACCATGTTTATTTAGATCCTCCAGCAAATCTTCCATTTGTTGATCTGCACCTTCCCAGCTTGCACCGAGTAACGAAAATAATAAATCAGACTTACTTAATCTAGTTCCACCGGAATTTGCTCGAATAAAAACTTCAACAACATCATCTTCGGTATATAAATTTGGATTATCTATACTGTCGAGCTCTTGATAACTAACTACTTCATTCGAGTTAAAATTACGACCAATCAAATCGAGGTGATCTTCAATTTTATTTTCTTCTTCGAGACTTAAGGATCGATTGGCATATTTTCTGATTCTGTCTAACTCTTCACGCTTAGTGCGTGCTGTGGTAAAAACTAAATCTTTAAATTTAATCCATGGAAAACTTACATCCTTCGAATTAAGAAAATTAAATTTATATTTTATATCATCAGGCGAAAGACACTCACCACTAAGAACATCAAAATATAATTCATTACCTTCGTAGCTACCACGCAAACCAATGAATAAACTTTGCAAACGCTGCTGACCATCAAGAACCAGATTCTTTTTTTTCTTATCTTCTAATTCGTAAAAATCACTGAGAGATAACGAACTTTTCCAGTTATCAATAAATTTACGCCTGCGTATTCCGCTTGTAGTTTTCCATATTAACAAAGTGCTAATTGGATATTCTCGCATAATTGAATCAAATAATCGACAAATCTGATCTTCGCTCCATACAAACGGGCGTTGGATATTCGGCAACCAAAACCCACCATCTTCCTCGGCGTTATTAAGAAAACTTACAATTTTTCTGATGGTTTGATTCTTGTTTTTCATTACACATAAATATTAAGCATTCTTTTCATAAAAAAGCTTATCTCAAACTTTCTTCAACTACTTTTACCAGGTCTGGAATTGATTTAATCGCTCCAGAATTTGTATATTCTATTCGTAATGTTGAGCTATTCCAAACCATTACTGCAAATCGATGCTCTACTTTTTTGTCATCTATGATTCTAACTATCTCTGTTAAATCTTTATCTCCATCAAGAATAATAGAAAATTCTCGACTAACAGCTCTATCTACATTTATCAGCACCCCAAATTTTGCCTTTGATACCAAGCAATATCCTATCAATTGAGATAACTCACTTAGCCCTAAATTATTTACTTTTTTAACCTCAAAAACAATTACTTCAAATTTTCCTGTTTTTTTATTTTCTACCAAAATGGCTATATCGAGATGCAGTCTGTGAACAGATTTAGAATATTTTTCTAATGAATCTCCCACTGAATATCCATTTGCTATAAGAGTTCTCAATCCAGAACTTATCTCTCCTATAATAGGCTTCACAGAATACTCATTACTCGACAAATTGCTTTCAAATTGTCTAACGAGTTCCACGGCTATTTCATTATAATAATCGACTTCCTTTCTTTTCATAGCTCAATACATTCTTCAAATTTTGGTTCTCGTATAAAAACTTTCGATCCCACTCTTTTTTCAATTAAGGTCTTATTAAACTGAGTGTTTACATATCCTATCAACGCAGAGTGCTTATCATTAAATACCTGTAAGCAAGTACCTCTTTTTGGGATTTTTATTTTTACTCGTTCTTTTCTATATTTTCTGATTAGGTCCATGTACTTGCCCAGAACACGCTTACCTTTAATACCCTCTCCGGTTGAGGCTGCTAATATATAAGCGACTCCTTGTAAAATATAAGTTATCGGAAAACCATCTTCTTTGCTTTTTCCAAACAACATAGAGGCAGTATTTTCTTCATATGCCTTAATAAGAAAATCGATATCTATCACACGCTCGGTATAACGTGACTGACTTAGATAATCTTCTTTTTTAATAATCTCTTCTATCTCCAATATGGAGCCTTTAGTTAAGCAGGTAAAGGGACAAAAATAATCTGCAAAATTATCAATATATTTTTTCATACTAAAATTAGCAGGAACTTGCATTCCCAGAACTTCATAAAAATGTAAATTATGAATAAAGTGTCCTCCCCGAACACTCTTTGGGAGCCAAGAATTATTTTCATCAACATGTAGAGTAACTCGGCCAGATATTTTTATCGGCTTTCCATCTACAGTGTTTGTTCCAGATTTCTGTAAATCTTTATTTTCTTCGGCTGATAACTTCTTACTTTTAAAGACAAAGCTTCCTCTGAGCATGTAGTCATCTAGCGCAACCCTAATTTTAAAACCTTTTTTCCAGCTCTTATAATATCTACAAACCCCACTATGTTGGTTTGGATGATTCCATAATACTTGATCCGGAATGCATCCAATATTTATCATAAGCTTTACTACATCGCTTACCAAATCAAAGTTACTACCTTTAAACTCGAATGAGATAATTTGAAAATCGGATATAAAACGTCTATGCGAGGCCGCTAAACTACCTATTGTATCAACAAGTCCTGTAATAAAGTTTTTCTTATGCTCAATAGTAGTGAGAAGTGGAATAAGGGTGCTTAATCTAGAAGTATATCTTAACTCTCCTTGCTCAGGAAGCCCAAACGCAAGAAGGTCAGCCTTAAGATCTGGAGATATTTTATTGGAGATGATTTTCCAATCCGTTCCTACTTTGTAAGACACATTCATACTATAGTGAGCCATCCACATAGGATTCAATCTAGCTAATATGTCTTCTGCAATACCGCCAGCGCGAGTTGGGTTAATACTTAAACTACCCCATTTCTTATAAGGCAAGATAATCTGAAGTGATTCTCCGTGGATTATTCCACCACCAACTAAGAGGCCAAGAAGGTATGCTTTGTCAGTATTAATTTTTCTTACCAAAGACATCCTCCATAATTTTTTGCGCTATATGAAATGCTAAATTTACCGGCACAGCATTTCCTATCATCTTGTATTTTTGAGATACCGAATTCCCAATAAATTTGAAATCATCGGGGAAAGATTGGAACCTAGCAATTTCTCTAACTGAGTAACGTCTGTTTTCAAGAGGATGAAGAATCCCAGAATTTTCTGGAGTAGAGGCTGCAGTTACAGTGCCCATGATTTCTTTTCTAGAAAATCTTCTATAAAAATTAGGTGATCTATATTTTTTGATCTCATCTCTAATTTTTTTTAATCTTAATGGTAATACTTCGTATGGAACATTTTTCCATGACCCGCCTTCAGGAATATGATTAATAATGCTTAAAGATTGAGGAGATAAATTCCAAACCTCTTCTTTTTCACCTTTTGGCTTTGGTTTGTTAACAATATTTGAAATAGTTAAACTGCTCTTGTCTTTTATTGGCTTTGGAAACAAAAATTCTCTTTTTAAATCTTTTCTCACCCCAATCATAATTACGCGATGACGATTTTGAGGAACTCCGTAATCTGATGCATTAACAAGCTGATAAAAAAGCTTATAACCATGCTTATCTAATTCGTTTTCAATTCTTTTAGGCATTGGTATGCCTTTATTATCTTTTGATGATAAAAAACCTCGTACATTCTCAAGTAACACAACTTTTGGTTTTTTTAGATCTACAATCTTGATTACTTCTTCAAATAAAGAGCCTCTCTTATCTGCCATGGAGCCTCGATTTCCAGCATTAGAAAATGGCTGACACGGAACCCCAGCAAGTATTACATCACAATTAGGTAATTTCTTTTTATTAACTTCGCAAATATCATTGATGTCTATTGATCCCAAATTGTACTCATAAGTTTCTTTGACAGAAGGAGAGATGTCATTTGCATAAACTATATCATATCCTGCGCGATGAAATCCTAGATCAAGACCTCCACAACCAGAAAAAAGAGAGATTACCTTAGGTTTAATATCTATTTTTTTATTCTTTTTGAGTTTCGCAACTTTTACAGCTTTGAGCTTTACAACTTTTACGGCTGGTTTTTTTCTAGTTTTGCTAATTTTTGTCATTTTTGATATTTATAACTTTTGTCTTTTGTCCATTGATCAATCTCACTTTTACGAAATCGCCAAGAACTACCTATTTTGAAACCAGGAACTTTCCCTTCTAAAGCAAAACGATAAGCGGTTTTTTCTGCAATTTTGAGATATTTGGCTAAATCTCTAACCTTCATTATTTCATTATTTATACTCACGAGCTTTTCCGTTTATATATTTGAGTAAGTTGTAAATTGTTTAATGCGCTGCACAAAAATTATTTTGTTCCATTGCTCAATGGGTGTTTTTACACATTATTTGTATACAAAAATCAGTTTTTATGAATCCTTTCCGAACAACATAAATCAACTCTTTTCATTATAAAAAAGTTATTAAAAACTGAAACAAAATGAAATTAGTAGAAAATAGAGGAAAATGCAAGAACCGAGATTTCCAATCAATTAATTTATTTTAGAAACTTCAAAATTAGACACCTAAAGAAATAAAAAGTTATATCAAAAATTGACACGAATCTTGTTTTGGTGTTAGTAACGTAACTCTTTTTTTAGCCCTTGTTACAGCAACTCTCAGAGCAAGAAGAGACTGAGCCAATTCATTTTGTTTAGAATTTGATCGTGCTAATTTGCTGTACATTCCATCATATATTATTACCTCATCAAACTCTTTGCCTTTTGATTTATGAATTGTCATGAGGTGAATACCTCTCCAATCCTTTGAAGATAAGGAAAAATGCTCTTGTATCAATGCATTTCTAACTGCCAATATCGCGCCTTTATAACTTCCACTAGCCTTCCAAATTTCATTTAAGCTGGAGCGCAACATTGCACCTTTATGAAAAAATCTTAAATACTTGGCATCTTCTCCAATTTGACTGATTATATCTGATTCTGACTGTAATAGTAGCTCTCTTATTTTGAGCCAATCAAGTGCTGGATCGCCGGTTAATATCATGGTAAGGCGGATACTTAAAATTCTTTCGCACTCACCTAAGACCAGAGCAAGTTTCTTGTTACGTCCGCTTATCTTTCCTGATTCCAAAAAAGCCTTTAAGGTTTTTGAAAATTGTAAATCTAACGCCGTAATCTTATCTCCTTTTCTTCCTCTTATATGTGCATGTAAATCATTCAGCAGTCGCAACTTTACGATACTTTGCTCTAGTTCAAATTCTAATAACCCTGCAATTAGAGAGGCGGCAAGAGATGGACCTTCGGTATCAAATGCAATATCATGGCTTACTGGAGCAAGATTATCGCTTTCACTTAATAGGTAATTAGATACACTTAACATTAATTTTTTTGAGGGCATTAAGGCGACAAGTGACCAATCATGATCATTTACTTTTCTTAGATTTTTACAACGCTCAAATATTTTTGCTTTTAGTGCATAATGCTTTCCTCCTGGCCCACCATAAAAGGGATTATATTTAACAACTTTAACATCTTTGTAGGTCTTTCCCTTGTTTGATTGAGATAGTAAATCATTTCCAAAAGTAACTATGTCTGTGCCATTACTGCGATTATTCTCCGTGCCAAAATCAAATTTTTCTGGTTTATATAACGCGATAAATTCCCCGATTCTTTCTGGACTAGCACCTCGAAATTCATAAATTCTTTGTTCGGCATCAGCTAATGCAATTATTCTACTTCCTGTGCCTAATAATTTAATAAAATCCCATTCTTCAGAATTAGTATCCTGAAACTCATCCACTATGATAGTCGGATATTTACTGCTAATTATTTTGAGGAGCGTTTGACTCCTAGTCAGGAGCTCGGTAGCCAGTTCTGCGAATAAATCAAAATGTACTTTTCCATTATCTTCAAAAACTTTTCGTTTTGCCAAAGATAATTCTTTTTCTTCTGTAATTTCTGCAAAGTGAGATGCAGCTTCCGGAGGGAGAAAAATCTGTAGTTGTTTGTTGCCAGTTAGTAGATGACCGTGACTACATAATAAATTCCAAATAAACCCATGATAAGTATTGATTTCTATGTGTTGCCGCTGGGTACGAGATATAAACTTTGCATGATCAATAACCCGATTAACAGTCGCGCGAGCAAAACTCATGAAAAGAATCTTTTGATCAGATTTTAATAAATCTTCCTTTATTTCTCTTTCAGCCTTTAGTAACGATATTGTGGTTTTACCCGATCCTGGACCGCCCAATACCAAGATATGACCATCTGTAACAAGAAGTTTTTTTCTCTGCTCATCAAGATTATTTAGGTTCATTATAGACTAAATTAAAAAATATCTTCAATTGAATCATCGCCTTTGCTCTCACCAATTATAACTTTCTGAATTGCTCCTAGAGTAGTTAAAACAAATGTTGGCATTTCATCTTTGCTGCACTGAAATAAAAATTCAGCAGCAGCTCCATCTCCTTTTTTATGCTTAAAGTATTTCGCTAATCCAGTACGCAAATTTTCCAATGATGTTTGGCCATTTGGCTTTTCTTGCGCTAAATGAACGGGCCAAGAACCTTCATCTACGATCTGTTTTGCAAAGCGCTTCAGTGCTGACTCTTTCGATCCGTTAACAATTAAGTTCTCAAATCCTTTTTCTGATGACTCAAATGGATGTAAAACGGAGGTGGCAATCTTAGATTTTTCTTCCGGACTCTGCTTGTCAAAAATAGCAAAAACGACCTTATTAAGTTTCTTAAAATATTCTCCAATCGGAGCTATTTGTGTTTCTGTCTCTGCATCGATAACAGCAATACCAAGAGCTTCAAGGGAACTAAATTGCTCTGGATGAAGTTCATTTAAGCGACGGGCAGCGGCATAAAAAGCAGAATACTCTGTTTTTCCTTCGGTTATTAGCACCCTTCTTGCCAAAAGGGCTTCACATCTTTTACGCAGCGTATCTTTGTAAGCTTTTGGTTTTATCAAGGAAGGATATTCCGCTGAAACTCCTGAAAGCACACCATCTTCACGCTTTAAAACTATAATTTGGGAAGGATGAAATTCTTCTAAAACATATGGGGAGTGAGAACTAAAAAGAGCCTGTGAAGACTTATCCCTGATACTGTTAATAATTCTCTTTTGTGTATGAGGTGGAATAGAAATTTCCGGCTCTTCCATAGCAAAAATTACATTCTGTTTTTCTGCGGCAATCAATGATAATAAAGCTAGTACAAGAGTGTTTATTGTTCCGGTTCCTTGGTGTTGAAATGGTGCGGAGTATTCAAATCCGTCATCCGTTTTTGCACCAGTTCCCATAAACACAGTCAATGATTTGCGAAGATGTTCTCGGGTTAAATCCGATACTCTTATATGCGGCTTATCCCCGCAATCAATTGGCACAAAGGAGCGCACGGCTTCTTGCACAGTAGAAAGAATTTTAGAAATTCCTAATTCCTCACTTTCAGCAACTGGTAATTTTCGCAATTCCTTTAGAACATCTTCCCACATCTGTGGACGCTTTTCTTTGAGCCGTAAAATTATATCTAATAAAGAACCGCGCTCAAGACTTAAAGCTCTAGCACCAGTTCTCATTGTACGTAAATAAAGAAAGCCACACACTCTCTTATCTGCGGCGGTAAAGAAATTTGTATTATTATCATCACGCTTTGGGGAAAGAAAGAATGTGCTACCGACAAAATCATCTTCTTCGTAATCATAGGAACCTGAAAAACCTACGCGCAAAGCGGGTGTAACATTTTCATTGTTAGTATCTTCAGCGGTTGGATCTTCAATCAAAGATGATGATTTATGATCCCACCATTCAATATGGTTAACAAAGCGCCTTTTTTGTTCTTCAGATAAATCAATGACAACAATCTCAATTCTAATCTCAATTCCATCTCCAGTTTTACTGTGATATTGTCCGGCATAAAAATCATGCTCATCAACAACTGGTTTTTTAAAAAGCCGCTCTGGACCCATAACTAAATCAATTGCTTCAAAAATTGTAGATTTTCCTACATTTCCATCTCCCACCAACACGGCATTTTTAGACAGCAATAACTCTGCTTTGCGAATACCTCGAAAATTATTAATTTTTAAAAATGCAATTCTCATATAGCTCTTATTTGAAGTTTTTATTCGGTTAAATCTCGTATTTTTCTCTCGCAAACTTCTTGGGTTATTTTTAAAATCTTTTTCACAGATTTTGCCAAAATCTCTAAATCGTCTTTAGAAATACGATAGTTTAGATCATATCTTCCGCCAATATAAGCGTACTCCAAAAGCTTGAATCGATCTTTTTCTTTTTGAGTTTTTTTTGGAAAAAGATTTGCCAACTCAGAATGATATTTAGCGGTCATGCGACCCAATATTCCAAGATAATGCTCCTGCGGATTATAGTTTGTAAAAACCAATAAAATGGTTTTATAAGAATGTTCTGCGGCTTGGTGTAAAAAGAATGCTGCTTGGCTCAGTCGTTTAACGCTTTCTGATGATTTGCTTAAGCTAATTTCGTAGTGTTCAAAAAAATATTTTGCTTCAGAAATCCAATGTTCAAAATAATCGCCGGCAATCCTTTGTTGCTCCTCTGGTTTTAATTTTCTTTTGTTGGCAAGTTTATATTTTTTAGAATCGTAAAGAGTTATGCCTTCTTTTTTGATATCGGTAAAAAGATATTGTCCTTCCGCAAGGCTTATATTTAGGCTTTGAATATCATGGGCTATAACTCTAACTGGTGCGCTTAATTTTAATTTTCCTGCTCCATTCCAAGATACAAATTCATCGGTGGTTTTTTTCTTTTCCGTCACAACCAAAACATCATAGTCAGAAATATGTCCGGTTTTTTGCTGAGGCTTTAAATCTTTTTTCTCTTTGTAATCACCGCGTGCGTACGAGCCAAACAAGATAATTTTTTCAACATCCTTGCAACTTTTTTGAATTGCAGAAACGATTTTTTGCAATTCATCTTGTTTGATTTGTGGTAGATGTTTAAGCGATTTTTTCATCATTTAAATCTTAATTGTTTATATGCTTAAAGGTTAGATGATTTGACATAAATAAACAACTTATGCCAAACTTATTCTAATCTCCAAATGTCAAAAAATCTTAGTGCAAACTCAGCTCACACTTAAGATAAAATTCTAGTATTCTCCTCTTCAAACTTCCTGACACTTTCCGGCGAATAACGAACGCGCCAGCCAATCTTAATATAGTCCGGACCGTATCTCTTACCACGCCATCTCTGCAAGGTGCGGAAAGAAATATTCCATTTTTTAGCAAGAGATTTTTCCGAGAAATATTCTTCCTGCTTTATCATTATTACGCTCAATTATTGTTAAGCTTATACCTCACACTCCTGCCTTGGCCAACTCTGGTTAATTTCTTCATTTCGAACAATTTTTTAATTATCGATTCAACAGTCCTTGCTGGAAATCCCGTTGCTTCAATCGCATCTTTTCGGCTAAATTCTTTGCTTGGCAAAGTTTGCGCCCATTGCCAAAGAACCAATTGTTTTTCAGAAAGAAGATATTCGATGGTTTCACCTTGAAGAATTTTTAAAGCTCCAACCGCCTGGGAATTCACAATTTTTAAGAAAAATATCAGCCACTCAGAAATATCTTCCTTTTCACTTTTCCAGGTTCTTTGGGTTTTATTTAGCGCTAAATAATAATCCGCCTTACTTCCTTCGATCAGCTTTTCATGAGATACAATAGTGGTAAAATTGTAGCCAAATTTAAGTAAAAGGAGATTGGTTAGAAGCCTGCTGGTTCTGCCATTACCATCTTGAAATGGGTGAATTGCCAAATATTCAAAAATGAAATTAGCGATGAGAATTAGCGGATGTTTTTTTTGTTCTTTCAGGGATTCAGTGAACCAAGTTATTAGCTCCTGCATTTCTTTTTTGACTAAATGCGGTGGAGTTGGATCAAAGATTACGCCAACCAGATTTCCTTTTTTATCTTTAGCTTCTACGCGATTTGAGCCAAATTTATATTGTCCTTTGTGACGTGAATCTTTTTCGCTATATTGCAGCATTTGATCATGCAGACCAAGAATCCAAGATTCGGTAATTTTGATATCGTCATAATTTTCAAACACGGCTTCAAGACATTCCAAATAGCCGGCAACTTCTTGCTCATCTCTGGTTTTAAATTTTTTAATGCGCAGATTTTTATAAAGTTTCTCAACTTGCGCATCCGATAATTTATTTCCTTCAATACGATTAGATGCGCCGGTGGAAGTAACGATTACCGAGCTGGTTAAGCGCTCAATGGCTTGTGGCAGGAATTTATCAGTAAGTGTAAAACTATTTTTTACCGCATCAATTTTGGAAATTGTCGAATAAACTTCTTCAACGACATTAGCTTTAAGTTCTAATCTTGTGTTTAGTCTAAATTTTCTTAAATCCATTTTTGTAATTTTGATTGTGTCATAGTAGTAAAATCACTGTTTTTGTAATGTTTTGTACTATGACATCTTCATTATTGCCTCAATTAGCTATGTGATATAGTGTGATATTATGTGAGATTAATTGCCTTAAGTCAATAAAACTTTTGAAATATCCGCAAAAATGTCCGATTATGTCCAATTGTTAGAAGCAAGAAGTTCGAACTTACGGCAAAAAGTGGTGAAGCTTGGTACATATTGGCTGCAAGTATACCAGTAAAAATTTCTCTAAATTTTCGGTTAAGCTTGAAGTGTCTGAAACCTTGTAAATGCTGGATACAAAAAATTACAGAAATGGAGACAGGTTCGGTTCGAATCCCGTCAGCTCCGCCAATAAAAAGAGCCAGCTTAATGCTGGCTTTTTTTATTGGTGGAAAGAATGATTGAGTTCGAACTCATGAGTTCGACAATCTTAGTAATTTTTCTTGGCGAATTTTAATGAGCTTAGAAAAATCTTAAGGATTGCAAGAGAGCGAAGCGAACGCCATCTCACCCATCCGCCATACTGCCTAAGCTTTACAGCAATAAGGCTTAAACCACTTTTTGAATCAGATAGGTTCGAACTCTCAGTATGGATCATCCGCACCGCTCTAGCGGACTCAATCATATTTACCGCAAAATTTCGTAATCACCTGCCTGATCGGTTGATATAACCTGCGAACTTTTTTGATCAGTTTTATGCGGAGAAATTTGCCGAGAGATTCTGAAAGATAGAAGAAAATAAAGAAAATCGGAGAAATTTTTTGCAGATGAAGTTTGTAGAGCTTGATATTAGTGATCAAAGTTCGGTGTACGTAAAATAGAGATTTGGAGATTTATTTGTGCAAATTAAATTTCTCTAAGATTTTTATTCATAGTTATTGGGATAAAAAACTATGAATTATTTTCTTTCCATCTGAAGTGACTGACCTGCAAGATTGGTGGCTTCTTGATCAACTACAGAAGAGTTTGTATACAGATCTTTACAATATTCACGTAACAAAACTTCCTTATCACCAGCTGCTGATTTTATATCATTTAAGGCTCCAAGCAAAGTTTCTTTATTATAACTTCTAAGTAATCTCTCATTGATTTTACAGAAACGCAAATGCTCTTCCTCATAGCTTAAAGGAGGCGTTCCTTCCGCTTCCAATTTCTCTTTTTCCATCTGAAGAATTGGTTTTGAAAAATTTGGAGTAAGACCTTGAGAATTCATTAAACAAGAAACTGCTTTGCCATCTTTGCATCCACTCCAACCAGGAAATCCAATTGTAGCACCAGTATGATATTTTATTTTATTGCCATCAGGAGTTTCAATAAATTTAAAACCGATTCCATAGTAATAATCTCCTACTGCATTGCGCACATGAACTCCATTCTCAAACTGTTCAACTCGTGCAGAATTGTGCAGAGAGATTGTTGATTCTTGTTCAAATAAACCACCATTTGCAAAAGTTTTATCGCTAAAAAGCGCTTTCACAAATTTACACATTTCACTTGGTGTTGAGTAAACAGCTGCGCAGGAAATGCAGCGAAGAAAATTACGCGTTTCAGAAAGACCATCATCATTGTAAACAAACCCACGGGCAATTTTTCTTTCGGGAAAATCTGTTACAACAGCCTGATCATTTTGAAGAGAAATTTGATCGGGTGTAAATGTGTTGGTCATTCCAAGCTTATTAATCACCATTTCCTTCATCATGTTTTGACAAGAAACAATATCGCCATCATTTTTTCTAGATTGCTCAGTCGCAACTGCTGATATGACCATTCCAAGTAATTCATAGCCAATATCGCTATATTCAAACTTTCCTGGCTCTTTTCGGCTGGTTATTGGATCTAAAAATTTTCCATCTGCCATTCCTTCTTCAGAACGAAATTGGCGCAACTCATCAGGAGTAATATTTTTAACATTCATATCAGGAATTCCTGAAGTGTGAGTTAGCAAATGTTCCAGCGTAATTTCTTCATTCTCACCGCGTAATCTCGTCTTCACATAATCCATTTCTGGATAACGGCTTTCGATGAAGTCATAAAAATGAGATAATTTTGTTTGTAATTTATCAGGAAAGTATGATGCAAAATCTTCACTTTCCATCATCCGCAAAATTGTTGCTGCGGTCATCATCTTGGTCATGCTTGCTATATTGAAAAGCGTATCACCATCAATTTCAGAAGAATCTCTGTTAAAACAATCAAGTCTTGAGCACTGAAATAATCTGGAATTTCCATCTTCATCAAAAGTTGCCGCTGATATTCCACTTACAGAATTATTAAAATCCCATCCTTCAAAATAATCCTCAGAGGAAAAATTTTCACCATCGAGAAAAGCTAATGCCATCTGGCGTGGATTGAATGATTTAGGCATGTTTTTTATAAGTTAATTTTTCTAGCTCTTAAAAATTTGAGGTAAAAGTAACTCAAAGATAGTCAAATTTCAACCGTCCTAAAAGTTAGTTCGCAAAAAGTATCGCCCGCATGTTCACTTTAATCACTTTCGAACTTTTCGGTTGATGTGAAAAGTCCCTTTGGAGCCATGTAAATCAAGGTTCTAAAAAAATGCGAGCGGTTCGCAAAAGGGGTCATGTGAACCGCCATAGCCATCGAGCCTTAGAGGCACAAGGCTCTGGAGATTTTCAGATTTACACATTTCGTTGCGAACTCATCTCCGCAACCCATCCGACCACTGCAGATCTAACTTAACCAAAAATAAATTTCATAAAAATAAAACCGAAAACCGCTTCCTAGGCAAGAGACCCTATTTGCGAACTTTTGATGGAGAAGGTGCAGTTGAAATTCTTGGAAAACGTAGAAATTCGGAGAATTTTTCTTTAGATATTGTGCAAAACTTTGATATTGCTGATCAAAACTCGGTGAACGTGAAACGGAGATTTGGAGAAAAATAGCTCATATTCTGAATTTTCGCTCAAAAGATAGGTCGATTCGGATTTTTATAAAATCCACTCAAGAATAAATTTCTAAAATAGAAAAATTTGAGAAATTAATAACTTTGCTTTTGCCACTCCAAGGAATTCCACCATCAATGTTTTTCAGATTATAAGAATAAGATATTACGAGCCATCCTAAATTTTGAGCCCAACGATATCCGATTGACTTACCAGAAATTTTATCATCCAAGCTTTCCAAATCAGAACAGGCAGCAAAACCATTCAACATTGGATTTTTTTTCAGAAGCTCTTCACATACAGAAATATTTATAAAAAATTTTCTTCCATCAAAACTCTTTCCATTAATCACATCAAAATAACACTCGGCACCTCTTTATTTATTTCGTTAATTGCACATCCAAAAGCCTTCGCGAGGTATTTAAATAAATCCATCTGAGCATCTTTAGCATTATCGCCATAAACTAATTTTAAGCTTATCTTCCTATCTCGCGCGATTGTTTTGTGATTTTTGCACGCGAAATCGATGAACTTCTCATAAGATTTATCCCAAGGCTTACTCTTGGCACTATTACAATTTTCACATAAATTCTTTTTATACTTTAGCTCTTTTGAATCCAATCCTTGGATCAACAATTCTTTTCCATTATTTAGCGTTTTAATTAAACGATCGCCCTTTTTAAAGCTAATACCTTGAGACATCAACTTTAGGTCAGTGCGTTTAGTTTTATGCTCAGAGGTTGTGGCTAGTTTATCACATA
Source organism: uncultured Rhizobium sp. (assembly GCA_964452075.1). Lineage (GTDB taxonomy): Bacteria > Pseudomonadota > Alphaproteobacteria > Rickettsiales > UBA1997 > UBA2645. Next base: position 17,442 of record CAYVKI010000013.1, read on the forward strand.
TCCAGCAGTTATTAGTCATTTTTTGCCAATTTTTTTAACTGATTACTACTTAACAAAGACCTCATCTGTAAAATTGCAATCTCGTTCAACTGCTTCAATCTCTCGCCTTGCGATAAATTTTGTCTAATCAAAACCGAATTAATGCTTTCTAAATTCGTCATCACAACCAGCTGCTCAAGCGTTGCGTTGTCTCGCAAATTTCCTGCAAGATCAGAATTTTCTTTTTTGAATTCAGCAGCGGTTTTTCCAAACAAGGCAACATTCAATAAATCAGCTTCATTGGCATAAATAGCGGACACTTGTTGCTTGGAAATAATCTGTGGAATTAGATTTTCTTTAATAGCATCAGTGTGAATGCGATAATTTATTTTCGCCAAAGTGCGCTGCAAATTCCATTCTAACTTGAGGCGATTATTCTCATCTTCTTTTAACCGCTGAAACTCTTTAACTAGATAGAGTTTAAATTCTGCAGAAACCCAGGAAGCAAATTCAAAGGCAATATCTTTGTGGGCAAAGGTTCCACCTGTTTTACCAGTCTTGGAAACAATCCCAATCGCATCAGTATTTTCTATCCATTTGCTAGGCGACAGAACAAAAGCGTTTGCCCCAGCTTCTTGCCATAAGGAGTCGAATTCGACCCCTTTAAAATTTTGATTATTAATTTTTTCCCACAGCCCAAGAAACTCGATGGTGTTTTTTGATCTCATCCAGTTTTTTACTACATCCTTTGGTTCATCAGGATTTTTATGTCGAGCAATATCTGTTAGAGAAATGTAGTCGCTGTTATCTAATTTTAATATTGAGATGGGTAATTTTTTGATGGTGATTTTTTTATATTTTTCTTGTGGGTTTGAAGTTTTTAATTGCGTCAGATTCACCATAATTAAAGCGGCAAATCTATCGTCAAACTACTTGTAAATTACGCAAAAAACAAGTCGCAAATTCACCGCTCGACATCCACAAAAATGTCCAATTGCGAGATTCAAACTCACGGCAAAATTACTTAAAAAAGTTCGCAGTCAATATCATCCGCCTACCATTTGATTTTTCTCTAACTTTTCGGTATGCGTGAAATTGGCTCTGAAGCCTTAATTGGCGTATATCTCCAAAATGGAGATTTGGTTTGCAACAGGTATCACTCGCACCGCCATACTGCCTCAGCTTTACAGCCATAAGGCTCCAGACCACTTTTTAAAATACTAACCATCTGGCATTCGAACTCTCGGTATGGATCATCCGCACCGCTCTAGCACGATGTGCACCGAAAAAAAATTGTAGCAAAAACAAAATTCGCACTATTTGCAGCAGGAAACACTCCCTTTTACTAACTTTTTAATCGCTTTTAATTTTCAGAAATTTGCTGTTTGTGGTTAAGAAAATGGAGAAAATAAGAGATAATTTTTGTAAGCGATCTCTGAAGATGCTTGATATTGCTGATCAAAATTCGGTGAACGTGAAACGGAGATTTGGAGAAAACTATATTTCTATTTCGGACTTAAAAATAATCACAGCACTACCTTTTATTCTCACGGCTGCTGGTTTGTTATCTTTAATTTCAATCATCACTTCAACCACTCCTTTTCTGGCCATTGCTTCACCTTGCTGTGCTGTGAAAGAGAAATAATTTCCGTCATGTTTTACTATTTTGTGATCAACTAAATAAGCGCCTAAAGGACCGCTAGCATTACCAGTAACAGGATCTTCATTGATACCGATTGCTGGCGAAAACATTCTGCCATGTGTCAAGATTTTTGGATTATCAGAGTCAAGAGTAAAAACATAGTAACCATTACAACCAATTTTTTCACTAATATCTTTAAGTTTTGCCAAATCGGGAGATAAAGCATTGAGAATTTTCTTGGTTTTAATTGCTATCATTACTTTCGAATGACCAGTTGAAGCAATTTCGATTGAACATTTTTTGTCGCGTTGACTTTGTGAAATTCCCAATGCCTGTAAAATCTCATCTTGTAAAAATTGTTTAACCCCATGTGTATTGTATTTTCCCTGAGTCATCACAATTTGGTAATCATCATCTTTTTTAATTATTTCTACTGGCAAAATCCCAGCACCAGTTTTTTGAACTACTTCGCAATTTTTAAGATTAAGTTCCACCGCTCTGGCATAGTGCGCAGCAATTGTTGCGTGTCCACAAATTGGTACCTCACAAGTTGGTGTGAAAAATCTCACATGAACATCATGATTAGAATTTTGTGCTGAAAAAATAAAAGCCGTTTCGGAATTATTTAATTCGCGGGCAATTTTTTGCATTTGTGCTTCATTAAGACCATCGGCGTTGGTTATCACTCCCGCAGGATTACCGCTAAATTTTTCTGTTGTAAAAGAGTCAACTTGATAAAGATTATATTTCATAATTATTTGCAAATTTTGTCGGTAATTTTTCTTGCTAAAGGTGCTACAAAAATTGCAGAAGGAAAGGCGATTGGAAAAACAATTGAAAAAGATTTTAACCAGCTTGAAAAAAAATCTATTTTGAAGCCAATATTCATAAAAGATAAGACTCCAGAAATAATCAGAGTCATGGTTAAAGACATAAAAAACGCGAAGATAATTTTTTGGTTTTTATTCATAAGTAAGTTTGTTTGTAATTTGCCTTTGTTTTAGGTGATTAGAATATCATCATCAAATTTTGACAAACTAATAAAACTAATTTATAAATGAGAAAAACTCATGCGTATTTATGACAAAAAAACTTCCTCCTCTAAATTCGATCAAGGCTTTTGCAGTTGCTGCAAAACATGAAAGTTTCACTAAAGCCGCTACTGAATTAAATGTAACGCAAGGTGCTGTAAGTCGTCAAATTGCTGTGCTGGAAGATTATCTGGGAATTAATTTATTTAAGAGAAAACACCAAAGCATTTTACTAACAAAGCCAGCAAAAGAATATTTAAAATCGATTGATTTAGCGTTAAAAATTATTGAAGAATCAAGTGTAAAACTCGCAAAAAAAAGCAGCAAAGAAGTAATTAATATAGAAGTTTTACCGTCTCTAAGCAGTAATTGGTTGATACCAAAACTTAAAAATTTCAAAGAACAAAACTCTGGTTACAAAATTAACCTTTTCATCGCAGATGTTGATGCTGAATTCAACAATCTCAAAGACCTAGATTTCTCATTTCGACTTGCCAAAAAAAATCGCTGGAAAAGTTTTGTAGTTAAAACCTTGATTAAAGAAGAATTGGTATGTGTTTGTTCGCCAAATTTAATTAAATCAACTTTGAAAAAGGCGGAAGAATTATTGCATTATAATCTGTTGTTACATGGTTCAAGACCAAATTGTTGGTATGAGTTTTTTAAAAGTAATTCGATAAAAAAAGTTGAGATCGATTTTAAAGATGGTTACCAACATTTCTTTATGCTGATTAATGCCGCGAAGAATCAATCTGGAATCGCTCTAGTTCCAAAATTTTTAGTTGAAGATGAGTTGCAATCTGGCCAATTAAAACTGGCTTTCAGCAAAGGTTTTAAAAGTGGTTATAATTACTATCTGATTACTCCAAAACAAAAATCTCATCTTATCAAAACAAAAGATTTTAGTGATTGGATTATGAACGAAACATTGCTGAATTGAAAGTTGGTAAAAGGTATCACCAGCATCAGAAACGCTTGATAAAAAACATGGTGATAAAATGCTAATACGTGAACTTGCAGAAAAAATTACGGAATCGATTACAAAAAATCGATAATTTCAAGCGTCCTAAATTTGGTTAGCAAAAGTGAGGTTATGAACGAGCATTCAAACAATTGCTAACTTTTCGGTGAACTTGATTGCAGCAGTGAAATAGAACCTTCACGGCACCTTAGAGAAAATTTAGCAAGTTGGGGGTGAACCGCCTCAACCTTACATCCACAAGGGTTCGAACCACTTTTTAAATACCAACCATCTGATATTCGAACTCTCGGTATGAATTCCCCAAGACGCTCCAGCTCAATGTTCACCGAGATAAAATTACAGCAAAAACAAAATTTGGATTTTTTCCTCGAGGATGCACTCCCTTTTGCGAACTTGAATCAGTAAAATTAGACAAAATTTTTCTCAAATTTTTCATTAATTCTTGTCTTGAGTTTCTCCATTTTACGTTCACCGTTTTGACAGTTAGATTGCAATGAATTAACTTTGCAAAAGTCACTACCAATAAACACGCAGCCATGAAAATAATAACTTACAGCGACCTACATTTAGAATTTGGAACTCACTTCAAACCGCCAAAAGATTCTGATGCTGACTTGATGATTCTTGCTGGCGACATCATAACTTTTAAAAATTTCGAACCTTTAAGCGATTTTTTATCTGGCTGGAAAAAGCCTGTTTTATTTGTTGTGGGGAATCACGAATATTACACCAGAAGACCAATGAAAGAATGCGAAGATGCCTTTCAAAATTTTATCTCCACAAATCACTCAAATGTAATTTGGCTAAATAATTCTGATTTTGTTTTAAATGATGTGAATTTTTTTGGCGGAACGATGTGGACGGATTTTGATGGATCAAATCAAAATGCGATGAGAAATGCTTTGGGTGCGATGAATGATTTTAGACAGATTTTAAGCGTAAGTGGACAATTTCTGCTTCCGAGCGATACGATAAAAATGCATGATATTTTTAAAGAAAAATTGATCGCGTGGTTAGAAGAAAATCATGGCAAAAAAAGAGTTGTAATTTCGCATCACGCGCCAGTTAAAAATCCAAATACGAAATATGGTAATAGCAATTTGCAACCAGCTTTTAATTCGTTAGATATGGTTGAAATTATTGAAAAATATCAGCCAGATTTGTGGGTTTATGGGCATACACATGAGTGTGATAATCAGTGGATTGGTAAGACGAAAATTATTTCGAATCAGTTGGGATATCCAAATAACTACGGTGGTTATGAGTGTGAGGGATTTGATGAAAATGGATGCAAAATTGAGTTATAAACTTTGCTTTTAGATATTTTTTATTTCAGAAATCAGCTGACCGACTCTTGTTTGGCCGATATGTTTCGATTCTAATAAAAAATCTTTTTTCTGAACATCTTTTAAATTCTTCTGCGCTTTTTTTACCGCATCGTCAATCTTGTCAAAATAAACTGCTTCATATTTTTGAGGACCTTTCTTAGGTCGAACCTCATCAAGAACTTTTTTAACTTTCTGGCTTAAATCTTTCGTAGGTTTTTTGCTGTTATCTATCTCCAGCAAAATCTGATCTTCTTTACGGAATGTTGTTAAGCCTTTCTCAATTTTTATTTCTGCTAAATGCTGAAATAACCACACTTCAAAACACGGGTTACTTATTGCCACTTTAAAGCCTTCATCTTGAGCTTCTTTAATGATTATCTGACAATTCTTATGCAAATCAACATCACAAACTATCCAAATAGATTCAGGCTTTTTTTCGGAACCAGAATCTGAATATTCACGTCTTTCTTTTCTTGCAGTTTCTAGCAAATTTTTTGGTGAGGATTTTTTTTGGGAAGGAACAATTTTCAGTTTAATACTATTTTTAAACTTCTCTTCAATCATCCTAAAATAACTAGGCTCAGCCACATCGCCCTCAACTACAATAACAATAAAATATTTCATGCTTCGTACATTTTCAGAACGAGCATATTTATTAACTTTGGTTTTTTGTGGTGTCTTGATCATTTTATTCACCTCTCCAATTTCCAATAAAAGGAATTGCTCCGAAACGACCTTGCAAATAGCCTTTCGAAATTACCAGATCTTCTCTCACATCTTTAAATTCAGCTAAAGAAGCAAAATGTGTATTAAGATTTTTATCTTTTTCAGCAAACCAGATTTCGTCTTTACGCATTAAAGATAAATTCAAAAGATTGGTATCGTGAGTAGTAAAAATTATTTGGCTTTCTGAGTTTTTACCTAACTCAAAAAACATTTTTATAATTTCTTCTGCAATATGTGGATGTAAGCTTTGTTGAATTTCATCAATAATGAAAATTGATTTTGGATTATCGTGTTTAGGTTGCTTATTTTGAATTGTGAAAAGCATAGGAATTAAATCAAAAATCCTACGGATACCTTCCGATTCTTGTTTTATGCTAAATTCTTGACCATTTCTTTTAATTAAAAGCTCGTGCTGATATTTTATTCCTTTCTCTCCAACACTGAAGCACAGTTTCTCACCTAGGCTACTTTCAGCAATTAGGATTCCTTTTTTACCTGATTTAGCATAATTTTCTAAAGTAGAAAAAAGTTTCTCAGCGTAATCAAGTGGCATGCCAGAGATATTACTAGGCTTAATAATCTCTTCTTTCTTTTGTCCCAATCCATCAATTTTATTATCAATTTTTTTGAGAATATTTTCAGCAAATTCAAAAAGTTCTCCACTAAAGAAATAGCTCGAATGGTCAAAATCTCTTACAATTATAATTTTTTGAAACCACTTAAGTAAATCTTGAGCAAAGCCTACATTGTCTTCCAAAAGACGATGCAAAAGAAGCTGATTTGGTTTTACGGCCTTTTTTAGATATTTGAAAAAGTTGTCATCTTTTTTTTCCTTTTTGATGATAGCGGCAATATCTTTATCGTTGGTTATTTTATTTTTTTCTCTTTCGAAAAAGGTTTTCTCTCTCTTGCCATTTAAGTTAGTTGATCTCAACCACTCACTAACAACCTCTTTAGAAGTAATTTCAAATCCATACTCATAGATCAAATCCTTCAATTTAAATTCAAATACGAATCTACTTTTTTCGCTCTTGCAAAACTTGTTTTGATGCGAGCTTAGATTGTGCTCTTCAATTCCATTTTTATAAGACTCGATAATATTTTTAGCATAACCAATTGCTGTAATAAAATTGGTCTTACCTGAAGCATTTGCTCCATAAATAACCGTACCTCTCAAAACTGAAATATTTGGTGAAATTTTAACTATATGTTCAGGCAAACTTTTAGTTTTGCTTGCAGCAGTATTCAAAAATTCAAAGGCATTTTTTTCGTTACCAAAAGATAAAAAGTTTTCGCAGATGAATCTTATTAACATAAACAATATTATTAGTTTTTACTAAATTTACGACTAATGATGATTTATATTATTAATAATGCAAGTATTATCGACAATTAACTACGATTTTTTCGTAGTTAAAATCAAAATAATCTTGATTTTATGGATTTATCTAGTATTTTTTGAATTAGAAATATATTTCTTGGATTAACTTGAATACCCACAAGCCTTGATCCTCAACAGAAGCTAAACAAATTAAGTGGATCAGTAATGGAAGATTTTATCAAAAAAATTACCTCTTTATGTCAGAAAAATTTTTATAATCTTTATGGATTATTTTCAGGAATATTGGCGTGCCTTCTGGCAACTATTCGGTTTATTAAAGAATTTTTTGTTTCTGAGAAAGCGACGGTGCTAGGTTTTGCCATCTCTAATCCCACACTAACATTATTAGTTATTTATTACCGATAGCAGGATGGATATTATTTTGGTTTTGGAAAACTAGGATTCCCTGCGGTGCAAAAGATAAAATCGTTTTAGTAATCGCTATAACTGCTGAAAGCGAGGATCAAAACATTAGAATGCGCAATGATTTCGTTAAAGGAGTTAAAGATCTAATTAATCGGAAAAATATTGGAAGTGCGCTAGAAGTTGTAGAATTAAATGATCGCCACTCTTTGTGGGTTGCTGATCAGCTAAAAAAATATACCCTAAATAAATCCGGCAAAAAAGAGGTTAAAAGCTTTAGGAAGATAGTTGAAAAGACGAATGGCAACTTCTTTATTTTTAGCGATATTAAGGAGAGAAAAAGTAACAATACTGATAAATATGTCTTGAGCCTAAACGGAATAATTAGCCATTTAGATAATCAGAATAAGAGCATTAGTCATAACATTACTGAGGGATTTAAAAAGCTGTGGCACAACTCAATAACTTTCGATAAAGTTTTAGAAATTGAAGGTTTTCAATTCACCACAGAATCAATTTTTGTTGCAGTGAGATATTCTATTGGAATTGCAGTTCTTGCTTATGGTGATGTCGCCAATACCCAATTATCTTATAAATTATTTGATGGGTTATATCGAGATCCTTTTTTTACTAAGTTTAAAACATTACCTCAAAATTTGCTGGAAATGAGGAATAAGTTCAGAGAATTAAAAGCTTTAGCCAGTTGGATAATTGCAAATCTTTTTTTGCAAAATGGTAACTTGGTTGAGGCGGAAAAATCCTTAAAAGATTCAATCGCGACTCTGAATACTTATAATGCACAGATCACATTATCGATATTAGAGTTCAGAAAGAATAATTTCCGTCTTGCACTTAATATAAGCTTCTGAGGCAGGTAAAATAGCTAATGGGGATGGAGTTTGGAGATACAACAAAGCATTTTTATTTATGCGCCTTGGAAAATTTAAAGATGGAATAAGAATTTATAAGCAGATCCTGAATAATAGTTTTCCAGGTGAAAAAATTATTCTAGTTCAAATTTATAATTTTAATGAGCACGATTTTGTAAAAAACAATCCAGACGAGATTTGGTCTCATTTCATAATAGGTTATTTAAAGCATAAAAAAGGGAATGAATCAATTTCTTCCATAGAATATTTTGAGAAGTTTCTAAAAAACCCTAATGCAAAAAAATATCCTCTTTTGGTTGAAGAAGCAAAAGCGTGTATGAAAGAAATTGATGATAAAAAATATTTTCCGCCAGATTCGTCAATTCTCTAAAAATATTTTAGCTAATAGTTATCTCAAAAAGAATTTAGCAGAAGGTATTGTTTGCTCAGGCATTCAAACAATTGCTAACTTTTCGGTGAACTTGATTGCACCAATGAAATAGCACCTCCACGGCACCTTAGAGAAAATTAAGTAAGTTGGGGGGCATGAACCGCCAATAAAAGGAGCCAGCTTAATGCTGGCTTTTTTTATTGGTGGAAAGAATGATTGAGTTCGACAATCTTAGTAATTTTTCTTGGCGAATTTTAATGAGCTTAGAAAAATCTTAAGGATTGCAAGAGAGCGAAGCGAACGCCATCTCACACATCCGCCATAATGCCTCAGCTTTACAGCAATAAGGCTTAAACCACTTTTTGAATCAGATGAGTTCGAACTCTCGGTATGAATTCCCTAAGACGCTCCAGCTCAATGTTCACCGAGATAAAATTACAGCAAAAACCTCCCAGAAATTTTTGGGAAATCTGAAAGATTCTTGCGCTAATTAAAATGAGATTTTTCTCGTTTAGATGGTCTGGTTTTTGGGGTGAAGGTCAAATTTGGAAATAAATATTATAATTTAGGAACTCATTAATTCGAAAATATTAACATAAATATTTCCCCTTGTTTGAGCATGTTCAATTTTTTACTTAGCAACTTAGACAATACCGATCCTTCCTTCAAGCGCAGCTATTAAGTCCATCGCATCAATCAATATTAATTGAGGTTTTTTCATTATCTGGTTATCAGATGTTTAGTGAGGAGACGATTGAACGAGTTAAGAAGATCCAAGAAATGAAGGAGAAGCGATTTTCTCTCACTGAAATTAAGGAGAATTTGGTATGACAGCAAAAACGGCAATGCCACCAAATTTAAGACAAAATCTTTCTTCAAAAGGATATATACCAAAGTAAAAATCTATAGTCCCTTTTTTTACTTTGTCTTTTTGGTGAAAATTAATATTTCTCAAAGCCTTAGTGGGTCAGTCCACAAAGGCTTTTCAAAACATCAATTTTCTCTCAAAAATCCTTTGTAAAAAAAGGGACTATAGATTTTTACTGTGGTATAGTCATAATTTTTTATTAAAAGGCAAAATCATTGTTATCTAAATGAATATCTCCCACCAATTTAACTGCAAAGTTTGAGTTATGATCCTCAATTACGGTG
>CAYVKI010000014.1:0-13922 GCA_964452075.1 uncultured Rhizobium sp.
TGCGAATTGATGTTTTTCGCTCTTCTGGCCCAGGCGGACAATCTGTAAACACAACTGACTCTGCAGTTAGAATCACGCACATTCCGACCGGCGTTGTGGTTTCGATGCAAGATGAAAAATCGCAAATCAAAAATCGTGAAAAAGCGATGAAAGTTTTGCGCTCTAGAATTTATGACGCTGAACGCGAAAAACTTGATCGTGAACGTGCTGCAAATCGCAAAGAGCAAGTTGGAAGTGGAGATCGATCTGAAAGAATTAGAACCTATAACTTTCCGCAAAGTCGCGTGACGGATCACAGAATTAATCTGACGAGCTTTCAAATTGATTCTGTGATGTTGGGAGATTTAGACGAATTTATTGAGGCACTGATTGCTGATGATCAGGCTAAGAAGATGTCGCAAGAAGATTAAGTTTTTGGAGCTTTGTTGCCCCGTCTTTACGACGGGGCTTTAAGTTAACCAAAAACTAGTCTTTCTTCTCTTCTTTTACTTCTTCATACTCAGCATCCATCACTTTTTCAGAAGAATTTCCAGCATCCTGAGGTTGCTCAGATTGGGCAGAAGCATCGCCAGAAGAGCCAGCAGTTGCTTGAGAAGCTTTGTAAATCGCCTCACCTAACTTCATTGAAGATTGCATTAAAGCGTCAGTTGCAGCCTTTAATTCTGCAGCATTTGCTTCAGGTTTAGCAGCTAAATCTTTAACTTTTTGCACTTCGGCTTCAATTGCAGATTTAGTTTCAGCATCAACTTTGTCGCCATGTTCTTTTAGTGATTTTTCAGTTTCATAAACCGCAGAATCAGCTTGGTTTTTGGCTTCAATAAATTCTTTTTTAGCCTTATCTGCCGCCGCATTATCTTCAGCGTCTTTAACCATTTTTTGAATTTCTGCATCCGACAAACCACCCGAAGATTGAATTCTGATTTGCTGTTCTTTATTTGTTGCCTTGTCTTTTGCCGAAACTTTTACCACGCCGTTTGAATCGATGTCAAAAATAACTTCGATTTGTGGCAATCCGCGTGGAGCTGGAGCAATTCCTTCAAGATTAAATTCACCCAAAAGTTTATTATGCACCGCAATGTCGCGCTCACCTTGGAAAACTTTAATTGTAACTGCAGTTTGATTGTCCGCCGCAGTTGAGAAAGTTTGGCTTTTGTTAGTTGGAATTGTGGTGTTGCGATCAATCAAACGAGTGAAAACGCCGCCGGCAGTTTCAATTCCCAAAGAAAGTGGCGTAACGTCTAAAAGCACAACATCTTTAACGTCGCCTTGAAGAACTGCACCTTGAATTGCCGCGCCAATTGCCACAACTTCATCAGGATTTACACCTTTATTTGGCTCTTTACCAAAAAGTTTTTTCACCGCGTCAATTACTTTTGGCATTCTGGTCATTCCGCCAACCAAAATAACCTCGTTAATGTCTGAGGCTTTTAAACCCGCATCTTGCAAAGCATTTTCGCAAGGTTTGATGGTGCGTTGAATTAAATCGTCAACTAATTGCTCTAACTTAGCGCGAGTTAATTTAACGTTTAAGTGCTTAGGGCCAGTTGCATCAGCGGTGATGTAAGGCAAGTTAATGTCGGTTTCAGAAAGTGCAGAAAGCTCAATTTTAGCTTTTTCTGCAGCTTCTTTTAAACGTTGTAGAGCCATTGGATCTTTGCTCAAATCAACGCCTTGTTCTTTTTTGAATTCGTCAGTTAAGAATTTTAAAATTCTCATGTCGAAATCTTCACCACCCAAGAAAGTATCACCGTTGGTTGATTTTACTTCAAAAACACCGTCGCCAATTTCAAGAATTGAAACGTCAAATGTACCGCCACCTAAATCGTAAACCGCGATTGTTTGGCTGCCTTTTTTGTCAAAACCGTAAGCCAAAGCTGCTGCGGTTGGTTCGTTAATAATTCTTAAAACTTCTAAACCAGCGATTTTTCCAGCATCTTTTGTCGCTTGGCGTTGCGAATCATTGAAATAAGCAGGAACGGTGATTACCGCCTTGTCAACTTTTTCGCCCAAATAACTTTCTGCGGTTTCTTTCATTTTCATCAAAGTGAATGCAGAAATTTGACTTGGAGAAAATTTTTCGCCTTTAACTTCAACCCAAGCATCGCCATTGGCCGAAGAAGTGATTTTGAATGGAACTAACTCTTGATCTTTTTTAGTGGTTGGGTCGTCAAATCTACGACCGATTAATCTTTTAATGCCAAAAATTGTATTTTGAGGATTGGTGACAGCTTGTCTTTTTGCAGCCGCGCCCACAGCTTTTTCGCCACTTGCTAAAAAGCCGATAATAGAAGGGGTTGTGCGTACGCCTTCTGAATTTTCAATTACTTTAGCAACGCCGCCTTCCATTACTGAAACGCAAGAATTGGTGGTTCCAAGGTCAATGCCGATTACTTTATTACTCATGATTTTGATTGATTGAGGTTTTTGAAAAAGAAGCTCGGATGTCACTTGCCCGAGCAAAAAATTAATTAATTGTCGGGTTATTTAGGAGAGGCTTTTTCGATTACAAGGGCAGCAAATTAAAATGATAATTGCATTGAACGCGACAAAGCATAAAATGTTATTCTAAAAAATTCTAAACCAAACCATACCTAATTTATTTCCCCAAATAACCTAAAATGAAAAAATGTTTTTTTATAATATTGATGCTGCTTTGCCTTACAAACAAAGCTTTTACAAAAGATTACTCGATTGAAGATTTATTAAAAATAGCCGAACAAAATAGCCTTATTAAAGCCGCAGAATTTTCGGCAATATCTCAAAAGAATTTTGCCAATCAGCAAAAATATTGGGAAAATCCGATTGTTAGTTTTAGTCAAAATTCTAACCAAAAAAATTATAGTTTCAGTCAGGCAATTCCTTTTGCTGGAAAGCTACAAACCAAATTTAATGTTGAAGATTCGCAGTATCAAATTTTAGAAAATCAGAAAAATAATTTAGCACTTTTTGTCAAAGCCGAAACATTTACTTTGCTTTATCAATATTACGCTTTGCAGAAAAAAATTGATTTAGCACAAAAACGTTTGGCGCGTCTTTCCTTGGTTGATAAATATTTGTCGCACATTGTTTTAAGCTCGCCAACCCAGATTTCACAAGGTCGCATTACAAAAGATAAAATAAAATTGATCGAGCGCGACCTCATGCGATTTCGCAATCAGCTTTTTCAAACTTGGAACAAGGTCAACATTTATCTAAATCTTGAAAGCGAGCCAAAGCTTTCTATTTCTTGGTTGGTCGAAGAAAATTACCAAGGAAAAAAAACATTAATTGAAGCGGCGTTAGAAAATAATTTGGGTCTAAAAGAGCAGAAATTTTTGCTGAAAAAATATCGCGCGGAATTGTCTTTTGCCAAGTTAGAAAAAATGCCAGATGTTAATATTTCAGCAACAAAAGAAAATGCGTCGCAAGCCTCTGTTGGAAGAGATGTTAACGGGGTTGGGCTGTCACTTTCAGTTCCGCTTTTTAATCGTAATCAAGAAAAAATTTTGGGCGCTGAATCAAAAATAAAATCGCAAGAATTTGAGTTTGAATTTCAAAAAAATCAACTCGAAAAAGAAGTGACAAACGACATTAACGAATTTGAAACTTCGCTAAAAATTGCTAAAAATTTTCCGGTTGCAGAAATCGATAAAACCTTGGCGCGCCTAAATGCAGCGAATAATGAATTCAAAAAAGGTATTTTAGATTTTATCACTTACATCGAGCTTGATTCGCAAGAATACCAAATAATCGACACAATTATTGACACGCAAGTTGATCTGGCTGCAACCTACGCTGCTTTAATGACCAAAATCGGAACTTTTATTCTGCCAAAAAATGATCAATAAATTAGAAGGTTTTTTCAAAAAAATAATTGAGCTACGTTTCTACGTGCTTGTGCTGTTTGGTTTCATCGCCTTATTCGGATTTTATTCTTTCAGCAAAATTGCAATTGATGCAATCCCCGACATTACCAATAAGCAAGTGGTTGTAAATACCAAAACTTTTGCGATGGATCCAACTAAAGTTGAAAAATCAGTGACCTATCCAATTGAAGCCGAACTTTACGGGGTTTCTGGTCTTGTTGAAATGCGCTCACTTTCCAAATTTGGTTTGTCGCAAATCACATTAATTTTTAAAGATGACACCGACATTCACTTTGCGCGTAGTCAAGTTTTGCAAAGAATTTCAACTCTTGGCGACCAATTACCAATTGGCATTAAGCCAGTGATTGCGCCTCTTACCACTGGTATTGGCGAAATTATTATTTATCGTGTTTTAAGCAAAAGTGGCGCAAACGACTTAATGGAACTTCGCACCATTCAAGAATATAAAATCGCTCGCGAATTGAAAAAAGTTAGTGGCGTTGCCGAAGTCGACACGATTGGTGGTTTTGAGCGGCAGCTACACTTAAACATCGATCCAAAAAAAATCACCAGCTATGGATTAACCGAAAGAAAATTAATCGAACAAATTCGCTCAATTGGCGAAAATTCTGGCGGCGGCTACATTGAAAAAAACGACAAGCAAAAAATTGTTCGCACATTTTCCGGCATCAAAAACTTTGAAGATGTAATGGATGTGCCAGTAAAAATTGATTATAGCGGACAAGCTTTGCCGCTTAGAAAAATTGTTGAAATCAAGCAAGAGCATTCACAAAGATTGGGTGCCGCAACTTACAGCGGAAGTGAGGCCGTGCTTGGTACGGTAATGTTGCAATCAGGCTCAAATGCACAGGAAATTCTCACAAAAGTAAAAAGTGAAATTACTAAATTTAATCAACTAAACAAGGACGTAGAAATTGAAATTCTTTACGACCGCCAGTTTTTAATTAACTCCACAATCAAAACCGTAATGCGCAATTTGGCAGAAGGAATTTTATTGGTGGTTGGCGTTTTGTGTTTGGTGTTGGGCAATGTGCGAATTGGTCTTACCGTTGCCTCTAGCCTGTTGTTCTGCATTTTTATTTTAAGTATCTGCATGAATGTTTTTGGCATTTCAGCAAATTTAATGAGTTTGGGAGCTCTTGATTTTGGCTTACTTGTGGATTCTTCGGTGGTGTTGGTGGAATTTTTTGTTAGCAGAATGTTGCTCATAAAAAGCAAAGAAGAAAAAGCTAATTTAATCGCCGGTCTTAGTGCTCAAGTTGCCAAGCCAATATTTGTGGGTGTGGCAATTATTATCTTGGTTTATGTGCCAATTTTGATGTTTTCTGGAATCGAAGGAAAAACCTTCCGTCCAATGGCAATTACGGTAATAATTGCAATGCTTGCCAGTCTGTTTACCGCATTTCTTTTAATGCCAGTTTTGTCTTATTTTTTTGTTTCAGAGGCTGCTCACAAAAAGAGCAATTTCTTTGAAAAAATACTGCGCTTTTACAGCGCGAAACTAGAGTTGGCGTTGCAAAACGGCAAAAAGGTTATTTTAGCATGTGTTGCTTTTTTTGTAATTTCACTGTCGCTGTTATTTTTTATTTCGTCTGATTTCCTACCAACTTTGAATGAAGGTGACATTGTTTATACCCTTGTGGCAGAAGAAGGAACAAGCCTTTCGAAAACGGTAGAGCTTGCAAAAAATCTAGAATTGGCAATTAAAGATGAAAAAGAAATCGACAAAGTTTTTTCACGAATTGGCACAGCGCAATCTGGCTTAGATCCAATGCCACAAAACGCTGGCGACTTGTTTGTGATTTTGAAAGAAGAATATAAAAGCGACGCTAAAAAAATTTCAGAAAGTCTTTTTGAAAAGCTAAAAAGTCACACTTGCGACACTTGCCAAATTACTCACACCCAACCAATTGAAATGCGTTTTAACGAGATGTTGGAAGGAAGTAGAGCAGATTTATCGCTAAGAATTTTTGGCGAAGATTTAAGCGTTTTAATGGATGTCAGCAAAAAAATTAAAACTATTTTGCAGTCGCGCCCTGAAACCAAAGAAGCTGAGGAAGATTTTATTAATTCAATTCACAAAGGATTTTTCGTCGATGTGGCACCTAATTATCAAGAAATTGTCAAACACCAAATTAAAATTTCTGACGTAAATGACGACTTAGCAAACGCAATGGCAGGAGTTGAAATTGGCAAATTTTATGCCACCGAATTTCCGATTTCGATTATTTTGCATTTAAGCGAAGAAAATCGCGATCAACTAAATTCAATTAGAGATATTCCAGTTGGGCTTGCAGATGGCGGCAATTTCCCGCTTTCAAAGGTTGCAAAGATTAGCGAAAGCGAAGATATAAACTCAATTCCGCGCATTTTTGGAAAAAGATATTCTGGCCTTTCAATCTATTTAAAAAACACCGACTACGAAAATTTTATTCAAAAAGCCGAAAGTCAAATTAAGCAAAGCAAAATTGTGCCAGAAGGCTATTTGCTTCAATGGGGGGGTAGATTTGAAAATTTAAAAAGTGCCAAAAAACAAATTTTTACAATCATTTGGCTAATTATTTTTCTGATTTTTTTCATTCTCTATAAAATGTTTGGCAGCGCTAAAAAAGCGGCGGTGGTTTTTTCGTCGGTGCCTTTCGCACTTAGCGGCGCAATTGTTTTGCTGTTTGTTTGCTCAATTCCAATTACCATTTCGGTTTACATTGGCTTCATTGCTTTAATTGGAATTAGCCTGCTTAACTCAATTATTTTGATTAACAGTTTGGCTGAAAATTCAGATATTAGACTAGTTTGTTTGTCGCGTTTTCGCCCAATTTTAATGACAGCAATTGTGGCAAGTTTAGGATTTTTGCCAATGGCGTTTGGTCATGGAATTGGTGCCGAAGTGCAACAGCCAATTGCAATTACGGTGATTGGCGGAATTGTTAGCTCAACAATTGCGACGCTAATTTTAACACCAGTTTTGATTCAGAAATTTTTTAGCAAAAAGATCAAAGAAATTTAAAATGCTCTTCCACGTCGTGAACACGAAGAAAATCGACATTTTTCTTCAGCAAATATTTTGAAATAACCAAAGTTTTTTCAGCGCGATCTCCGTCAATTTTTACGGCATCAAGAAAACTTTTTTTGGAATGTCCGACGTAAATTGGCAGGTCTAATTTCTTAAATTCGTCAATGTTTTTTAAGACTCTGATTGATTGCAATGCGTCTTTACCAAAGCCAATTCCCACATCAAAAATTAGCTGTGATTTTTTGACGTTTTTTTTCTCAAGATCAGCAATTTTTTCCCGCGCCCAAGTCAGCATTTCAGGAATTAGGTGAATGTTTTTGTTAATGACGAGTTGGTCGCTAGACCCCGTCGTGAAGACGGGGTGACAATTGAGATTATTTGCAACATTGTGCATCAAAATCGTCTCAACATTTTTTGCGGCAATAAAATCAACAATGCGTTCGTCACTTAAGCCTTTCACGTCGTTAATCACGTCAACGCCAACTTCCCAAGCTTTTAACAAAGTTTCAAAATGGTAAGAATCAATGCTGGTTTTAATTTTTCTTGGCGCGTTTCTTACTTCAGAAATCACCGCTGGAAGAATTTTTTCTAAACGCCGCCATTCTTCTTCAGGCCCAATTGGTGTGGCTTGAGGGCGCGTTGATTCCGCTCCAATGTCAATTACATCCGCGCCATCAGCGATTAATTTTTTTAAATGAGCAATTGCAGAATCGAGAGAATTGAATTTTCCACCGTCAGAAAATGAGTCGGGTGTGACGTTTAAAATTCCAACAATTTTAGTCATTTTAATAAAGTTTTTAGGGCAGAAAACGCACGTTTATACCAAACTACAAATCTTTACTCTCAAATTGTCACCCCGTCTTCACGACGGGGTCTAAAAAAATCCCGCTAGACCCCGTCATGAAGACGGGGTGACACAAAAAGAGCGAGAGTAAAGATTTGTAGTTTGGTATAGGTGCGATATTTGAGAAGGGGGAAGATTCAAGTTTAAATTTTTAGATTAGCCCGAATTGTTCCTTGCCGAAAACGCACGTTTAGGTGCGATATTTGAGAAGGGGGAAGATTCAAGTTTAAACTTTTAGATTAGCCCGAATTGTTCCTTGCCGAAAACGCACGTTTAGGTGCGTTTTCTCACCACTTACGTTCAAATTTTTTGCGCAGAATTACAGCCAATAAATTGAATAAAATTAGAAAACCCAAAAGCACCAAAATCGCTGCAGCGGTTTTTTCGGCAAAACCCATTTCTGGCGAATCTGACCACAAATAAATTTGTACTGGTAAAACCGTTGTTGGGTCGAGAAAACCTTGCGGAATGTCGGCAATAAAAGCGACCATTCCAATCATTAAAAGCGGCGCGGTTTCGCCAAGCGCGCGCGACACGGCAAGAATTGTTCCTGTCATTATTCCCGGAATCGAAAGCGGCAAAAGATGATGCAAAGTTATTTGCATTTTCGATGCGCCCAAAGCTGCTGCGCCGTCACGAATTGAGCTCGGAATTGTGCGAATTGTGTTGCGTGTGGCAATAATAATTACTGGCAAAACCAACATGAAAAGCGTTGCTCCGCCCACTAAACTTGAGGAGCGCGGCAAATTAATTATTTGTAAATATACCGTTAAACCCAATAGCCCATAAATAATTGAAGGAATCGCGGCAAGGTTGTTAATGCTGATTTCAATGATGTCGGTCATTTTATTTTTCGCGGCAAATTCTTCTAAATAAAAAGCGCACATTACGCCGATTGGAAAAGCGAAACTTAAGAAAATTAACATTACAAAAATAGAACCCATTAAACCCGCGCCGATTCCTGCAATTTCTGGCTCGCGCGAATCAGCAAATTCGAAGAATTTCCAGTTAAAAACGGTGCGTAATTGGTTTTGTGACTGCAAATTTTCTAACCAAGCAATTTGTTTTTCATTTAGCGAAGAGTTATCTTGATGCTTAAAAAACATGTCTGCTTTTGAAGAGCCGCTAATCCAAATCAGAGATTTTTTTCCCAATAATTCTGGGTTTTTTTCGACCTGTTTTTTCAAATCTAAATTGGCAACTTTGCTGGCAATTTGGTAAAGAGAGTTAATTTCTGCAACTTCAGAAACTTCGGGAAAATTTGACCTCAACGCGCTTTTCACCGCCTGACGAAAATCAACATTTTGCAAATTGTTTTCCGCGCTTAGATCAATTTCTAACGCAATTTCCGTGCGCAAAAAAGCACTGCTACTTTTGCTTAAAATCATTCCAAAAAGCATTGCCAAAAAAAGCAGCGAAAAACCAATTGATGCTTTTCCCATCATCTTAAATCGCCTTTCCGCGGAATGTCGTTTTTTTAAATTTTTGATTTTTGATTTTTTCATTTTTTTAAAAGTTTACCCATATTTCTTCTTATAATTCTTAATCACCACCAACGCCACAATGTTGAAAATAAAGGTGAAAATGAAAAGTGTTAAAGCCAAAGCAAAAGCTGCCAAGGTTTTTGGGCTGTTAAATTCTTGGTCGCCAACCAAAAGCGTGACGATTTGAGCTGTTGCTGTGGTCACTGAATCAAGCGGATTGAAAGTTAATTTTGCCACTAAACCTGCCGCCATTACAACAATCATGGTTTCGCCAATGGCGCGCGACACTGCCAAAATTACCGCGCCAATAATTGAAGGCATTGCTGAAGGCAAAACCACTTTTTTGATGGTTTCAGATTTTGTGCTGCCCAAAGCCAAAGCGCCGTCTTTTAAAGCTTGCGGCACGCTGTTTAGAGCGTCGTCAGTTAAAGACAAAATGAAAGGAATAATCATTACGCCCATTACAAAACCAGCAGCCAGCGCGCTTTCAGAGGCAATGTTAAAACCCATCGCCGAGAAAATTGTTTTAAAAAATGGCGCGACAGTAATCACTGCAAAATAGCCATAAACAACGGTTGGAACGCCTGCCAAGATTTCTAAAATTGGTTTTAAATAATCACGGGTTTTTGATTTAGCGTAAAGGCACAGATAAATTGCCGCCATTATTCCAATTGGCACGGCAACTGCCATGGCGATTAAAGTGATTAGCAAAGTGCCAAGAAAAACTGGTACAATTCCGAAAGAACTTTGACCAACTGATTGTTCGGCAGTAGTTGCGGTTTGTGGATTCCAAACCGTGCCAAACAAAAATTCGAATGGAGAAACGATTTGAAAAAAACGCAAAGCTTCAAACAAAATTGACGCAGTAATGGCGATAGTAATTAAAATGCCGATGCCCGCAGTAATTGAGAGCAAAGTTGTTCCGGCTTTTTCAATGTGTTTTTTAGAATTGAAATTTTTGAGGTAAAAAAAGCGCGCTAAAAAGAAACTTAGTGACACAAAAACAAGAGTTAGAAAAACTTTTGTAAAAGCTGAAAATGAAGATAAGGCAATTACAATTGCGCAAATCAATGACCACAAAACAAAGCAATAAACATAGTGAATTGGCAGCGAGGCTGAGCGTAATTTTTTATTACTTTTAATTTGCGCCTCACGATAAAGAGACTTAACATTTGCTCGCAAAACGAGCGACAAAGCTGCAATTAAAACTAGGCAGAAAATTATAAAATTCATGAATCAACTTATGAAAAAAATTAGACTCTTCGTCGAAGAAAATAAAATAGAAATTGGTTCAGAAATTAAAATCACCGACGGCGATTTTGAATATTTAACGAAAGTAATGCGCCAAAAAATTGGTGGAGAAATTTTGTTATTTAACGGCTTTGACGGAGAATTTAAAGCCATAATCGCCCAAATTGAAAGAAAATTTTTGATTGCCAAAATCGCCGAAAAAACTGCCGAGTTAATCAAGGCCCCAAACATTACTTTGGCTTTTGCGCCAGTCAAAAATGTGCGTATTGATTTTGTGGCGGCAAAAGCAACCGAGCTTGGAATTTCTAAGTTTCAACCCATTTTAACTCAGCACACAATTGTTGATAAAATTAATGTCGAACGTTTTAAATCGAACATCAAAGAAGCTTGCGAACAGTGCGAAAGAAACGATTTTCCTGAAATTTTAGAAATCACAAAATTAGAAAAATTTTTAAATTCACCAGAAAGCATTAATAAAATTTTTATTTTATGCGACGAGTCTGGCAAAGGTTTAAAAGCCAGCGAAACTTTGCAAAGAATTGGCAAACAAGAAAAAGAAATTGTGATTTTAGTTGGGCCGGAGGGCGGATTTTCGGAAGGAGAATTTTTAAAATTGCGCGCTTTAAAAAATGTTTTTGCAATCACTTTAGGGCCAAGAATTTTGCGCGCCGACACGGCAATTGTTTCAGCAATAACTTTGGTTCAAGAATTTTTGGGAGACTTTTAAATGAAGCATTTTTTGGCATTTATTTTTTGCTTATTTTTAACAATTTTTTCTGCCAATGCAGCGAATGAAAAATCTTATCCAATCTTAATTGGCAAAACTCTGGACGGAAAAAATTTTGATTTAACCAACCTTCGCGGCAAAATTATTGTGGTTAATTTTTGGGCAAGTTGGTGCATTGATTGTCGCAAAGAATTGCCGATTTTGGATGAAATTTATGAGGAATATAAAACGCGCGGCGTTGAAATTATTGGCGTTAGCACCGATCACAAAAGAAGTCGTGCAAAAGTTTTAGAAATTGCTCAGAAAATTAAATATCCAAATTTACTTTCGAATGATTTGACGGAAAATTCTTTTCCAGAAATTGAATTTTTGCCAACCGCTTTTTTGCTGGATAAACACGGGAAATTAATTGCCGAAATTGGCAATAATGACAATTTAGCTTCTAAAAAAATTTTTGAAGATGCTTTGAATTCTGCGCTGAAAAATTAGGGTAAAAGAACCGACTCCCGCATCTCTTTGTCGCCCCGTCTTCATGAAGGGACTCAGAAAAGAACCCACTAGAACCCGTCATGAAGACGGGGACAAAAACAAAAATTATAAACAAGCCCAACTTAATTGGTTGATAAAGCCTGAACCGCAACCAACATTCTAGAATCAACCGCAATATCTTTGATGCTTTGCTTGGTTATTGCGCGCAGTTTTTCGTCGATTTCTTTTAAATTTTGCAACAACATTTCTGGATTGTAAGGCTCTTCATTTACAACAGAAAAGCCCGCCGCTTCAACTTTTTCAAAGCCAATAACTTCAAAATTCATTTGGCTAATATCCGCCAATAATTGTGCCGTTTCTAAATGTTTGGTAATTACGCTGATGCCTTCTTGCGGATAGTTAGAGCCATATTTTCTTAAATAAAAACCTTCAATATTTTTACGAATTTCCAGCAATTGTTTTGTCTTGTTGTAGGCCTCTTGATTATGTTTGCGACAAAGTTTTATTTGATCTTTTATTTGCTGATGAACATTCGCCCGACGCTTTATTTCAGAGCGCGCAGCCGTAACTTTATTTTTATTTTCAGCAAGCAAATTAATTTCATTTTCAAGCTCTAAAGTTTCGTAACTAGCAAAATTTCTCGCTGGCTGCGACAAAGATTTAAAAATTAAATTCGCCTCTAAAAGCTCTTCTTTCTGCTTACTGCTCGGCCATTTCTCAACAGCTCCAAGTTTTCTAATTTCACTCAAAAGCATCCAAGATTCACTTTTTGCAACGACCAGATTTTTTCTAAAAAGCAGATATTTGGTAAAAGATTTTTTCTGCGCCTCAGTTGATTCTTGAGAATGCGCGGCGGGAATTGCTAGAAGTAAAATTAGCAAGAATTTGGAAAGTGTTTTTAGTAAACTGTTGGTCATCTGTTTTTATTTTTATTCCTAGTTATGGCGGAAGGAGAGAGATTCGAACTCTCGTATAGTGTTACCCATAACACGCTTTCCAAGCGTGCGCCTTAAGCCACTCGGCCATCCTTCCAAATAAAATAAAAGCTCAAATCGCTTTTCTCGCCTTTCGGCTCGAAGACGATTATCGCCTCTGGGTATGCGTCGCCTACGCTCCTTTACCCGTTTTTACTAAAATCGATTAATAATCGATTTTTTAACGCAAAAACCTCAGCCATCCTTCCAAATATAAATAAAACTTCTTTTTTCTCACTTGTTTTACTTTGTCACCCCGTCTTCATGACGGGGTCTAAAAATATCTCGCTAGACCCCGTCATGAAGACGGGGTGACAAGAAAAAGAAGACCCAAGTGATAAAGTTTGAGAGATGTAAGTAAATACCCAGAAATAAACTAAGCCTTAACCTCTTTCTCTAATTTTCTTGTGATAACCCATTGTTGCAAAATTGATAAACTATTGCTCCAAGTCCAGTAAATTAATAGCCCTGCGGGGAAGGCGGCTAGAACGAAAGTTAAAACATAAGGCATCCATTTCATAACTTTTGCTTGAACTGGGTCGCCGCTTGCTGGGCTTAATTTTTGCTGAATAACCATGGTTGCACCCATTAAAATTGGCCATAGGCCTATTGTGAATGTTGAGCTAACTTCAAATGGCAACAATCCAAACAAGTTGAAAATTGAAGTTGGATCTGGCGCAGAAAGATCGTGAATCCAGCCATAAAAAGGTGCTTGGCGCATGTCTAACGTCACAAACAAAACTTTGTAGAGCGAGAAGAAAATTGGAATTTGAATTAAAATTGGCAAACAACCCGATGCTGGATTTACTTTTTCTCTTTTATACAACTCCATCATTTCGCGATTCATGGCAATTTTGTCGTCTTTTAATCTCTCGCGCAAAGCCATAACTTTTGGCTGCAATTGCTTCATTTTTCCAATTGCAGCGTAAGATTTATTCGCCATTGGAAACAATGCCAGCTTAACCAAAACCGTCATCGCTAAAATTGCTAAACCAAAATTTCCTAAAAGATTCGACAAATATTCAACTACAAAGAAGAAGGGTTTTGTCAAAAAATAAAACCAGCCAAAATCAACTGCGCGATCAAAAAGTTTTGCATCATATTTTGCGGCATATTCATCAAGAAGCCTCACTTTTTTTGCGCCAGCAAAAAGATGGTGATCAAAATTTAAAACCTCGCCAGAACCCACTCGAAACTCTTGCCCGATAAATTCAGAATTAAAAAAGTTATTTTGGTTAGAATAATCGTGATTGAAATTTGCGCTGAATTTCAGG
>CAYVKI010000014.1:13932-25490 GCA_964452075.1 uncultured Rhizobium sp.
AGGCTTTTGTCAGGAAGAATTGATGACAGCCAATATTTGTCGGTAATGCCCAACCAACCGCCTTTTTCTGAAGAATATTCCATGCGGCGATCTTCGATTAAACTTTTGTAAGTTTCTTCCTGTAAAACATCGTTGAACACGCCAATTGCGCCTTCATGCAAAATAAAATTTGGTTTTTGCGCGCCATTTAAAACGCGATTAATGCGTCCGTAACTAGCAACAGAAATTTCTTTTTTAGAATTATTTTTTACCGATTGCGTGACGCTAAACATGTAATTTTCATCAAGCGCAACATTGATTAAAAACTCAATATTTTGAGAGTTTTTCCAAGAAAGTGTAATTGGATTTTCTGGCGTTAATTCTTGAGAGCTAGCTTTCCAAAGAGTGTCTGGATTAGGCAAATCGAGGTCGCGTGCTGAACTTACCCAACCAAAATCAGCAAAATATCTTTCTTTGCTTTCTGAAGGAGCGAACAAAACAACCTCATCTTTTTTGTCGCTTTTAACAAAATATTTTGCTAAAGTTAGGTCGTCAAAACGCGCGCCTTTTAGAGAAATTGAACCATGCAAACTGTCGCTTTTCACTTTAACGCGACTTGTTTGGCTTTGATCTAGAATGCTTTTGCGATCTTTTACCGCCAAAATAGCATTAGCTTCTTTTGCTGCCGCTGAAGCGAGCGGAACTTTATCGACAACAATTTGTTGTTCGGCGATTTTTTCTTTATTTTGCTCGGCTAAAAGTTTTTTCTGAGCTTCAATTTTTTCTAATCTTGGAGCTTCATAAAGCCATGTCCAACTAAGCAGAATCATGGCGGAAAGAATGGTGGCGATGAGAATATTTTTGTTATTTTGCATTATCTAAGAGATGAAGAATTTATTTTCTAGGTCGTGATGAAGATCACTAACCCATGATTTATTTTGAGTTTTATAAGTTTTTAGTTTGGCAGATTTTTTATGAACTAAAATTATGTTTCTAGCGTCAGATTTATTCGATGTCACTTCTTGCAATAGGCAGAAATCAGATTTTTTCATGCCAAATTTTTTTAACTCTTGTTCGCAGCTTTTCATCAGAACGGCTCCGAGAAGTATTAATTTTTTTACCACGCCATCAATTGCAATCACTGGCGAAATGCCTCTTTCTTCAAGATCTTGAATTAATTCTTTAATCAAAACCTTGTTGCTTTCTTTGATGCCTTCAGTGGCTCGTTTGAGGATTTCCTCGCTACGCATAAATTTTTTTCCAAAGATTTTTGTTTAGAATCGTTAATTTTTCTTCGCTTTTTCGAGCAATTTCAATCAGCTCTAAGCCACTAGATTCGTAGATTGCAGCGGTGTCAACAATTTGCAAATATTCTTTCAAATTGTTCAAGCCTCTTTTAAAGCGGCGCAAAATTACTTCAGGCTCAATATTATGTCCACCCTTGCTTACTCTAGTCAAGACCCTTTCTTTTGCTAATTTTGGGCCTTCAAGTTTCAGAAAAATTAAATTCACTTTATAGCCCAAAACTTGGGCGCGGCGGATTAATTTAAGATAGTTTTTTGAAGCCAAAGTGGTTTCAATGGCGAAGTCGGTTTTTTCATTAAGCAAAAATTCAATTCTTTTAATCATTAATCGCGCAGCTTTGGCAGCGGCTTTTTCTGGGTTTTCTGGAGAAAGAATTTTGGCAATCTCATCAGCGTTTACAAATTCATGACTTTTTAAAAAGTTTGGCAGCAAAGTGACTCGCGCCAAAGAGCTTTTTCCCGCGCCATTCGGCCCTGCAATAATGTGAATCTGTTTTTCTCGAGGTGTCATTTTGAGTTTTTGTGTGAATTTTGGATTACCGCGCCTTTGTTTTTAGATGTTTTTTTGTTTTGTCACCCGTCTTCACAATTTGGTCTATACCAAACTAGAAGTCTTTACCCCACTCTTTTTCTTTGTCACGGCGTCTTCATGACGGGGTCTAGCGGGATTTTTTCTAGGCCCCGTCATGAAGACGGGGTGACAAAACAAAAAAACTAAAGTGACGCAAAAATTATTTTTTTAACTTCACTTTCACCAAACACTCTTTCAAAGCCTCTTCAATTTTCTCAATCGGCTTGATTGTTAGATTGTTCAAAACTTCTTTTGGCATATCTTGCAAATCTTTTTTATTCGCCATCGGAATCAGCACCGTTTTTATTCCGCCACGCAACGCCGCCAAAAGTTTTTCTTTTAAGCCGCCAATTTCCAAAACGCGTCCTGTTAGCGTCACTTCGCCTGTCATGGCGATGTCTTTTTTGATCGGAATATTTGTTAATGTTGAAACCAAAGCAACGCACAAAGCAACGCCAGCGGAAGGTCCATCTTTTGGAGTCGCACCTTCTGGAACATGAATATGAAAATCAAATTTGTTGAATTTTTTGGCATCAATTTTCAGATTTTTAGACATTGTTCTGGCATGACTCAAAGCAATATGCGCCGACTCTTTCATAACGTCACCCAAAGTTCCGGTGGTTTGAATTTTTCCAACGCCTTCAAATTTTAGCACTTCAATATCCAGCAAATCTCCGCCATATTCTGTATAAGCCAAACCAGTGACAACCCCAACCAAATCTTGCGTTCTCGCCATGCCAAAATGACGCTTTTCAACGCCAGCATATTTGCTGAGATTTTTGCTGGTAATGTGCAAAGATGTAGCTTTTTTAGTGACAATTTCTTTTGCCGCTTTGCGCGCCAAATTAGAAATTTCGCGGTTTAAATTTCGTACTCCCGCTTCAAAAGTGTAGCGACGAATCAAAGTTAAAATTGCATCATCGCTAACGCTAAATTCACTTTTGTTTAAGCCGTTTTCTTTGCGCTGCTTGTCGAGCAAATGTTCTTTGGCGATGTGTAGTTTTTCATTTTCGGTGTAGCCTGAAAGTTTGATAATTTCCATTCTGTCGCGAAGCGGCACCGGAATTGTGTTTAAACTATTTGCCGTTGCCACAAACATCACTTTTGACAAGTCGTAATCAACTTCTAAGTAATGGTCAGAAAAAGCCGAATTTTGTTCGGGATCTAAAACTTCAAGAAGTGCCGCCGCTGGATCGCCACGAAAATCATGCGCCATTTTATCAACCTCATCAAGCAACATTAGCGGATTGCTACTTTGCACTTTACGCATTGATTGAATAATTCTTCCCGGCATTGAGCCAATGTAGGTTCTGCGATGTCCACGAATTTCAGATTCATCGCGAACTCCGCCCAAAGCAACTTTAACATATTTTCTGCCCACGCTTTCAGCTATTGATTTGGCAAGCGAAGTTTTGCCAACACCTGGTGCGCCAACCAAACATAAAATTGGACCTTTTGCATCTTTGGTTTTCATTTGCACGGCAATAAACTCAATGATGCGCTCTTTAACTTTTTCTAAACCGTAATGATGTTTGTCTAAAATTTTTATTGATTTGGCGATATTGTTTGAGGCTTTAGTTTCTGAACTCCAAGGCAAAGAGCAAATCCAGTCTAAGTAATTGCGAACAACTCCTGATTCTGAGGAATAAGGATTCATTTTTTCTAATTTTGCTAATTCGCTTTCGCATTTTTTAGTGACTTCTTTAGGCAATTTTAATTTTGCCAACTTCTCTTTGATTTCTTTAATTTCGCCTTCTTCATCTTGCCCGAGTTCTTTTTTGATATTTTTAAGCTGCTCGTTTAAATAAAATTCTTTTTGATGTTTGGTGAATTTTTCTTGAATCGACTTGGTAATTCTGGCTTCAGCCTGACCAATTTCAACTTCGCCTTTCAAAAGTTCTAAAACTTTGAAGAGTTTTTTAAGAAGATCATTTTCTTCTAAAATAAGTTGCTTTTCGGCGATGTTTGAATTGAGACAAGTGGCAATGGAATAAGCAATTTCATAAGGGGAACGCAATTTGGTTAAAGCAGATAAAATTTCTGGAGTAATGCGTTTATTATATTCTGCATATTGCGTGAAAGTTTCGATGCACGCTTTAACCAAACCAAGCAATTCTTTTTCATCAGAAACTGCTTTTTGCTCAACCAAAAGCTTAGTTTTGCAAATAAAAAACTTATCACTCGGAATGATATCAGACAACTTGGCGCGGGCAATTCCCTGAAGAATAACTTTTAAAGTTCCGTCTTGAGTTCGAATTGATTCAACTATTTGACATAGAGTTCCAACTTCGTGGAGATTTTTTTGATCGAAAGCGTCAAGATCTGGATTGGTTTGGGTAATTGCCAGAATTGGCAAATTTGTTTTGCGCGATTCTTCAACTCCATTTAAAGATTTTTCGCGACCAACCAAAACTGTTGTAGTCATGCGCGGAAAAATCACTACATCACGCAAAGGCAATGCATAAAAAACTTGTGGTTGAATTTGTTCTGTCATGGCTTGAGATTGTTTTAAAGGATTGGTCGGTGATAACGACGCAAAAATTAGTAATCATTTTCGAAATTACAATGGCAATAGCACTAGTATTTACAATTATCATCGGCTTTTGCGCCAGTGGATTTTTTTATGTTTTGGCAAAGCTAAAGGCATCTCAAAATGAGTCGTCGCAACTACGAGAAGAAAAACAAAAGCTGGAAGGAATTAACAATATTTTTCAGCAGAAAAATCTCGATCTTGAAAAGCAAAATGATTTTTTAAAACAAGAACAAAATCACCTCGAAAAACAAAGGCAAGAATGGACAAAAGATAAAGAAACCATGCTTTTTCAGCTTGCCAACGATTTGATGAAAAAAAATCAAGAACAACAAAATCAACTCAGCGTTCAGCAACAAGAAAGCGTTAAAAAAATTACGGAAAGCTTATTTAAAAGTTTTGAAAATGTGACGGCAAAAATGGTTTCGCTAACTGACGATGTAAAAAAAACTTCCGAATTAACAAATCTAACAAGACAAGCTTTGCTTAGTCCGGGAGCAGCAGGAAGAACTGCGGAAATTACGTTGGAAAACATTTTGAAAAACTCGGGTTTGCGAGAAAAAGCTGATTTAAATTCAGTTGGAGATTACGTTTTGCAATCGCATTTCTCTGGCGTAAATAATTCTTCAGAGCAGGAATCTAAAAGACCTGACGCCATTATATTTTTTCCAAATGATCAACTTTCGATCATCGACAGCAAATCATCGCCACATTTTTTAGACTTAGAAATTGCGCGTCAAAATGAAGATTTTGAGCAAGAAAAAATCATTTTAGGAAAAATAAAAGAATCTTTTAGAAAGCATCTTGAAAGCCTGAAGCGCAAAGATTACGCCAAATTTCTTTTTGAAGAAATGCGCAATAAAAATGCCAATGATTATCGCGTTATGATCATCATGTTTTTACAAACTGAAAAAATGATGGAAGTAATTCGCGAAACTGATTCGAACTTTGAGCAAAAAGCTCTGGAATCTGGCGTGGTTGTTGCTTCGCCAATTGGTCTCATCAACTTTTTATCGCAAGCAAGAGTTGTGATTGACCGCTCAAAACAAGAAAAAAATATCGAAGATTTAAAAATTGAAGTGCGCAAATTATTGGATAATGTTGCGGTAATTTTTAAAGAATCTCAAGAGCTTGGAAAGTCTTTAAACAAAGCTCTGACAATGCATAATAAAATGACCAAAACTTTGAATCGCGGAGTTCACGCAGCGGTTAGAAATATTTCTGATCTTGGAATTACTGGCAAAAAATCTGCCGAAATCAAAATTTTGGAAGAATATGAATTAAAAGATGACGGCGACGAATTAGAAAATTTATGAACTTTTTTTGCCATCGAACCATCGCCTTGCCAAAGAATTAATTTCGTCAAGTAGCTTGCTTAATTCTTTGCCGCGCTTGGTAAAGCTGTAGGTTACTTTTGGAGGAATTGTATCTTCTTGATAACGATCAATTATTCCTTCTTTTTCCAGCATTTTTAATCTTTCGGTTAGCATTTTAGAAGAGATTGAAATCATGCTTTTTTTCAATTCGCCAAATCTTTGTGGGCCATTCGACTTAATTAACCAAAGAATATAAGCCGTCCAAGGGCCGCTAATTAAATTTAATAATTGCCTTATCGGACAAAGCTGTTTCTCTTCGCACACTATTGAGACATTTTTTTTATTTTTCTTAGAAACTGCCATTTATAAAATATTTTATAGTTACTTTAAGGTACCTACTTGATTAAAGTAAGCGACTTTATAATTGTGACTTCGATCTTTTAGATCAAATTTTTTAAATCAAATTAAACTTTTATGTATAAATTATTTTACTCTCCTGGAGCCTGTTCCATGGCAGTTCACGTCGCATTGAATGAATTAAATAAAGAATTTGAGCTTATTAATTCATCCGCTTCTAAAGAAAAAACAAGATCTGCTGAATTTTTAGAAGCCAATCCACGTGGCTCAGTTCCCGTTCTAAAAATTGATAATTTTGTTTTACGCGAAGGTGCGGCAATTTTAACTTATTTGCTCGATAATCATGAAAATGACCTTTTGCCTAAATCGGGTTTAGAGCGCGCTACCGCGCTAGAGTGGCTAGCTTTTGCTAATTCAACTTTACATCCAGCTTATGGTCGAATTTTTTTCATGATGAAAAATCTTGAAGCGGGTCAAGTTTCGGCAAATTCTCTTTACAAACCAACCATTTCTCAAATTCAGAAATATTGGGACGAGATTGAAGATCTTCTTGAAAAACAAGAATATCTGGCTGGAGATAAATTAACAATCGGCGACATTTTAGTAACCGTAATTGCTAATTGGTCAGGATATTTTGAATCTAAAATTAATTTTGGAGCAAAAACCAAAGCTTATTTTAGCAAAATAATTTCGCGCCCTTCTTACAAAAAAGCCTTAGAAGTTGAAGGCGTAAAATATACGGCGAATTTGTAATGAATACCAAAACTTCTGGATTAAACCTTGATTGCGAGTTCAACTTTAAGCAGGTTTAATCCAGAAATATTTGGCAAGCAAATCATCGCAGATTTTCTAACGTGCTCTAGGATCAATATTTTTATTAAGATCAACATTTAGCACCAAACCAAAGCCAATCATCATTGAAGCCATAATTGTTCCGCCATAAGAAATAAATGGCAGCGGCGCGCCAACAACTGGAATTAAGCCCATTACCATCGCCATATTAATAAACATGTGAATGAAAAAAATATTCACAACTCCCATTACTAACAATCGGCCATATTGATGCTTGGTGTTATTGGCAATCGAAATTCCTATGGCAATTATTGCGCAATAAATGGCGATAACAAAAAAACTACCGATAAAACCCATTTCTTCGGACAGCATTGTAAAAATAAAATCGGTTTGTTTTTCTGGCAAAAAATTAAGCTGACCTTGAGTTCCATTTAAATAACCTTTGCCAAAAAACCCACCCGACCCAATGGCGATTTTTGACTGAATAATGTTGTAGCCGCTTCCGAGCGGGTCATTATTTGGATTTAAAAATGTTAATACGCGTTGCCTCTGATAATCATAAAGCAAGAACTGCCAAGCAAAAGGTATGGCAACTAAAGTAGCAACTCCCGCTGAAATAAATTTCCACATTTTAACTCCGGCAAGAAATAAAATTGATACTCCTGCCAAAACAAGAATAGCGCCAGTTCCTAGATCTGGTTGATAAAAAATTAAACAAGCTGGAACTGCGATTAAAACAAGAGGAATGATGGTGTATCTAATTTTTCCGATTTCTTCCGCCTCAATGCTGTAAAAATAGCGAGCCAATGCAAAAACGGTGCATATCTTCATAATTTCTGAAGGCTGAATTGTAATTGGCCCAAGGCGAAACCAACGCGTAGCACCCATTGCATTGTGACCCATAACATCAACCACAAACAGCAAACCTAAAGCCGCTACATAAAAGAAATAAGAAGCCTTAAACCAAATTTTAATATCAGAAAGTGCGATTAAAATCATCAACGGAAAAAACACACAAAAAAACCCCAGTTGCCTTATTAGCCAAGGTTTGAAGCTTCCGCCACCGGCAGAATAAAGCATTAAAAAACCCATGAATGCTAAAACTGCAATTAATGAAATTAGGGACCAATTTAACTGCTCTAATTTTTGCGATATTGGAATTTTTTTTTGTTCAAGAAGAGACATTTTGTGTTTTTTAAGGAGTAGAATTAGCAAGAATTTCTGGCGAATTAAGACGGCTTGAAATATTAATCAAGCTTCCTTACCTTCGACTTGAAAAAATGATCAAGACTTTTCTAAATTGCTTCCCAGCCTTTATTTTAAAATGCCAGAGACTGAAAAACAAAATAAAAAAACCAAACTGAAAGTTAAAAACTGGTATTCCAACCGATATCAGATTGTTGTTGTTCAGCGCAATATACTTTTGCTGTTCACTCTAGTTTCTATGTTCTCTGTTGCGGTTGCAGTAATTTTTGTAAAAAATGTAGCCTCCTCAAAATCTTTAGAGCCTTATGTAATTGAAGTTGAGCAAAAAACTGGTGTTGCCACAGTGGTTGATCAACTTACATCGCAAACCTTCACAGGTGATCAGATGATTCGCAAATATTTTATTAACGAGTTTGTTCATGCTGCAAGCGGTTACGATCCAAAAACTTATAAAAAAGATCTAGATAAAGTTAGGTTGCTTTCAACTTCGTCAATTTTTTCTGACTTTCGTAAAAGAATAAATGCGAGAGAATTAGGGGCTAAATTTCAAATCGATGTAAGAATTAAATCTATACAATTTACCGATCAAAATACCGCTCAAATTAGGGTCACTGAAGTATCTACCGCCGAAGATGATTATGGATCGCAAACAAAAGACAGAGTAATTACAATGGGCTTTTATTTCGCTCCACAAATGAATTTAAGTATGGAAGAAAGACTTATTAATCCGCTCGGATTTCAAGTTAATAAATATCTAATCGCCGACGAATTATTTTCTAACTAAACTACAAAGAATGCGGAATTTATTAAAAACCTCAGCGATAAAAAATTCGATTCGACTTCTTGTTGCGTTGCTTTTTTTTAGTGCAAGTTTTTTATCTTCTGTAAATGCTCAAACCCCAATAACTACAGACTCTCGTATTAGAACTTTGGTTTATAATCCTAACGAAGTTTACGAGATAAAATTTTATTATAACTACCAATCTTTTATCGAATTTTCTGAAGATGAAGAAATCGAGATGATTTCAATTGGAGAGGCTTTTGCTTGGAGATTAACGCCGGCTGGAAAAAGATTATTTATTCGACCGCTAGAAATTGCTGCACACACCAACATGACAATTATAACCAATAAAAGAACTTACCATTTCGATATTCGCTCAGACGAATTTAATGGAAAAGCCGATGAAGATTTGGTTTACACTATTCGCTTCTTCTACCCGCAAACTGGTCAACCTTTGCCAATTCCACCGCAACTCGCAGTTCCAAATGTCGCTCCTAAGATTATACCTCCAAAAACTACGCCTCCGAAAGAACTTGTCGTTGAAAAAACTCCAATTCCAATTGCAGATGTAACTAAAGACATTCCTGGCTTGATTTCTCGCAACCCAGATTCTGCACAGCTGAATTTCGATTACAGTTTAGCTGGAAAATCAGATAATATTGTTCCACTAAAGGTTTATGACGATAGCAAAGAAACCTATTTTCAATTTGCTAATGATAATTTGGTGATTCCGTCCATTAATTCTGTTGACCCAAGCGGAAACGAACAAGTTTTGAGTTATGTTATTCGCGATAATTTTGTAGTAGTGCCCGTCACTTCTAGGCAATTCACCTTGCGCCTTTCTGATAGCTTGCTTTGCATATATAATAACAAAATGCTTCAGGTTAAATAATCTCCTCCAACAATCTCTCCGTTCTTTACAGGGCTCACAAACGATGCTGGTAATTCTAAAGCTCCAAAATCAAGCGATCTTGGTAAAATTCGTATTTTTTAAATCTGCGCAAGAAACTCATTCCTAAAAGCGAAGTTCCCATGTCGGCATTGTTGACTGAGGCATTAACATCTAAAAAAACCGCACTTCCAACTTCCAGCTTATCAAATTTAATGCTCGCGCCCCAAGAGGTTCCGTTGGCAGTTTGGTAAGGTTTGCTGAAGGATAAATTTTTTGGGTTGATTCCTATTCTTTTGGCTTCTTTTACGCTAATAACAATGTCGCTGGCACCTGTGTCAACCATGAATCTAGCGGGAATATCGTTGATTTTTACATCAATATAAAAATGTCCATCTTGAGCAAGTTTTACTTCAATTTTTCCGTCATTTTTCGTTTGCGCCCAAGATGGGTTTATCTCGCCTAAAATGCGGGTTTTAAAGTCAGAGAATTCGAATCGATAAGAATATAAAACGATTATTACCAAACCCAAAGCTGACCAAATTCCAAGATATTTAAAAACTTTTGCAAAAGGCAGATCTCGGCGAGAAAATAAGCCTCCCAACAAAACGGTCAGCAATATTAATGAATAAGTAAAATTCTGCCAATCGCTGTCATTAAAATTATTAAAGCCCATTAACGCCTCTTAAAATTTCTAATATTTGGTTATTTTCAGAATCGGTTCCGATTGTCATTCGCAAACAATTTGGCAAAGCGTACGCCCCCATTTCACGCAAAATGAAGCCCTTTTCTAAAAGCGCGTTATTAACTTTTTGACAAAATTCCGGAGTTTTAAAATCTAACAAAATAAAATTAGCCACAGAAGGGTGAGCTTTTATTTGGGGAATTTTGGCAATTTCTGTGAAAAATATTTCCAACCATTTTTTGTTATGATTCTTGGATTTGGTAAAAAAATCTTCGTCTTGTAAAGCCGCCACCGCTGCAACTTGCGCTGGACCGCCAACGTTAAATGGCCCACGAATTTTGTTAAGAATGTCAGCAACGTAAACTGAAGAATAGCTCCAGCCAATTCTTAAGCTCGCTAAACCATAAATTTTTGAAAAAGTGCGAGTCACAACAACGTTTTCAAATTCATTAACCAGCGAAATAGCGTTTGGATAATCAGGCTCTTCAACAAATTCTTCGTAGGCGTGATCCAGAACAATTAAAACATTTTTAGGAGCGGCGTTTATTAATTTACGAACCTCTGATTCACTAATATAAGATCCGGTGGGGTTGTTTGGATTGGCAATAAAAATGATTTTTGTTTTTGGGTTTATTGCTGCAATAATCGCATCAACATCGGTTCTTAGATTTTTTTCTTTAACTTTTATGGCTTTGGCTCCAACGCGCTTGGCAGAAATTGGATACATTAAAAAGCCATGCTCGCTGTAAATAACTTCATCTTCAACTCCAGCAAAAGCCGATGTAAGAAAAGCGAGAATTTCATCTGAACCCGCGCCACAAACTATTTGCTCGGCGGAAATTTTGTTTTTAATCGCCAATGCCTCGCGCAATAAAATGCAAGAACCGTCAGCGTAACGCATTATTTCTTCTGCGTGGTTTTTATAAATATCCAACGCCTTTGGACTTGATCCCAAAGCGTTTTCGTTAGATGAAAGCTTGATAACTTTTTTGCTGCCAATTTTTGCTTTTCCCGGTATGTAATTCGCAATTTCCGAGATATAATTATGCGCCGATAATTTCATGTGAAACTTTTTATTTTTAATATTAAGACACTGTCGCAAATCCGCTTTTGCAAAAAATTTTTAGGCGATTCATTTTTTCGCGACG
>CAYVKI010000015.1:0-14686 GCA_964452075.1 uncultured Rhizobium sp.
AAGACGCCGTGACAATTTGAGAGTAAAGATTTGTAGTTTGGTATAGGCTGTTAAAAACATTAAGTTTATTCAAATTGAATCACTGATTAATCAAAATAACTCATTTGATTATTTTTTATTACAACTGATTGATGCAGTACTACTCACCATGAGAAACAAACACTTCGTCCAGAACCTGTATTCCTTTCTATTTTAATCTCATGCTACGAATGAAGAGTGAACAAGATCTAAAAAAAATCTTACTTTTTTTATTGCTTTCATGTTGCTGGAGTCCGTCATTTTTGTTCATCAAAATAGCTGTGAATTCGATTCCGCCAATAATGATAGCAAATTTAAGAGTTGCTATAGGAGGATTGATTCTTTATGCGATTCTAAGAATCAGAAAAATAAACCTACCAAGCTTTGGATCAGATTGGACACATTTTGCTGTTATGGGTTTTTTTAGCTGCGCTTTGCCATTTACTTTGTTTTCTCTCGGAGAGCAATACATCGACAGTTCTTTTGCCGCCATTTTGAATGGAACGACGCCGCTTTTTACGTTAGCGATAGCTCATTTTTTTACGGATAATGATCGAATAACTTATGAAAAACTACTGGGTTCATTCATAGGATTTACAGGAATATTCTTGTTGGTCGCACCATCACTTTTTGACAAAACAAATGCAGTGATTGGAGTCGCTGAAGGCTTAATAGCAGCCGCTTCTTACGGAGTCGGTTTTGTTTATGCTAAAAAGCGCATTAAAGGATTTGAACCGCTCGTAGTTCCAACTGCTCAACTAATTTTGGCATCATTATTTTTACTGCCGTTCTCATTAATTTTTGGGTCTTACGATAACATCACCAATACATCTTTAGCGGCGATTTTATCTGTGTTGGGATTGGGTGTTTTTGGTAGTGCAATCGCCTTTGTTTTGTATTACAAATTAATAGCGATTGCTAACGCAACTTACGTTGCAGCCGTAAATTATGTATTACCAATTTTTGGTGCTATTTTGGGAGTTATTTTTTTAAACGAGAAGCTGACCTGGAATCTGTATTTAGGATCAATAATGATACTTGGTGGCGTTATGATAACTAATGGAGTATCGTCAAAATTTAAGAAAGTGATGCAGTAAAAATTTCAACTCCTTTCCTCAATTCTTCAATACTAGCAGTTAGTGGTGGTATCATTTTAATAACAGATTTTGATGGACCACAGGTTTCAAATATCAAACCATTATTAAAAGCATTTTGTCTGATTTTTGAAGCATATTCAGCATCATGAACATCTATCCCATAGATGAATCCAATACCACGAAGGGAAAATGATTTTTTTTCGGAAATTTCTAATAAATCCGCTCTGAACTCGTTCGCAATTACTTTCACATTTTCAGAAAATTTATCATCTTGCCAGTATTGCAATAACGCTTCAGTAGCTGTGATAAATGATAAATTAAAACCACGGAATGTACCGGTATGTTCTCCAGCGTCCCAAATATCGACATCTGGTTTTATCAAAAGCAATGAAAGCGGAGTTCCATAACCGCTAATCGATTTTGATAAGCATACCATGTCTGGAACTATATTAGCTCTTTCGAAGCTGAAGAAATCTCCTGCTCTGCCAACTCCAACTTGAACATCATCTACTATCAATAATATTTCGTGATCTGCGGCGATTTTCTGAATATTTTGCAACCATTCGACACTTCAGACTATTAGTCACGCCATCAGTGGTCAAAAAAATACAAATACTAATTGTGAATTTTGGATGAGGATAACGACTTGTATTCAGTTAAATAGCGATTTTGTATGATTTAAAATCTCTTATTTAATAAAACTCAATTCCTTATGGATCAGCTACCTAAACAATTTTACTACAAAAAAAATCGTCTTCAGCAAATAAAAGGATTTTGTTGCACTGTTCAAAATGGTAGTATGGCTAAGGCTGCTGAAAAAATGGGTCTAACTCCATCTACCATTACACTTCAAATACAATCACTAGAAAGAGATCTAAAAATTAAACTTTTTGAAAGAGACTTAAAACAAATTAAACTCACAGACGAAGGACAAAATTTTTATGCTCACGCAATTTTTTACGTTCAAGGAATCGAAAATCTTTTTGAAAATTTTACTACTAAACTTTCGCAACAAAAGAAAGCCAACATCACGATTAGTATCGGAGGAAATGTAAGTATTTGCTATCTTCTTCCGAAATATATCCAAAAATTTGAAGCTCTTCATCCAGAGGTTAAATTTCAAATCAGAAATTTAGTAAAACACGACGCAATAAATCGTTTATTAAACGACCAAATTGACATTTTGTTTTACTCAATGACCACAAAGCTTTTGCCAGTTGAGTTGAATTTTTTGCCAGTTGTAACTTATCCACCAGTTTTGCTTATAAATAAAAATCATTCTCTTGCGAAAAAGAAAAAAATTACTCCGCAAGATATTAAGCAGTACAAATTACTTAGATTGGATCCTCAGTTCATTACCGTTTCAAATTTTGACGAGATGTCTATTGTTCATGGTCTTGAAACTAAAATCGAATTCGAAATGGCAAACTACGAAATCTTGAAAAAATTTGTAAAAGCTGGCGTAGGAATTGCTTTGGTTTCGAAAATTTGTTTAGAAGATGAGGCTGATAAAGACTTGGTTTCTAGAGATATGTCAGAATATTTTCCAGATCTGACCTACGGAATTATAATAAAAAAAGGGAAAATAGCGCATCCTTTGCTGCAAGAATTTATAACGATGCTGCAAACTTTAAAACTTTTAGACATTCAAAAAATTTAACGGACTTTTTTTATAGCTATAAAAAAAGTAAATAAACAAACCAATCAAAACCCAAACCAAAAATACTTCTCCTGTTTTTGAGAGGATTGTGCCAATTAAATAGGTGCAGCTAATTATTGCGATTGGGGCAATTATGAAAACTGCGGGACATTTGAATGGTCGTTGCAAATCTGGTTTTTTTATGCGCAAAACTACAACACAAATTGCCACAATAGCGAAAGCTAACAAAGTTCCTAGGCTGGTAATTCTGCTCATGATGTGAATTGGTGTGAAGCCCGAAATTAAAGAAACAGCAATTGTAACCGCAACGCAACTTACGTAGGGCGTAGAAAATTTTGGATGTAGTTTTGAGAAAGATTTTGGAATTAAACCATCTCTTGAAATCACAAATAACATGCGTGATTGACCATACATCATAACAATCATAGCCGTTACCATTCCAACAATTGCACCAGTTCCAATCAAAGCCGATCCAATATTGCTGCCATTTTGGCGTAACGCATAGGCCATTGGTTCAGGATTGTTAAGTTCTTGATAATTTGTGATGCCGGTAATTGCCAAAGAGCTTAAAATGTAAAGCAATGCACAAGCAATCAAAGATCCTATAATACCAATTGGTAAATCACGATTAGGATTTTTCGCTTCTTCAGCAGCGCCTGCAACCGAGTCAAAACCAATATATGCAAAAAAGATTGCCGCCGCTCCGCTTATAACTCCATTCCAACCGAATGGCATAAATTCAGAATAATTTTCCATTTTAATGTGAGGAGCAGCAACCAGAAGAAAGACAAAAATTGTGCCAAGTTTGACTGCAACCAAAACGCGATTGACTATTACGCTTTCTTTAGTTCCGCGAAATAATAAAAATCCAACAAATATAGAAATTAGAGATGATGGCAAGTTAATGATTCCACCATCAGAAGGTGTTTTGGTTAGATATTCTGGAATAAAAATATGCGCAGAATTAAGTATGCCGACAAAATATCCGGACCATCCAGCGGCAACTGTAGAAGCGCAGAAAGCATATTCTAAAATCAAACACCAAGCCACAATCCATGCCACAAATTCACCCATGACTATGTAGGAGTAAGTGTAAGCACTTCCAGCCACAGGAATCATGGAAGCAAATTCAGTGTAAGCTAATCCAGCAAATATACACACCATTGCGGCTAATAAATATGAAACAGAAATACTAGGACCGGCATATTTTGCCGCAGCAATTCCTGTTAGTACAAAAACTCCCGTACCAATAGTGCAACCAATCCCAAGGAATATTAAATCTAACCATCCTATAGTTTTTTTGAGAGAATTTTTATCAGCAATTCTGATGACTTCTGTGATAGATTTAGTTCTAAAAATTGATTTCATTAATTTAGTTTTTGTAAGATATGGTGTTAGAATTGTTAAATAGATGATGCTAAAAAATTTTATTAAATATCGAAGATTTATTTCCTACAATCTCTAGAATTAGGCAGCCAACAAATAATTAAATTTTCTTAAACAATAGTTTAATTATATCAAATACAACTCATTTGATTATTGAAGCTTAACTGGCTTTTTTAAGCTCACAAAAGTGACTTTAACAATCAATTAAGTTATCAAATGAGTCAGTTAAACAATCAGCAATTTGCAGAAAATAATTCTCGAGAATTTTTAAATTCAATAATCCACGAACTTAAAAATCCTTTAAATGCGATTATAGGTTTTTCTCAGATTTTGCAGGATGAACAAAACTATAAAATATCTGAAGTTGAGCGCAGGGAATATTTGAAAGATATCAGCGAATCTGCAAATGATTTAAATGAAATTATACATGATCTGTTAGATGTTGGTTCTTCAAATTCTGGAAATTTTTCCATGGATTTAAGTAAGGAAATTGAAATTTGCGATCTCGTTAAAAGATCGGTAAAACTTAATCGTGATTATGCGATTGGTCGCAATATTAGGTTAGAAAGCGAAGTTGCTCAAGATGTTAATAAAATCAAACTTGATGAAAAAAGGATGAAGCAAATTTTGGCGAATCTAATTTCAAACTCGGTAAAATATAGTTCTAAAAACACGGTAATAAAAGTTGTTGCGGAAAATGTTTGCGAACAAAACAAAGAATATCTTCAAATTTCAGTGATCGACCAAGGCTTTGGCATGACGCCAGATCAAGTTGAAATTGCCTTTAAGAAATATCGAACAATTGCTAATCCAAATTCCGGAAAGGTTGATTCATTTGGTCTTGGATTGCCGATTGTGAAACAGCTAGTTGAAGCCCAAAACGGACAAATTGAAATTAAATCAGAATTAAACAAGGGAACGGAAGTTATCATAAAATTTCCCTATTTGATGTAAACCGAGCCACCACCAGCAAACGCCATTGGCGTGTTGTAGCTAAAATTTGGATGGTGGAAACGCCATCCAAATTCTTCAATAAAACCTCTCTTAAATTCTTTTAAGATCCTAAACAGGTTCTAAGAAATCGGTTCGAAGAATTTTGTGTTTGAATCAAAAGCCATAATTTCGCCAGTTTCGATGTTGAAATGCCAAGCGTGAACATTGACCTTGTTTTCTTTTAAGCGTTTTGCGACGTAAGGATAAGCAATTAAATTTCGTAGAGAAATTATTAAAGATTCAGTTTCGCAGGCGGCGCATTGCTCTTCATCGCTTTTGTCAGACATTTCTTTTTTTACGATGTCGCGAGCTTCAGAAGTTATTGAAAGCCAAGATTTCATTGAGTCGGAAAGCCCTTTTCCGGAAATATATTTTTCTGACATTATCATTTTAATGCTGTCGCATCTTGCATGTCCGAGTATGATAATATTTTCAACTTCAAGAACATTTACGGCATATTCAATTGCAGATAAAATGCCGTTAATGCCCACCGCATCATGTTTTGGAACAATGCCTCCAACGTTGTTTATAACATATAATTCTCCGGGATTGGTGGCGAAAATTTCAGCAGGAGCCAAGCGCAAATCAGCGCATGAAATTACTAGAGTTGTGGGTTTTTGACCTTGCTCGACCAAATGATGAATTATATCTTTTTTTTGTTGAAAAGTTGTGGACTTAAAAACTCTAAAACCACTAATAAGCTTGCTAGCGTTTGCCATAGAATTCTCCTGAAATTTTTGATTTTTTTAAAAATGCACTCGTGTTTTTAGCTAAAATCAAAGCAATAACAATTCAAATCAAGATTTAAAAATGATACGTCGCGTAAAAAAAATATTTGAACTAGAAGCTTCAACGGGAATTTTTTTGTTAATTGCAACAATCGCAGCACTTTGGGTTGCAAATTCGGAAGGCTTTAACGTTTATCAGAATTTTTTCGCAATTAATTTGCCGATTAATTTTGATTTGGTCGGCATTCAAAAAGACATGAGCGTTCGCGATTGGATAAATGATTCTTTAATGGCGATATTTTTTTTATTGGTTGGGTTGGAATTAAAAGAAGAGTTAATTGC
Source organism: uncultured Rhizobium sp. (assembly GCA_964452075.1). Lineage (GTDB taxonomy): Bacteria > Pseudomonadota > Alphaproteobacteria > Rickettsiales > UBA1997 > UBA2645. The sequence continues at coordinate 6,225 of CAYVKI010000015.1, forward strand.
AGGTGAGTTATCCAGCAAATCAAAAGCAATTCTTCCAGCAATTGCGGCACTTGGCGGAGTTCTGATGCCAGCTTTGATTTTTTTCATGTTTAACCATAATCATCCAGAAAATCTCAAAGGTTTTGCAATTCCAACTGCCACCGACATTGCCTTTGCTTATGGTGTGATTTGCCTGTTTGGTAAAAAAATATTTAAATCGCTAAAGGTTTTTCTAATTTCTTTGGCAATTTTTGATGACTTGGCGGCAATTTTAATCATCGCCATATTTTACTCTCAGAACCTGAATTTATTTTACTTATTTTTGAGCTTCGTAGTTTTTGCTGGTTTGGCTGCTTTGAATTTTCGCAAATCCACAACAATGTCTTTTTATTGGATTTTGGGATCTGCTTTATGGTTAATGGTTTTAAAATCGGGAATTCATCCAACTGTTGCAGGTGTTGCGTTGGCAATGTTTATTCCTCATGAAAAAGGTCTTTTAAAAAAACTGATTAAAAAAATTGCTCCAGCAGTAAATTTTATGATTTTACCAGTTTTTGCTTTTGCAAATAGCGGCGTAAGAATAGCTGATTTCTCTTTGGATATTTTAACCCAACCTTTGTTTTTAGGAATTGTCTGCGGATTATTTTTTGGAAAACAAATTGGAATAATGCTGTTTAGCTTCATTGCCATAAAACTAAAAATTACAAATTTGCCACGTAGTTTATCCGGCGTTGAAGTTAGTTGGTTTGAATTTTATGGCGTGGCAATATTAGCGGGAATTGGCTTTACAATGAGCTTTTTCATTGGCTCTTTGGCATTTTTAAACAATGTTGCACTTTTTGACGAAGTTAAAATTGCTGTTCTTGCAGCTTCTTTCTTGGCGGCGGTTTTTGGAATGGCGATAATTAATTTTTCTCTGACAAAAAGTAAAATTTAAATCATGATTGTCTTACTCTCCCCAGCAAAATCTTTAAATTACGATTCGCAAGTTTCTTGCTCTAATCACACGATTCCTCACTTCAAAAAAGAGGCTTTCGAACTTTCTTCTGAGTTAAAAAAATTATCATCTGCCGAGCTAAAAAATTTAATGAAGATTAGCGACAAGTTGGCAGATCTTAATTGCGCAAGATTCAAAAATTTTTCTAACAAGTTTGATTTAAATAATTCAAAGCAAGCTCTATTAGTTTTTGATGGCGATGTTTACAAGCCAATTGCGGTAGAAAAATTTGATGATTCGGATTTTATTTTTGCACAAAAAAACCTTCGTATTTTGTCTGGATTGTACGGAGTTTTAAAGCCATTAGATTTGATGCAGCCTTATCGACTTGAGATGGGGACTTCGTTTGGTAAAAATTTTTCTGTTAAAAATCTTTATAATTTTTGGGGAGATAAAATTTCAAAATATCTTGATGAAGAGTGTAAATTGAGCGGAGCGGAAGCGTTAATTAATCTTGCATCGGAGGAATATTTCTCGGTGATAAATGCTAAAAAAATTTCGAGCAAAATTGTTAATATTATTTTTAAAGAAAAGAAGGGTGACGATTATAAAATAATAGGAATCAGCGCAAAGAAAGCGCGTGGCTTAATGACTAATTTTATCATTAAAAATAAAATCACCAATTATCGAGATCTTAAAAATTTTGATTCTGAAAAATATTTCTTCTCAAAAGAAAAATCCGATGACTGCAACTTTGTTTTTATTAGGAATTAAATTAACCTGAATGCTTAAGAAAAATATTTTTAAGTTTACTCTTTTTTAAAGAATTTACCCCTCACCCCCACCCTCTCCCTCAAGGGGAGAGGGAGTTATTACGATTTTGGTTCAAGCCCTCGCAAGGGGAGTAGATTGAGCTAAAGAATTTACCTCTCCCGCAAAAGGCGAGAGATAGGATCAAACTCGGTTTAACTCTCTCTTTCTCCTTGAGGGAGAGGATCAAACTCGGTTTAACTCCCTCTCCCCTTGAGGGAGAGGGTTGGGGTGAGGGGTAAAATATTGGTTTTAGAGGCAAAAAATAATTCCCTAAGCGTTATTGGGTTTACGCCATAAGTTACAAAAACTTTCTGAAATCTTTTAAAATATTTTCATAAAGTTCGCGCTTAAAGCCAACTATGGCGTGTAAAATTTCATTTGGAGAAATCCATTTCCAATCAGAAAATTCTGGGTGTTCGGTGGCAATATTGATGGATGATTCTGAGCCAATAAATTCTGCCAAATACCAACGTTGTTTTTGTCCCAAATATTTTCCGCCCCAAAATTTTTTCTGCAATTTATAGGGCAGGTTGTAGTAGTGGTGGTTGGTGCTTTTGTGTATAACTTTGATACTTGCGCCATCAATTCCAGTTTCTTCTTTTAGTTCGCGAAACATTGCCGCGTCTTCTTCTTCGCCAGCATCCAAACCGCCTTGTGGCATTTGCCAAGCGTCAGAATTGTTATCAATTCTTTTACCGACAAAAATTTCTTTTTTTGTATTTAGTAAAACTATGCCAACGCCGCTGCGATATAGATAATCTGGCTTTTCTGCAAATATGATTTGATCTTGAGTTTCTTGAGCCGACATTGACTTAATTATCAGTTAACTTAAAAATATTGTGATAAATCCAAAGTAAAAACCATCCCTCCAAAAATCAAAACAATTGATCCATGAAATTTATATCTACTCGTCTTGGTGCTCCCGCTCTTTCTTTTGAAGAAGTTGTTTTACAAGGTTTAGCAAGTGATGGCGGGCTTTACGTTCCTGATTTTCTTCCAAAATTCAGTGACGCTGACATTGCCAAGATGAGAAAAATGACTTATGAAGAGTTATTTTTTGAAGTGACTCGTCATTTTGTTGAAAGTGAAATTGATACAAAAACTTATAAAGAAATCATAAAAAAATCTTACAAAAATTTTTCTCATTTGGCTATCGCTCCAATGAAACAAATGTCTCACAATGAGTTTTTGCTAGAGCTTTTTCATGGTCCAACTTTGGCTTTCAAAGATTTTGCTTTGCAGTTTTTGGGCAATCTTCTCGATTACTTTTTAACCAAACGCGGAGAAAAGATTGTTATTATTGGCGCAACTTCAGGAGACACTGGATCGGCGGCAATTCAAGGCTGCAAAGCTTGTAAAAATGCTCAAATTTTTATTTTGCACCCGCATAATAAAGTTTCAGACGTGCAAAGAAAACAAATGACAACTGTTTTAGCCGATAATGTTTTTAACATTGCCGTGGAAGGAAATTTTGACGATTGTCAATCGATGGTGAAAAAAATGTTTGCCGAAGAAAGCGCGGGAAAAAGTTTTTTAAAAGGCAAAAAAATGGTGGCTGTAAATTCGATTAATTTTGCCCGTATTATGGCGCAAATTGTTTATTACTTTTACTCAGCGGCTAGGCTTGGATGTAATGAAAAAAACCAAATTTCGTTTGTAGTTCCAAGTGGAAATTTCGGTGATATTTATGCTGGATATTTGGCAAAAAGAATGGGTTTAAATGTTAATAAATTAGTTATCGCAACTAATTCAAACGACATCTTAGTGCGTTTTTTGAAATCGAATGATTACTCAAAATCGCAAATGGTTGAAACCATTTCTCCGAGCATGAATATTCAAGTTTCAAGCAATTTTGAACGTTTGATTTTTGACGCTTACAGACAGCAAAAATCTGAAGAAGAAATGCCAAAAATAATGGCTGAGTTTGAAAAAAATGGCAGCCTAAAAGTCAGAGATGACATTCTTGGCAATATTCAAAAAGAGTTTGATGCTTATGCGGTTGACGACTCTACAACTAAAAACACAATCAAAGAAGCGTTTAAAAAAACCGGAGAAGTTCTTGATCCGCACACCGCAATTGGAGTTTTTGCATCTGAAGAATTTATCAAAAGTCAAAATTATCATGGTGAATTTGTTGTCACTTTGGCAACGGCTCATCCAGCAAAATTTCCTGATGCCGTAATTGCTTCTGGTGCGCCAAATCCAGAATTACCGAATTTCTTGAAAAATCTTTTTAGTGAAAAAGAAGAGTTTGAAGTAATTGAAAACAATATTGATTCGGTGAGAAATTTTATTCAGGAGAGAGTGTGAAAATAATAACCGAAATATCCATTTTAGATCTTAAAGAAATGGCAAAGAACTTTTTTGGCAATATGGTTAAAGCGGTGGTGGATATTGATAAAAACCTTATTGCGCTTGATGCTGAATTGCATTCAGACCTAGAAAGTTTACTGATTGAAAATGGCTCTAAACAAAATGATTTATGGGGAATTAACTTTTATCCCGATGAGGTTGAAGATTTTTTAGAGTTTGACTCAATGATTAACATACGCCCTTCACAAAATAATTTTAGTCGCGGCATTGAAAAAGAAGATGTTCGCAAAATAATATCTGATCTTGTTCAAAAAGCGATTAAGAGGTAAAAATGAATTTTCAACATAAGGAATTAGCTCAAGGAAGATGGTTTCAGATGTCTATGGTAGAGCAACTAGGAAATGTTGGTAGCGAAGTTAGTCGTGCCATTAACTGGAAAGCTAAAAATAATTTAACCAATTCGCGTCAAGCTTTTTTCAGAGCTTTAGAGTTGCTAGATCTTACTATTTCCGATAAAAAAAATATTAGTCGCTTAAAAGAAGTAGTTCGAGTTCGTGAAGTTTTATCTGATTTTTTTATAGGAAAAAACCAGTTTAAATCAACCGATAATTCTTGGCAAAAATATTTTAGTTATTTTGCTATTGCCGCTCGTAAAAATTATTAGCCATGTCTCCAATAATTGGTTTTGCCTTGCTGCTGTTGGTTTTGTCAATCGGTGCGTTTCTGCCCATTTTTAATTTTTGGTCTCTAAAAAAATGCGGAGAATCTAAATTTGCAGAACTTACAAAAATAACTTTTGTATTAAGTGCTGCAACCTTGATTTGCGCTGTTTTGTCGCAGCTTTGCTTGATTTATTCTTTCGTAGTTTCTGATTATTCGGTGGCTAATGTTTATCAAAATTCGCATCATTTGAAGCCGCTTATTTATAAAATATCCGGCAGTTGGGGAAATCACGAAGGATCAATGTTGCTGCTGATCTCAATTCTTTCGGCTTATAGTTTTGCCTTTAATTATTTAAGCAAAGTTTCGAATAAACAAAAAATCATAATTTCTTCATCGCAATCAGCAATTATCGGGCTTCTCGCGGCTTTTACAGCTTTTACTTCTAACCCTTTTTCTAGAATTTTTCCCGCGCCCTTAGAAGGTCTTGGTTTAAATCCGTTACTGCAAGACATAGGTTTGGCACTTCATCCGCCAATGCTTTACACTGGCTACATTGGTTTTTCTCTAATTTTTTCTTTTGCAATTGCGGGTTTGCTTACTGAAAAAATTGATCGTGAATTTTCTGAAAATCTAAAAAAATGGCTATTTTTTTCTTACGGATTTTTAACTTTGGGAATTGGTCTTGGTTCTTGGTGGGCTTATCGTGAGCTTGGTTGGGGAGGTTATTGGTTTTGGGATCCGGTAGAAAACATTTCTCTAATGCCTTGGATTGCGGCGACTGCTTTGGTGCATTGTTTAAAAATTTTGGAAAAGAAAGAAATTTTCAAAATTTGGACGGCATTTTTGTCAATTCTGACTTTTATTTTATGTTTGCTTGGAATTTTTTTGGTGCGCTCTGGAGTTTTAACATCAGTGCATTCATTCGCCATTGATTTGGATCGTGGGTTTTTCATCATCACCCTTATTTTTATTATTGGCGGTGCCGGTTTGCTGATTTTTGGCGCAAAAATGTCGTCGTTAAAAAGCGAAGAAACCAAGATTGCTCCTTGGTCAAAAATTGGCGCGATTCTTTTTAACAATTATATTTTGATGATTGCGCTTTTCGTAGTGTTGCTTGGCACTACTTATCCAATTTTTTCTCGCGGATTTTTTGATCAATTTGTTTCTATTGGTGCGAGCTATTACAACAAAATTTTTACCATTCTAATTTTACCATTTTTGGCTTTTTTTGCCTTCTCAAATCAACTTCATTATTTTGAAAATACTTCAATAAATAATCGTCGCACTTCTTACATAGCTTTGATTGCAATCGTGATCACCTCATTAACTTTTTTCTACCAAAACAAGCCAGATATTTTGCAGTTATTGGTTTTATTTTTGGCAATTTTTTCAGCTTTAATGACCTTGATTGTGAGATCAAATTTGGTTATGACTTTGGCGCATTTTGGTTTTTCAATCATCATTGTTGGAATTGTTCTAAGTTCTTCATTTGGCATTACTAAAGAAGAAAATTTGCAGATTGGTCAATCTCTAAAAATTGCTAATCACGAATTAAAATTTGTCGATGTTGAGCATAAAATTGGCAAAAACTTTTTAGCTCGTCAGGGAAATTTTATTATTGTTGATGATGAAGGTAAAAAACTTGGAAATCTTACGCCGCAGCTTCGCTATTACCCTGTTTCTGAGCAAAATACCAATGAAGCTTCCATAAAAAACGGAATTTTCTCAGATATTTATTTGGTGATTGGCAATAAGGATGAAAAAGAGAATTATGCAGTTCGCGCCTATTACAAACCCTTTATCTATTTGATTTGGTTGGGATGTTTTTTAATTTTCTTTTCAGCAATTTTAAAATGTCGATTCTGGAATTGGCGATTAAAAAATATTTTACGTTAAGCATGAAAAATAATTTCCTCAAAACCATCTTACTTCTTTTATTAGTTTCTGCTTGCGCCACCAAAGGTGAAAAAAGCTCTTCTTTTAGTCTTTCTGATTATTGGATTGGCGAACCTGATTCGGGTTTTAGAGATGTAAAAAAAGTTGAAGGAAGCAAATATATGGTTTCTTCTGGCTCTGAACTTGCTAGCCAAGCTGGAGCCAAAATGATTGAAAAAGGCGGAAATGCAATCGATGCAATGATTGCAACCCAATTGGTTTTAAATGTTGTTGAGCCGCACTCTTCGGGAATTGGCGGTGGTGCGATTTTTCTTTATTACGATAAAAAAACTGGAAAAACTGTTTATTTTAACGGGCGAGAAACCGCTCCAAAAAACTCTAAAAGCACAATGTTTTTGGATAAAAATGGCAAGCCGCGTGCATTTGAAGACGTAGTTCAAGGAGGATTGTCAGTTGGAACTCCCGGAGCTTTAAAATTGATGAAAGAAGCGCATTATTTTTACGGAAAATTGCCGTGGAATGAGTTATTTCAACCAGCAATTAAAATCGCTCGCGAAGGTTTTGTGGTTAGCGAAAGATTTCACACGCTTTCAAAAACCATTTCTTACCTCAAAAAATTTGACGAAACCGCTGAAATTTATTTAAAGAAAAACGGCAAACCTTATGAAGTTGGTGAAAAAATTGCTAATCCAAAACTCGCCAATACTTTTGAGAAAATTTCTAAAAATGGCATTAACGATTTTTACAATGGAGAAATCGCCAAGAGCATTGTGAGCGCGGTGCAGAACTCAAAGACAAATCCGGGTTATTTGTCGCTTAGTGATTTAAAAAATTACAAAATCAAGCAAGGCAAACTGATTTGTATAAAATATCGCAGTAAATACAAAATCTGCACTCTTCCTCTTCCTTCAAGTGGAGCAACGGTTTTACAAACTTTGGGAATTTTAGAAAATTTTGATTTACCAAATATGCAACCAAACTCATTGGAAGCTGTGCATTTAATAGTTGAGGCAACTCGCTTGGCTTATGCTGATCGCAATGAATATTTTGGCGACAAATCTTTGGTTTCTTTGCGCAACCTTTTGAACAAAAATTATTTAAAATCGCGCGCCGCTTTAATTAAAAAAGATGCGGCTAATGACAATGTTGAGGCTGGAAAATTTACAGCTGTTAAAAATGTGGCTTTAGATAAAAAAGCTGTCGAAATGCCTTCAACCACTCACATGTCAATTGTTGATAAAGAAGGAAATGCTGTTGCGATGACCAGTTCTATTGAATATTTTTTTGGATCGGCTTTATCGGTTGAGGGCTTTTTGTTGAATAATCAACTTACTGATTTTGCTTTCGTGCCAACAAAAAATGGCAAAAAAGTTGCTAACGCTCTTGAAGCTGGCAAGCAGCCTAGAACTTCAATGTCGCCAACTTTTGTTTTTGATAATGATGGCGTGCTAAAAATGGTCGTTGGATCTCCCGGCGGGCCAAGAATTATTCAGTTTGTGACTAAGGCGATTGTTAACCATCTTGATTTTGGTTTGGACATTCAAGAGTCAATTTCTTTACCAACTTTTGTTGTTTTAAATGACGTTGTGGAGTTAGAAAAAGGAAAAGATATTACCAAACTAAAATCTGGCTTAAATAAACTTGGACATAAAACTAAAATTGTTGAAATTGTTAGTGGAGTTAATGCAATTTCTTTGGAAAGGGGGCGCAAACTACAAGGTGGTGCTGACCCTAGGCGAGAAGGGGTTGTGGTGGGTAAATAATTTATTTTTTTTGATCTTTCGTCCCATTTCTCAAATCTCGTTGGTCGAGCTTGTCGAGACCTTGTAAGTTAAAATCCATAGGTCTCGACAAGCTCGAC
>CAYVKI010000015.1:14696-24508 GCA_964452075.1 uncultured Rhizobium sp.
CGCGTTGGGCCCTGCTTTCCTCCCCTTTTAACTTAAAAACCCATCGCCCCCCAAAAGCCCCACCAACGAGATTTGAGAATTTGCTAAAATATAGAAAAATCTCGTTTAACAAAAATCTAAAAACATATGAAAGTAAAAATATTTCGTCCGACAAAATCAGCGATGCAATCGGGTAAAAGAAACTTAAAAAAATGGTTAGTTGAGCCGATTGCAGAAGAAAATATCAGATCAGTAAATCCGTTGACGGGATGGGTTTCGGCGAGTGACACTTCGTCGCAATTTCGTTTTGAATTTTTGAGCAAAGAAGCGGCAATAAACTTTGCTAAAGAGCGCAAGTTTGAGTTTGAAATTCATGATCCAAAGGTTTCTCTGATTAAGCCAAAGTCTTATTCAGCTAATTTTACCAACTAGAAATTCTCATTTGATGCATAAAATTATTGAAGTTCTTTCGCAAAAAATTGTTAGTCATAAACAAAAGATTGATGAATTTTTTGCGCAAAAGCTTCAGAAAAATCCTTTTCTTATCTACAACTCCATTGATCTTCGTCACTCGCAAGTAAAAATTGCTCCTGTTGACACTAATTGTTTTCCAGCTGGTTTTAATAATTTAAGCGAAAAATCGCGAGAAAAAGCAAAAGACGTAATTGATAATTTTTTTGCAGAAAATTTTCCAAATGCAAAAAAGATTATTATTTTTCCCGAAGCTCACACTCGCAACTTGCGCTATTTAGAAAATGTGCGCTGCTTGCAAGAAATTATTGCTGGAAAAAGAGAGGTTGTGATTGGCTTTACTGCTGATGAAAAGCAGAAAATAGATTTAGAAAATGGTCATTTTTTAACACTTAATCCGGTGACAAAAAATGGCGATCTGGTGCAAACTCTCGACGGTTTTACGGCTGACGTTATTGTGCTAAATAACGATTTAACCGATGGCGTTCCAGAAATTCTAAAATCTTTGAAAACCCCAATAGTTCCGTCAGAAAAAATGGGCTGGCACAGTCGAGCAAAGTCTCATTATTTTAACATTTATAATCAGGTGGCAGAAGAGTTGGCGAATGTTTTAGAAATAGATCCGTGGCTGATTTCTACAATTCACAGCGTGCAAAATGAGGTGAATTTTAAAGAAAGGGTTGGGTTGGAATTTTTGGCAAAAAATGTTGAAGAGTTGCTGCAAAAAATCAGGCAAAAATATCAAGAATATGGCATTGAAGAAGAGCCTTATTGTTACATTAAAGCTGACAATGGAACTTACGGAATAGCAGTTTGGGCGGTTTTCTCTGGTGAAGATGTTTTGCAAATTAACAAGAAAGAGCGCAACAAAATGAACATGTTGAAAGGCTCGGTGCAAACTAGTCAGGTTATTATTCAGGAAGGAGTCAAAACATTAGACAGAATTGATGGCAAAATTGCCGAACCAATGATTTACGTGATTGACGGACAAGTTGTTGGAAATTTATTTCGCGCCAATGTTGAAAAAGACGAAAAATCTAGCCTAAATTCTGCTGGCGCGCAGTTTTTTGATTTAGAAAATTTGGCAGAAAATCAAATTGAATTAGGCGCAGAAAAAGAAAAAATTATCTCTGTTTATTCTCTAATCTCAAAGCTTGCGGCTCTGGCGGCGGCAATTGAATATCAACAAACAATTTTATGATTACGATCAAAAATTCTCGTCCATTAATTGGCATTGTTCCCGATTACAAAGAAGGTTGCGCCAACGGCTATTCTAAAGGAAATTATTACGCTTTGCGCTCAAATTATATCGACATGATAAATAGTGCTGGAGGAGCTGCGGTAATACTTACTTACGACTACGATTTAATCGATTCTTACTTAGATTCTCTCGATGGATTAATGGTTGTTGGTGGATATTTTGACATTCATCCAAAACGCTACGGAGAAAGCGAAATTCACGAAACAGTTAAGCTAAATGATAAGCGTGAAAACTTCGAACATGAGTTGGGGAAAAAAGCTGTAAAAACAGAACTACCATTTTTTGGAATTTGCAACGGAATGCAATTAATCAATGTTTTGCACGGCGGAAAAGTGATTCAACATATTCCTGATGAAGAAAAATTTATGGATCACGAACAAAGTCATTTTGAAGAATTTAATGACTATCATTGCGGTTATCACGAAGTTATGATTGAAAGAAATTCAAAACTTTTTTCGATTGTTGGTGCTGAAAAAATTAAAACTAATTCTTCCCATCATCAGGCGGCAAAACAAGTTGGAGAAGGCGTGAGAGTTGTTGCTCGAGCATCTGACGGCGTTATTGAAGCGATAGAAAAGACAGATCACAATTTTTGTCTTGGTGTGCAATGGCATCCTGAATTTTTGGTTTCTGATGCTGATAAAAAAATTTTCTCAGCTTTTGTAGAAGCGTCAAAAAATTATAAAAACCGCAATAAATAAAAATTATGACCATCCAAACATCTGAAGAAAAAGGCATTCGTATTGCAAAATTAATAGCTCAATCGGGGCATTGTTCGCGCAGAGAAGCCGAGGCTTTAATTCTTGAGGGCAGGGTAAAAGTTAATGGTCAAACAATTGAAAGTCCGGCAACTTTTATTACCGATCATTCGGTTAAAATTGATGATAAATTAATCAACGCCAAACAAGAAGCGCGCGTCTGGATGTTTCACAAACCTGACGGATTTTTAACAACAACAAAAGATCCGCATAATCGCAAAACTGTTTTCGATTTATTGCCAAAACAAATGCCGCGCGTTATCAGCGTTGGGCGTTTAGATTTTAACACCGAAGGATTGTTGTTATTTACCACCAGCGGCGAAATCGCGCGTTTTATGGAATTGCCAAAAAACAAATGGAACAGAATTTATCGCGCCCGTGTTTTTGGCAAAATTAACCACGAAAGGCTGAAAAAACTAGAGAAGGGAATTGTGGTTGATGGCGTAAAATATGGCTCAATAAAAGTTGAAGTTGAAGTTGAGAAAAACTCAAATTCTTGGCTAAAAATTTCGCTAGAAGAAGGAAAAAATCGCGAAATTAGAAAGGTGATGGAGCATTTAGGCTTAAAGGTAAATCGCCTAATCCGCGTTTCTTTCGGTCCGTTTAAGTTAGATGATTTAAAAGTTGGCGACGTAAAAGAAGTTAGAAAATCAATCGTAAATTCTCTTATGAAGGGATAGGAGCGAGGTTAGGCTTTATTCTTTGTCGAACTTTCCTCAAAAATCCCTCGCTATAAACTCTCAAAAGATAGTTTATTTGCTATGTTCTAAATTTCTAATGACCGATCTGGGTTAGAAATCTATAACTCTTTTAATCTCATTTTTCTGGTAAAAATTTATCAATTAATCAAAGCCCAAATGATAAAAACAATCGAGTTCTTACCAAAATTAAAGCAAAATGAGCTTGAAAAAATTGTCGTCACAATTCGTGCTAATTGCGAAGATGTTGAAAAAATCATCCTATTTGGTTCCTACGCGCGCGGCAATTACAAAGAAAAGAAAGATTTAGCTGAAGACAGAAAATCTGGACATGTTTCTGATTACGATATTTTGGTTGTAACAAGCAAAGCCCTAACCGCTCTCGATACAAATCTCTGGCACGAAATCGGCGAAAAATGCCGCAATTTAAAACTCAGCGCCGACCCAAGAATTTTAACACACGATATTGAAGAGCTGAATAACAAGCTTTCCGTTGGACAATATTTTTATTCCGACATCAAAGAAGAAGGAATCGTGATTTTTGATGCTGGCAATTTTGATTTTGCTGATCGTAGAAATTTAAGTGATGATGAGATTAAGAAATTTAGAACTGAGTATTTTGAACATTGGTTTGGACTTGCTGAAGGGTTTTTTGAATTATTCGAATTTAGTTTTGCCAAGATTGATACGAATAAACATACTCCATCAAATGGACTAGCTGCATTTAATTTACATCAAGCTGCTGAACATGCTTACAAAACAATCCTTCTTGTTTTCACACTTTACAATCCAAACGATCATTTTTTGGCAAATTTAAACGCAGAATGTGAACAATACTTTCCTGAACTAAAAAACTTATTCATACGAGAAACCGAAGAGCAAAAAGAACGCTTCAAACTCTTAGAATACGCCTATATCGGCGGCAGATATGATCCAAAATACAGAATCTCAAAAGAGGATTTAGAAGTGTTGGCGGAAGATGTGAAGAAGTTATTGGGAATCACAAAGAAGATTTGTCGAAGTAAGATTAATTAATTTAAAATCTCCAAATTTTTATCACTTAAAAAAATGAAAATTTTTAAAATTACTGTAGAAAATTTTAGGTTATTAAGAAATTTCTCTATTGATCTAGAGGATGAGCTATCCCTAGTAGTTGGGAAAAATAATACTGGAAAAACTTCAATTTTGTCAGTTCTAGATAAATTCTTGAATTCGTCAGAGTCGAATAAATTTTTGTTTGATGATTTTAATATAGAGGCCAAAGAGAAGTTGAAGTTTTGGACGGAAAATAGTGATTATTATCCAGAAGAAGATTTTTTATTTGGTATTAAGTTAAAGATTTTTATCAAATATGGTTCAAAAGATGATCTCTCTAATATTAGTAAAGTGATGATGGATTTAGATCCAGACAGTGATGTAGTTGTTCTTGGATTTGAATATACTATAGATGCCAGCGATTTCCAGCGCCTAAAAACAAATTATCAGGAATACAAAATTAAAGAAGAAAAAAAGGCTAAAGAAAAAGGATATAAAGCCAGATCTTTATACGATTTTTTAGACAAAAAACATTCTGACTTTTTTAAGATTAAGAAAAAATCTTTTGAATTTGATAAAACTGATAAATCAGCAAATGAGAAAAATTATATAGAACCCAGCCGAGAAGAAATTAGCGATATATTAAACTTTAAGTTTATTAGCGCTAAGAGAGATGTAACCAATAAGGAATCCAACAAAACATTGTCTGGACAAGCTTCTAAAATCTATAAACGTACTGAATCCAGCGAAGAACACAACGAAACTGTAGAAAATTTTAAAGATAAACTGAGTGAAACTGATTCTGATTTGAGCAACATATATGAAACTTTATTCGAAAAAATAATAAAGAAGGTTAAGGACTTTGGTGGAATCAAATTAAATGAATCAGATATAAAAATCATTTCAACTCTCCAACACAGAGAGTTATTAGAAGGAAATACAACAGTTGTTTATAATCATTCAGATAATCATCACCTTCCAGAATACTATAATGGATTAGGGTACATGAATCTGATTAACATGATTTTTGAGATCGAGATTCTTGTTAATGAGTTCAAAAAAAGAAAAGATCAAAAACCTTCTGACATCAATCTGTTGTTGATTGAAGAGCCTGAGGCTCATACGCATCCACAGATGCAATATGTTTTTATTAAGAATATAAAAAAATTACTTCGAGAAGGAATAAAAAGAGAAGACGGAGAAACAAGAGAATTGCAATACATTGTTAGCACGCATTCTTCACACATAGTAGCTGATAGTGATTTTGGTGATATTAAGTATCTAAAAAAAGAAAATCTCAGCAGCGTTATTGCAAAAAATCTTAAGGATTTAGAAAGGGAATACGATTCTGAAACACCACAATATCAGTTTTTAAAACAATATTTAACCGTTAGCAGAGCTGAGATATTTTTTGCTGATAAAGCAATTTTAGTTGAGGGTGATACAGAAATAATACTTGTCCCAACCTTAATGAAAAAAATTGATATTGAGGAAAACACAAAATTCCAACTATCCAAAAAAGATGATCCAAATCCACTACTATCTCAAAACATCTCAATTATTGAAGCTGGAGCATATTCTGATATTTTTGAGAAATTTATAGAATTTTTAGGCATTAAAACTCTTATTATTACTGATCTGGATGCCACAAAAGAAATAACAAAAAAGAATGGTAAAAAGTGTAAAGTTAAAACAAGAGTATCGGATGGAACCAGCTATTCTAACACTTCCATTAAATTGTTTTTTTCTGCTCCAAGTTTAAATGATTTAAAAAATAAAAAACTCAGAGAAAAAATAATTAGTAAAATCGATAACAACTGGTCTATTAAAGAAAATGGTAATTTATGTGTTGTTTATCAGACCGAAGAAGAAGGATATGTAGCCAGAAGTTTTGAAGATGCTTTTATAAGTCTAAATAGAGCTTTTATTGATAGTAAAAAAGATAGTTTTAGAGGATTGAAAAATAGGAGTCATTTTAGTGATCCATCTAAAGATCCTTATTTCCTAGCTGAAAAATGCATAAAGAAAAAAACTCATTTCGCATTAGATATATTATTTCATAGCGACGAAAACCTGAGCAACTGGAAAATTCCATCATACATAAAAGAGGGGTTGTTATGGTTGAAAGATTAAAGCTAGAACCCGAAGTACAAGAAATATTCAAATGTATTGATAATGGTCAAAACTTTCTTCTAAGTGGCGGTGCTGGAAGTGGAAAAACCTATTCTTTGGTTCAAGTTATCAAGCAAGCAATTGAAGAAAATCCAACTGCAAAAGTTGCTTGCATGACATATACTAATGCTGCTGTAAAAGAGATCGAGGATAGGGTTAATCATGAAAACTTAAAAGTATCAACCATCCATGATTTTCTTTGGGATAATATTAAGCATTTTCAGAAAGAACTCAGAGCTGCATTGGTAACATTAGCTAATGATGAAGAGGTAACAAAAATAAAAATTGATTCAAGCCCAATCCCAAATGATTTTTTCAATAATTGTCCAGACGGTATTCAGTACAAAGAATATCTGAAGCTAAGAGAAGGAATAATTTCACACGATGAATTATTAGTGATAGCAAACTATCTATTTAAAGAGCATCCAAAACTCAATGATATTCTAAAAGATAGGTATAAATTTATTTTTATAGATGAGTATCAGGATACCAATAAAGCAGTTATTGAAATTTTTCTTAATCATTTCAAAAAAAGTAAAAAGAAAAATATTATTGGTTTTTTTGGCGATGCAATGCAATCAATCTACGATGATGGGATTGGTAACTTAGATGAGTATAAAGGTGACGAACTGGAAAAAGTTAAGGAAATAAAGAAGCAACAGAATAGAAGAAATCCCAAAGAAATAATCGATTTAGCAAATAAGATTCGTACCGATGGTCTCACTCAAAATCCATCGAATGATTATAATGCTCCAAATATGAAGAATGGGCAGCTAAAGGAAGGTAATATTAAATTCATTTATTCCAATAGTGATAATCTAAATGAAGTTGGAAAGTTTTTGTCAGAAAATTACCTTGGTTGGGATTTTTCTAATTCCAAAGAAACCAAAGAGTTAAATTTAACTCACAACTTGATAGCCGATAAAGCAAAATTTAGGGTATTGATGGATATATATGATAAAGATCCAGTGATAGGTCTGAAGAAGGATATTTTAGAAAAGATCAAAGCTAACAAAAAGGCTAATAAACCAGAAATTCAATTCTCAGAAGACGAATCGTTTGATAGTGTTGTAGATAAATTTGCATTAAAGAATCGGCAAAAAGAATTAAAGAAAAATATTTTACTGCAAAACAGTGAGTATCACCAATTGTATAATCAGTTAAAAGATAGACCTTTTGCAGAGGTTAGAAAAATCTATATTACCAAAGATGCCTTAATTGATGACAAAAAACAAAGTCAAGATGATGAGAATAAGAAAGGATCAAAGAGGGATAGTTTAATAAAACACCTATTTAAAATTCAGCACACTATCTCCTTATATCAAGAGAAGAGATATAATGAATTTTTAAGATTAGTTAATTTTAGAATTTCAAAAGCAGACGATAAAATAGCACTAAAAAATAGAATAAACTTGCTTACGGAGGTTGGTGATAAAACCATCGAAGAAATCATAAATGACGCTGATAAAGAAGGAATACGCATCATTGATGACAAAATAGAGAGATTCAGATTAGAAAATGGATATTTATACAATCGAGTTAAAAAAGTTAAATTCAGCGAATTTCAAGAGCTTTATAAATACCTAGAGGGACATACACCGTTCTCTACTAAGCACAAAACAAAAGGAAATGAATTCAACAATGTTTTAGTCATTCTAGATAATGGAAACTGGAACGATTATAACTTCGAGAATCTTTTTTTAAAAACAGAAGCTAATGAAACTCTAGAAAGAACGCAAAAAATATTTTACATGTGTTGTACACGAGCAAAAGAAAATTTAGCTGTTTTTTATCATAAGCCAAAACCTCAAGTTATAGATAAAGCTAAAATATTATTCGGTGAAAGAAATGTAATTTTACTATAATTAGTATTTACTGGTATTAGAGGTTAAACGGTATTTCTTTAATCTGTTTACTTGCTATTAGGCTTACCAGTGTTGAAGGCAACTTAAACATTGATAAACTTAAAGGTATTAAACTTAGCAAAACTGCTATCATGGCAAAATCAGTTTTGATGTAAGGACTAAGACAAATAATTGCCGCCAGTGCAATTATTGTTAGAATTGCGGTTAATGATAACTGAGACAACTCGACTTTTAATTTGCTTACAAGTTGGCGTTCAAATTTTATCAAAGAAATTTCTCGGATGAAGAAACGATGTAAAGTGGCAATGGATGTTGCAATTCCAAGGAAAGTTAAAGAGATAGCTGTTTTATGAGTTAAGACAGCATCAAAGCCAGTGAATCCTAAGATAAAAAAGAGAGGCGATAGTATTGCAATGCAAAATAAGAAGTAGAAAGCCAAACCAACAAAACCAATAAGAACAGCGAAAATGAGTTTTAATGACATATTTGTGTTAGTGAATTTTAATAAATTTGATGATCGCAGCAATTTCTGCTGTAGATCAAGTAAACAAAACTATGTAAACTTAACCTAAAAAAAGCCTCTAAGATTGCAACTTTCTTAGCAGTTTCATCAGCAGACTAGATATAGTTCTTCGAATTGACTTTATATTATTTTTCGTTTATATTGGAATCTAATTCCATATTAAACGAGATTAATTATGTACCAAAGAACGCTTACCAAAACAATAAAAGAGATTAACAAAAGCTTCCCAGTCCTTCTTTTAACTGGACCAAGACAGGTTGGAAAAACAACATTGTTTGAGATGTGTGCCACTGAGAAAAGGCAATATGTAACTCTTGATGATTTGGATGTTAGACATATGGCACAAAACGATCCTGGACTGTTTATTCAAACCTACAAACCGCCATTGATTATCGATGAAGTGCAATATGCGCCGCAACTTTTCAGCTACATCAAAATTGCTGTAGATCGTGAGAAAAAAAATGGCATGTTTTGGCTAACTGGTTCGCAGAAATTTCATTTGATGAAAGGAATAACTGAAAGCTTAGCTGGAAGGGTTGCGATTGTTGATTTGTTGGGATTTTCCAATGCTGAAATTGAAGCTAGAGAAAAAACTAAACCATTTATTCCAGATAAAAAATGGATTGATGCAGCGCGCAAAAATATCAAAAAGCCAAAACAGCTAGACGAGATTTATCAACAGATTTGGCAAGGCTCTTTCCCGAAAGTTAATGTCGATAAAAAAGCATCAACCAGACAAATATTTTACAGCTCTTACGTTCAAACTTATTTGCAACGCGATGTAAAAGATATTTTAAAAATTTCTGATGAAACCGCATTTTACAATTTTTTAAGCGCAGTTGCCGCGCGCACTGGCTCTTTGCTTAATTACAATGACTTATCCAGAGATGTGGGAATTGACAATAAAACTGCCAAATCGTGGTTATCGGTTTTGGAAACTTCTGGTTTGGTTTATGTTCTAAACAGCTATCACAACAACCTGACGAAAAGGCTGATAAAGGCTCCTAAAATCTATTTCCTTGATACTGGTCTTTGCGCTTATTTAACAAA
>CAYVKI010000016.1:0-24426 GCA_964452075.1 uncultured Rhizobium sp.
AGAAAAGATCTTGCTAGACCCCGTCATTCGACGGGGTGACAAAAGAAGAAGGAGTGACAAAAGAAGAAGGTGAGAAAAGAAGGTGACAAAGAATAAAAGACGGGCAACAAAAGCGTCAAAGAAGGATAATATTTATTTTTTATCTTCTAACTCTTGCGCCTTATTCCATCCAGCTTGCCACATGGCGTTAGATTTTGTATTTTTTGCCCAAGATCCACCAGACTTTTGTTGAATAGATTCGGTTTTTTCCTGAAATTTCTGTTGAGGTGCTTCAAGTTTAATTTTTTTAGCGAGTTCTAGGGTATTTGCCGCGATTTTAGAATTTATTTTTGTTCTGATTTGTGGGTTAAAAATTTTCTCAATGAAGTTGGTGGTATTTTCAAAAAAACCCATCACGTCAGACGTTGTAAAATCTCCGCTCGCACGAACATTTCTAGAAATGCTAAGAAGTTCAAAATAGCGCGCAAAAAGTTCAGAAATAAATTGTTCGGGCTTGTAGCTTTTAAGCGCGTCGACCATCAAGCGTTTAATCTCAGCTTTTAAAGTAATGCTTTGTGGCGAGCGATCTTTCATGTCGAAGCCGATGCATTTGCGAAATTCTTCGCCCAAATCAAGCCCGCTTTCAAATTCTAAAGCGTGCGCCATTTCATGAGCCATAAGGTTGTGCGACAAATTGCGCAAAATAATTTTTGGTGTGTGGCGTCCAATAAATTTACCGAGAGTTTTATCGTAAACGCTTTGTTTCTCGGTTAAAAAGCATCCGAGATTTGTGTCCCATCCTTTGGTGATTCTGACTTCAAATTTTAGATGTTTTTCTTGCAATTTGGTCAAAATTAAATCGAGACCATCTTTGAAAAGTTCGATTCGGTAAAGATCGGAAAATGTTTTGCTAAATTTTTCTAGGTTTTCTGTTCCTTCAAATTGCAGCTGCGGCTGACAAATGTTCGTGATTAGATTCGTCATTTTATTTTTTTAACGGTCGGCAATAAAGCTCTAATTTGTGCCCAACTAATTCAAAACCGAAATCACGAGCGATTTTGGTTTTTAAATTTTCTAACTCTTCGTTAAAAAATTCGTGAACTTCGTCATTCGAAATGTCGATTAAATGATCGTGATGATCTTCTTCTTCGAGCTTTTCGTAGCGTGCTTTTCCTTTGCCGCCAAAATCATGTTTGGCAATAACTCCAGATTCTTCAAACATTTTAACGGCGCGATAAACTGTTGCGATGCCGATTTTTGGGCTAATTTTGGAGGCGCGACGATATACTTCTTCAACATCTGGATGATCGTGACTTTCGGAAATTACTTGAGCAACAATGCGACGATTTTCGGTAAGTTTTATTTTTTGCTCAATGCATAGTTTTTCGATTTGAGAGATCATAAATCGGATTTGTTAAATTAATTGAGGTTAAGGCAAGAAAATATCTTTTATTTTTCGCAAGCAAGTGACTAATTTGCCAGCTCTTTCTCATGGTGTCCTTAGGCACAAATCATTTTAGAAAAAATTATGACTAAAAATCGCAAAATTATTGAAACGGTTGCCCCATCTTTAACCTTTGATGACGTGCTTCTAAAGCCCGCCTTCTCAACAATTTTGCCAGCTGATGCCAACACGAAAACTAAAATTACCAAAGAAATATCTCTAAACATTCCAATCATTTCTGCTGCGATGGACACAGTAACAGAAAGCCGCTTGGCAATTGCAATGGCGCAATCTGGTGGCATTGGTTGTATACACAAAAATTTGTCGATCAAAGATCAATCTGAAGAAGTAAAAAGAGTTAAAAAATTTGAATCAGGAATGGTTTTAAATCCGGTCACAATCACGCCCGATGCAACATTGGGAGATGCTTTAATTTTAATGAGAGATTACGGAATTTCTGGAATTCCTGTGGTTAAAAATGGCAGCAATAAATTAGTTGGGGTTTTAACAAATCGTGATGTGCGTTTTGCAACTGATAAAAAGCAGGCAATAAAAGATTTGATGACAAAAGATGGCTTAATTACGGCGCGCCCAAATATCACTAAATCAGACGCAAAAGCTCTTCTGCACAAAAACAGAATTGAGCGCATCATTATTACCGATTCCAGCGGCAATTGCATTGGTTTAATGACTGGTAAAGATTTAGAAAAAACCAAACAATTTCCTCATGCTTCAAAAGATGAAGAAGGTCGTCTTTTGGTGGCGGCGGCAACTGGAGTTGGCAAAGACGGTATCAAGCGCGCCGAAAGTTTAATTGAAGCTGGTGCTGACATTGTGGTAATTGACACCGCTCACGGACATTCTGCTGGCGTAATTGAAGCGGTTCGCGAGCTAAAAAAAGCTTATCCAAAACAACAATTTATTGCTGGAAACATTGCCACCAAAGAAGCGGCAAAAGCTTTGGTTGATGCTGGAGCTGACGCTGTAAAAGTTGGAATTGGCCCTGGTTCAATTTGCACAACTCGTATGGTTGCTGGAGTTGGCGTGCCACAATTATCAGCAATTCTGGATGTTGTTGAATTTTGCGACAAAGTAAAAGTTCCGATTATTTCTGATGGAGGAATTAGATTTTCTGGCGACCTTGCAAAAGCAATTGCTGCTGGTGCCAGCTGCATTATGCTTGGTGGATTGCTTGCTGGAACGGAAGAAACTCCGGGCGAAATTGTTCTATTTAAGGGTCGCTCTTACAAAGTTTATCGCGGCATGGGATCTTTGGGCGCAATGGCGCGCGGATCGGCTGATCGTTATTTTCAACAAGACGTCTCTGATAAGTTAAAACTAGTTCCAGAAGGTGTTGAAGCTCGAGTTGCATACAAAGGTCCGGATTCAGAAGTTCTTCACCAACTAATTGGCGGCCTAAAATCTTCAATGGGTTACACAGGAAATGGCACAATTGAAGACATGAGAAAGAATTGCAATTTCGTTAGAATAACCAACTCTGGTTTGCGCGAAAGTCATCCGCATTCTATTTCTATTACCTCTGAAGCTCCGAATTACTCGACTGAGAATTAGTATGCCAATTTGCTGCGGGTAAAATGGTAGTAACTATTTTATCAGTATTTGCTCAGACAGAAAGACAAAGAATTCTTGAGCGAACCAATGAAGGAAGAGTTGCGGCTAAAGCTAAGGGAATTAAGTTTGGTAGAAAGAGAACAGTAGATAAAAAAAGCTGCTAGGTTTTATAAAGAGCGGGTGTCAGGAGATTGCTCAGCAAATGGTTTGCTAGGTCTGCGGTTTATAAGTTATTGGCGGTATAATTTAAAAATATTTGATAAGGAGTTTCTATGTCTAGAAATAGGGGCGGAACTATTTTTGCTAACCAAGGTAATCATTTTTCTTTCAGCCCCAATGCTTTTGATACATATGAAGAAGGGGAAAAAGAAGATCTAGCTGATGAGAAAGCTCTAAAAACCATAATTCAAGAGACAGAAGAAAGTAATGACTCAAGACAATCATGCATAGTCACTACCGAATCTGGAAGAAAATATGATTTGAATAAATGTGAGTGGATTAATGATAGAGCAGAAGAAGAACTAGACCCAAAATTGATTACAAGTTTTAGTGGAAGGGGTCAGAGCGGCGACTTTAATAGTAAGAGAGGTAGAGAAGATAGTGGTTCTGGCAAACAAAGTGCTAGCTCACATAGTGATAATAGAAGTCGTACAAGTACAAGATCTGGAGATGGAAGATCATCAGTATCAGATAGCAAGAGACGAGACACAAATGCCATACGACAAAGCGGTGTTCACGGACACTCTAGATCAATCAAAGGAACTGATGATCTATTTTTACTCGGGCAAGAGTTTATTAGGAAAGCCACAGCCAAAGCCGGTGGAAACGAAGATTTGCTAGATAGTAGAATGAAAATATCTGAAGAACTTAAGATCTTGAATATTTTGCTGCAGTGCAAAGAAGTGGCGAGAGAAATAAAAATCTTACAATTGAACCAGCAAGATCTTTCATCTCAAGAATCTGCGTTAAGAAACCAGCTGCATACAAGTCAAGAAAGTGAATTAGCTGCTGAGCGAGTAGATAAAAGACCTAGAACAAATGCGTATGAAGAAGAAAAGTGGATTAAAGATCAGATTGAAGATAAAAGAAGACGGATATCAGACCATGTTAACGCCGAATTTGGTAGTAAGATGGCGATCAAGATATATCGCTTTCTTGACTCGCCAGAAAACAAAATAGACTTCGATAAGTTAGAAAAAAGGGTAGTTGAGCTACAATCTTTAAAAGCAGAACTCGATCAAAATCCCCCATTAAATCAACTCCAAGATGATACTAAAATCAAAGGCATCAGAAGCACCAATGTTGTCACGGCTAATGTTATTTTTAACCTAGAGATAGATGGAGTTCCTGAAAAGGTTTTAATGCCAGCTTACAGGGGTGATAAAAGAATATTTGCCGCATCTGATGTTGGAAGTTTATCACAAGGATTTATTGATAGCGAATTTGAAAAGGCAGCAACGCAAATTGACAAAACTATATTTAAAGAAGAGGCGATGAGTCAGTCTAGATCATCGCACGAAGATTTCGAAGATAGTGATAGTTATAAAAATCACAGCGAGCGAGCTTTGGCAGGATATTTATGGGAAGATGCAGAAAAAATGTCTAATCGAGTAAGGCAGCGTCTATCTTTGCCAGAGGGCAATCAACGAATTATTATAAATTCAATATCAGTTGATATGTATTCTACTAGAAGTTCATGTAATCACTGTGAGCCATTTTTATCTCAGAGTTGGGGAGAGATAGCTAGAAGATATGCTGCGGAGTTAATCAAATCTTTTTCTAATGATGGTAAGTCAGTTGATGTTGAAGATACTAAGCATGGTAGTTTTGCTAGAAATAGCATCGTGAAAACTATGATTTACAGCCAAGATTGCGATCTTGGCGATAGAATAAATCCCCAAAAGAGCAGTTATTTTGATGTTGATGATAAAGATCCAAGATTTTCTCATGACCCAGAATTTGTTCAAAAATACATCAAGGAGGAAGAATCTGGAATAGGAAAAGACAATTACAGATGGCCACCAAGAACCTTCTTTGTCTCTCAGCCAACTGGAACACAGCTACACAGTCGAACTAGTATTTATAATAAAGAAATCAAACCAAGCCAAGAGGAATCTGCAAAAGAAATTGTTAGCAAGGGGATAAAAGGTAAGTGGCAAGATATTATAACTAAGGCTGTAGAATCATCGTCAAATAAATCTAAGTAATCTTGGAATTGTAGACTTCAACTACCTCCACAGGAAAACTCTTTGCTACTCCAGGAGAGTAAGGGTATCAAGGCTTTAAGAACCGCTATTCTACTTTTAATTTATAAAGATTGCTCTGGCTGTTTTTATTCGACAAGTCCGAGTATTTTCAGAAAAATTCCGTATAAATTCTGCTTCAAAAAAGAAGTGTGACCTTTTTTATTTTAGAATTTAGATGATTTAAGGATTATCCAACCAAAATCAAAAGCTTCTCTGCTGATTGTTCGGCAAAGCCATTTTCAACATCAAAGGTTTTGGTGACATTTTGCTTATTATCGTAAATCGCAATTTGACCAGTTCTTAAAGTTACCATGATAGATTCATGGCCATGCATAACGCCAATATCGCCTTCAGCAGAAGGAATAACAACCATGTGACAGACGCCCTTAAAAAGGACGCCTGTTGGAGATATGATTTCTAAATGCAATGAATGAGACATGAATTATTTTGATTCTTTCAAAAGTTTTTCACCTTTAGCGATTGCTTCTTCAATGCCGCCAACCATGTAAAATGCAGCTTCAGGAAGGTGATCATATTTTCCTGAGCAGATTTCTTTAAAGCTGTTGATGGTGTCTTTCAAAGCAACCCATTTTCCAGGAGCGCCAGTGAAAACTTCGGCAACGTGGAAAGGTTGTGACAAGAAACGTTGAATTTTACGGGCGCGAGCAACGGTTAATTTATCTTCTTCAGAAAGTTCGTCCATACCAAGAATCGCAATAATGTCTTGTAAAGATTTGTAAGCTTGAAGAATTTTTTGAACTTCGCGAGCGACGTCATAATGTTCTTGACCAACAATACGTGGGTCAAGAATACGTGACGTAGAATCTAGTGGGTCAACAGCTGGGTAAATACCAATCTCGGCAATTTGGCGCGACAATACGGTTGTGGCGTCAAGGTGTGAGAATGAAGTTGCTGGAGCTGGATCAGTTAAGTCATCCGCTGGAACGTAAATAGCTTGAACAGAAGTGATCGAACCATTTTTGGTTGAAGTAATACGTTCTTGCATTGAGCCCATTTCAGTTGCAAGAGTCGGCTGATAACCTACCGCTGAAGGAATGCGTCCTAAAAGTGCAGAAACTTCAGATCCGGCTTGAGTGAAACGGAAAATGTTGTCGACGAAGAAAAGCACGTCACGACCTTCTTTATCACGGAAATATTCGGCTTGAGTTAGGCCGGTTAAAGCAACGCGAGCACGAGCTCCAGGTGGCTCATTCATTTGTCCGTAAACAAGTGCTACTTTAGAGTTTTTAAGATTTTTTACGTCAATAACGCCAGAATCCATCATTTCGTGGTAAAGGTCATTTCCTTCGCGAGTTCTTTCGCCAACGCCGGCAAACACTGAATAACCAGAGTGAGCTTTGGCAACGTTGTTAATTAATTCCATAATCAAAACTGTTTTACCAACTCCTGCGCCACCAAACAAACCGATTTTTCCACCTTTTGAATAAGGAGCTAAAAGATCAATAACTTTGATACCGGTAACAAGAATTTCAGTTTCAGTTGCTTGCTCAGAAAGCTCTGGAGCTTTAGCATGAATTGCTGAAAGTTCTTTGGTTTCAATTGGTCCTTTTTCATCGATTGGCTCACCGATTACGTTCATAATTCGACCTAATGTTCCTTCACCAACAGGAACAGAAATTGCTTTGCCAGTGTCAACCACTTCAGCACCACGAGTTAAGCCTTCTGTAGAGTCCATTGCGATTGCACGAATTGTTTTTTCGCCAATGTGAAGTGCGACTTCAAGCACTAGTTTTTTGCCATTATTTTGGCATTCAAGTGCGTTGTAAATTGCTGGCATTTCGCCATTTTCAAATTCTACGTCAACGACAGCAGAGATTACTTGAGTGATTTTTCCTGTGTTTTTCATTTTGTAAAAAAGTTGTGAAGTATGTTCGGCTTCAATCAGAGAAGGGCGCGCAATCTAAAAATAGAAAATCATAAGTGCAAGAACTTACTTAGACGTCCTAATTCTTTTTTAACGCCATATTTCGTTCTATTTTGCTTATTTTTTAGTAAAATCTAGTGTTAAAAAAATCAGGACGTCTCTTAGAGATATTGGCTAAGAGCCTGCCGCATCAATTTAAGAGCCGGAAACATAAAGATCGAATTGTGCCAGATAAGTCACGATTTTGATTTTCGAAAATAAGATTATTTTCTGCGCAAATTTTAATTATTTGAGATTCTTGTCCAAAGCCAATTTCAAAAATGATTTTACCATTTTCTGTTAGAAAATTTGCAGCCTTGGAAGAAATTTTTTTATAAAAATCTAATCCATCAATTCCACCATCAAGTGCAAGAATCGGTTCGTAAATTTTAACTTCTGGTTCAAGATATTTTATGTCTTCGGAAGGAATGTAAGGCGGGTTAGAAATTATCAAATCAAACTTTTCTTGGGGCGATATTTTTGAAAAAAGATCTGAGTTTTTTAAAGTTAAGCGGTTTTCTACTTGATGAATTTTTGAATTTTTTTGGCAGATTTCTAGGGCGTCTTTGCTGATATCAACCCCAAACGCCTCGGAGAATTTATAAAGTTTTAACAAGCTGATAATTAAGCATCCAGAGCCAGTGCCAATTTCTAGAATTTTTAATTTCCGATTTCTATCAGGAAAGTTTTTTAAAACTAATTCGATAAGACTTTCTGAGTCGGGGCGCGGATCAAGAACATTGTGATTTACAAAAAAATCTTCACCAAAAAACTCTCTTTTTTGAATGAGATGAGAAACTGGTTCGCGCTCACTGCGACGATCGATTAAAGCAAAAAAAAATTCTTGTTGAGAGGGTTTTAGTTCGAGGTCGGGGTTGAAAATTACATGTTCTTTAGATGCGGAAATGGCGTGAGAAAGCAAAATCAGAGAATCGAGTTTGCCATTCTCAACGCCAGAGGAGTTGAGTTTCGAGCGCGCTTTAATTAAAGCGTCGGAAATTTTCATTTAGAACTTTCCGAAAATTTCTCTGATTGAAGTTTCGTTAATTAAAAATTCTAAGTTTTTCTCTCTTCTAATGTCAAATTCGCTTAAATCGCTTGTGCTTACAGGATTTTTTGCAGCAACTTCTTTTGCGATTGAGTTTAGTTTGGTTGAGAATTTTTCTAAGAATTTTAGATAGGCTTCTTCTGTTAGAGTTGCATTGCCGATCAAATCGACCGATTTAACTTCGCTTTCAGCATTTGCAACTGGTGCGGATTGCTCGGTTGTCTTAGAAAAATTAGCTATCAGGCTATTAATTAAATTATCAATTTTTTCTATTTTAACAGCTAGAGAGCCAGATGGCAAAGAATCGTCAGCAAAAAGATTTGCTTCTCCGTTTACAGATATTTTGTAAAGCGGGTTAGAAAATTCTAAGTTTGTGATTTTAATTACTTTGCTGTTTTGAGTAGGAATTTCTTGAACTTGAGTTGGATCGGTTGGTATTTGAGCTCCTGCATCTTTGGTTGATGTGACTAAATATTCTAGCTCAGCTACAAAATTGCTTTTATTAGAATTGTTTTCGGCCGTTGCTTCGGCTGGTTTTAATTCTTCAGCTTTTTGAGGCGACGCAGAAACGGCCGAATTAGTTGTGTCAGCAGTTTTAGCTGGCAAAGATTCAGGTAATTGAGCTTGTTCTGCGTTAGGAGCAGAAGCCGCTACTGAAGGCGTCGTTGTAGTATCAACATTTTCAGGGGCGGTTGCTTGAATATTTGCTTCTGGAACAGAGCTTCCAAGAGTGATTTCTCCAGTTTTAAGGCCGTCGGCAATATTTTTCTCAAAAAGATTTTTATAAATATCTACAACGTCAAAACCTTCTATATCTTTTATATTGATGGCGATTTTGGTTTTTGTTGATCCATCATTTTCTAGAGAAGAAGTTGACGAAATCGAAGAAGATCCTGCTGAATAAATAAGATTTTGATCAATTCCAACAATTTTGTAGCCAGAATCTTGATAATTAAATTTTGAGATTATGCCGTCAGTTATGGAAAATTTGATTTCTGGAGCTTGAGCAAATTCAACTGTAGTGCTATTATTGTCAGAATCTTGAACTGTCACAGGTTCTGGAATTTTGATAACAAAGTCAGAAGAAAGAATTCCTGATGTTGCCTCGAGTTGTTTAACTATAGTTTGGCGTTTATTTAAAAGAGAGGTGGGAAGTGTAAACTTCAAATCTCTAACGGTTACTTTTTGAGCTAAAGGGAAACCAGCAACTTCGATTTCTCCAGCTGAAACATAATTGCTATTTTTGCTAACAAAGGCTTCTAAATTTTTACGAAGTTGACCAGCTTTAAAGAACCAGAAGACACTGTAAACTAAAGCGATTACAACTAAAAAAATTACGAATTTTACTAAAATATTTTTGCTCATAATTTGACTAATTTTAAATTGATACGTTGCGAGTTTCTTCAGGAACGATGAGGGTTAATCCATCTAATTCTTTGGTCATTATTATTTGACAGCCAAGTCTGGAAGTTGGAGTGAGTCCAAATGCTAGATCAAGCATGTCTTCTTCATCTTCAGTTGGTTCGTTTAATTGGTTGTAGAAATTTTTATCAACAATTACGTGGCAGGTTGAGCAAGCTAAAGAACCTTCGCAGGCTCCTTCTAAACTGATGTCATTTTTATGAGCGGCTTCTAGAACCGTGGTTCCGATTGGCACTTGAAATTCTTTATTTTCGCCCTTTACAACAAAAATAACTTTAACGGTTTCGGACATTGATTTTGTAAGAAAAAGAAGTGAGAAAAATTATTGATAAGTTTTTATAAGAAACAGGATTTTAGAAATAAAGAATTTTAAAAACTCTAAATAAACTAATTCTCAAAAAGAATCTTTTACAAAAGAAAATGACAAAAATCGTTCTTTATCAGCCAGATATTGCTGGAAATGTTGGGGCAATAATTCGTACCTGCGTTTGTTTCGATTCAGAGTTGCATATCATTGAGCCATGTGGTTTTCCCTTGGATATGAATCGCGTAAAAAAATCGGCACTTGATTATATTCATCACGCAAGAATCTTTCGTCACGCATCTTTTGAAGATTTTTTTCAAAAAGAGATTTTGGGAAAAAATCAGCGATTAATTTTAGCTTCAACAAAAGGAAGTGTTGATTATCGCAAATTTGATTTTGCAGAAAATGATTTTTTGATGTTGGGTAGAGAAAGTGCTGGAGTGCCAGAAGAGGTTGCTGAAAAATCTTGTCACAGAGTTTTTATTCCAATGAAAAACAATATGCGTTCCTTAAACGTAGCAATTTCTTGCTCAATTATTCTTGCTCATTCTCAGAAATATTTTGAAAAAATGGAGTATAAATAGTTTATTTGGTATAAATTCTGTCAGTCTTAAAATCGGGTAATCGCTTCCAAAATAATTGATTTATGAATTACTAACCTTAGAACCCGTTTAGGTTCTTAGAAAAAACCCAAAATCTTCCCCTTAAATTTCTAAATCTCATATGCAGTTATTTCGTAATCTTGCTCACAACATTTTTTTTAAAATTATTTTAGCCTTTGTGGCTCTAAGTTTCGTGCTTTTCGGCATTAGCGGTTTTTTGCTAGGAAGTCCAAATTCTTGGGTAATTAAAATTGGCGATACAGACATTGGTCAAAACGCTTTTAACCAAGCTTTGAAAGCTGATCGTGAAATTATATTAGCTTCAAATAAAAGTGCCGAAGCCATGAAATATCTTGAGTCTCAGCAGTTTCAATCTGCGGTTCTTGGCAGAATTGTTAATCGCGTAATGATTGAAAAGCTTCAAGATGAATTTGGCGTTGAAGCGAGCAGAAAATTAATCATGCAAGAAATTGCCAAAGATCAAAGTTTTAAAAATAAAGACGGAAAATTTGATCATGAAATTTTCAAAAACTTTTTAGCAAAAAACGGTTTTAATGAAGAAAGATACATCAATGAAATTGCCAACAACGTCACTGGAGAAATGGTGCTTCAGAGCATACCAATGGTTGCTCCAATTAATCTTGAGCAAGTAGTTGAGATGGAAAATTTTAAACAAGAAAAACGCCTTGCTGATGTTGTGACAATTTCAGAAAAAAATGTTAAAGCGCCAACTAACCCAAGCGAAGAAGAATTAGAAAAATTCTTCACAGAAAATAAGCAAAACTATTCCGCTCCCGAATTGCGCAAAGTTTCTTATTTAGAATTTTCAAAAAATGATTTTCTTAAAGATTTAACAATTTCTGATTCAGAAATTCAGGCTGAATATGAAAAGAACAAACAAAACTACATGCAGCCAGAAAGCAGAGTTTTTTATCACGTTGTTTTTGACGAAGAAGCGAAAGCTGCAGAATTTTCTGCAAAATTAAAAGAAGCAGAAAAATCAAAAATTAATGATGAATTTGCTAAGCTTGCGAAAGAGTTTTTGAAGAAAGATTTAAAATCAATTAAACTGACAATAACCGAAAAAGATCTGATCCCTGAACTTGCTTCAGTTTTTAAATTGGCAAAAAACAACTTTAGCGAAATTTTAAAAAGTCCACTTGGGTTTCACGTCTTTTTATTAACAGAAATCAAAGAATCTAAGCCAATGTCTTTTGCTGAGTTAAAAGGTGGCATTAAAGAACAAATGCTTCGCAATAGAGACGAAAAAGTTCTGCAAGCAAAAATAACCGAAATCGATGATCAAATTTTAGCCTCAAATTCCTTAGAAGAAGTGGCGAAAAAATTTAACCTAAAATCTCCTTTAGTGGTTACAATTAGCCAAGAAGGAAAAAATCAAAAAGGCGAAGAAATTGTTGCTGTAAAAAATCTAGAAAACTTTGCTCAGAATGCTTTTGTTGCAAAAAAAGGTCAGGCTTCAAAAATTTTCTATGCTTTAAAATCTTCGGGTTTTTACGCGTTAAAAGTTGAGGAAATTGAAGTTGCCCACGAGCAAAAATTAGAAGATGTTAAGTCGCAAGTAATTGCCGATTTAAACAAGAAAAAATCAGTTGCGGCTTTAGAAAAACTTGCCCAAAAAATTGGTGAAGAAATTAAATCAAATCCAAAATCTCTCGCCGAAATTGCTAAAAAATATCAGCTAAAAATCGAGAAAAATCGTGAATTCCCACGTGTTTTATACGCTAATTTTCAGGGTCGCCAAGTTCCTTACAAAAATAAATTTATTGAAGATTTATTCGCGGCGAAAAAAGGAGGGGCAACTTCTGTTCAGCAATCTGGGCAAGATTTTGTAATTGGCGTGGTGAGTGAAATCAAACAATCTTCAATGGCTTCAAGCCAATCTTCATCTTTGAGAAAGCAAGCCGAAGAAGACTTTAAATCAGAGTTAATGCAGGAATTTAACAATTATCTTTTAACAAAAAATCCGGTAAAAGTTAATGATAAAATTCTTTCTCAAAACGCTGCCAAATGAGCTTTAATCTCTCTAAAAACGAGTTTGACGAAGCGATTAAAAAAAATGGATCAACTGTTTTATTTAAAAAAATTGCAGCCGACACAATCACTCCGGTTCTAGCTTCAATTAAAATTGCCAAACATTTTCCTAATCACCATTTTCTGTTTGAATCGGCAGAAAATGGCAATAACAAAGGTCGCTATTCTCTTCTTGGCTTCATGCCCGACTTAATGTGGAAAAGCTCGGGCGAAGAATCTTTTATTAACGAAGATTTCGCCAATAATCCAAGAAATTTCGCGAAAGAACTGGGAAATCCATTGCAAAATCTGCGCCAATTAATCAACAAATCGCGCATCAATTGGGAAGATTTAAAATATAATTCTGAAAGTTTGCCTCCAATGGGATCGGGAATTTTTGGCTACATGGGCTACGACATGTTTCGTTTGATGGAGAAAATTCCTAACAAAAATCTTGAAGACGAGCTGCAAATTCCCGACAGCGTTTTTATTCGCCCGCAAATTGTTATAATTTTTGACAATCTTTTTGATTGTGCTCTGATTTGCGCTCCAGTTTTTTCGGCTCAAAATTACGAAGATGTTGTCATGAGAATTTCTGGCGCCGAAAGAATATTGAGTAACACTCACGATTTTAGTTCGACACAAGTTGAAACTGAATTTAATTTTACCTCAAATTGCAGCGAAAGTGAATATTGCAAAATGGTAGAAAAAGCAAAAAAATATATCACGGATGGCGATATTTTTCAGGTTTTGCCCTCGCAAAGATTTACTGCAAATTTTAGCAATCATTTGCCAACTTTTTCTTTTTACCGAGCTTTACGCTCTGTAAATCCTTCGCCATTTTTGTTTTATTTAAAACTTGATGATTTTGTTTTAAGTGGCTCAAGCCCAGAAATTATGGCATCTTTAAAAGGCTCTAAAGTGACAATTCGACCGCTTGCCGGAACTAGAAAAAGAGGAGCAAATTCAGCGGAAGATAAAAAAATTGCTGACGAACTTTTAAAAGACGAAAAAGAAGTCGCTGAACATTTAATGTTAATTGATCTTGGTCGTCATGATGTTGGTCGAGTTTCAAAACCGGGTTCGGTGAATGTCACTGAAAAAATGGTCATCGAAAACTATTCTCATGTAATGCATATTTCTTCTAACGTTGAAGGAATTTTAAATGATAACCTAGACGCTTTGGATGTTTTAATTTCTGGCTTCCCGGCTGGAACAGTTAGCGGCGCGCCAAAAATACGCGCCATTGAAATTATTGAAGAAATTGAAAAAGTGCGTCGCAGTTTTTACGCTGGTTGTGTTGGCTATTTCGCCAGCAACGGCGATATGGAAACCTGCATTACTTTGCGTTCTGCTCTAATTAAAAATGAAAAAATTTATTTGCAGGCGGGTGCTGGTGTTGTGTTTGATTCGGATCCAAAATCCGAATATCAAGAATGTATTAATAAAGCGATGGGCTTAGTTAAGGCGTGCGAGAAAATTAAAGAGTTTGTTTGAGATTCTTGCTTTTAAAATCATGTCTAAGTTAATGTGCAAAAAAACACTCTTTCGCAAAATCAATTCAATTAAAAATGTCTCAAGAATTACCTCTAATGCGCAAAGCAACTGCTGTTTGGCTAGTTGAAAACACCTCTTTAACCTTTTCTCAAATTGCCAATTTCTGCGGATTGCACGAACTTGAAGTTCAAGGCATTGCCGATGGAGATGTTGCGTCGGGCATTATTGGGCAAAATCCTTTTTTATCTGGGCAATTAACAAGAGAAGAAGTTTCTAGATGTGAAAAAGATTCAAGCGCAATGCTTTTGATTAACAAAAGCTCTGCATCACAAATTAAATCTTCTGAAAAAGCTTCAAAATATACTC
The DNA here is from genome assembly GCA_964452075.1 of uncultured Rhizobium sp. Classification (GTDB taxonomy): domain Bacteria; phylum Pseudomonadota; class Alphaproteobacteria; order Rickettsiales; family UBA1997; genus UBA2645. Next base: position 14,436 of record CAYVKI010000016.1, read on the forward strand.
CGATTGCTCGCCGCCAAGATAAGCCAGACGGCATTGCTTACTTGCTAAAATATTACCCAGAAATCTCCAACGCTCAAATTAAAAAACTCGTTGGAACAACCGATAAAATGATCGACTCAATCAGAAATCGTACTCACTGGAACATGAAGGGAATTAAAACCAGAGACGTTGTTTTGCTTGGACTTTGCAGCCAATCTCAATTCAACGATGTAATTTCTCAGATTAAATCTGGCGGTTCAGAAGAAATTACAAAGCCATCCAAAAAGAAAAAACCAACAACCAAAAAATAATGAAATTAGAAGTAGGACAATCCGCGCCATTATTTGCCGCACAAAGTGACGAAGGTTTAGAAATTGAGCTTTCTGAACTTAAGGGAAAAAATGTTGTCTTATATTTTTATCCTAAAGACGACACTCCGGGCTGTACAATCGAAGCTCAAGATTTTACCAGAAAAATTCAAGAATTTGAAAAGCTTGATTGCATAGTTTTGGGGGTTTCAAAAGACAGCGCAAAATCTCATTGCAAGTTTATCGAAAAATATAATCTTGCCTTCAATTTATTGGTTGATGAAGAAGCTGAAATTTGCAAATCTTACGGCGTTATCAAAGAAAAATCGATGTTTGGAAAAAAATATATGGGCATCGATCGCAGCACTTTTTTAATTGACAAAATGGGCAAAATCCTTCGCGTTTGGACTTCGGTTAAAGTCAATGGTCACGTAGAAGAAGTTCTTAAAGAATTACAAAAATCGTCATCTAAGTAAAATCTCTTGATCTTTCTAGATTGGCAAATATCTTGCCGCGCTCTTTTGTTTGAGGTTGCTTGATTTGATGGCAGAAAAACAAATTTCCACACAATTTACGATAAATAAACAAAACTTTTAGGAGACAAAATGTCTGTAGTTTTAAAAGCAGAAAAAAGAGAAATTCTTGGCACTTCTGCTGCTAGAAAAATGAAAAGAGAAGGCAATATCCCAGCTGTTATCTATTCTAAAGATGGCAACATCAATCTTAGTCTTAATGCCAGAGAATTCGAACATGAATATTCTAAAGGCACAATCTTAACTTCTGTTGTTGAGTTAGATTTTAACGGCAAAAAAACCAAAGTTATTGCTCACAAAGTTGATCTTGACCCAGTTTCTGATCACCCAGTTCATGTTGATTTCTTTGATTGCGAAAAAGAAAAAGTAATTCGCGCGCAACCAAAAATCGTTTTCACAAATTTAGATAAATCTCCTGGTGTAAAAAAAGGTGGCTTTTTGCACACTGTTTTGCGCAGAACCACAGTTATTTGCGAAAATGGTGCTACAATCCCAGAAAAGCTTGAGTTTGATGCTTCAAACTTGCACTTAGGATATAAAGTGAGGGCCGAAAACTTAACCTTGCCAAAAGGTGTAAAATTAGCTAAGAAAGATAATTTTTTAATCGCCTCTCTGATTGGTCGTGGTAAATCTGAAGAAGATCCTGCGGCAGCTCAAGCAGCTGCCGGAGCTCCTGCAGCTAAAGCTGAAGAGAAAAAGCCAGCAGCTAAAAAATAAATATCTTTCTACAGAATATCGCAAAAAAGAGCTCTTGGGAAACCAAGGGCTCTTTTTTTGCTTTATTTTAACCCCAATTCTCCATCTTGCTGGTCGAGCTTGTCGAGACCTTAATCCATATCCATAACTCTCAAATTGTCACCCCGCACTTGTTGCGGGGTCTATCTTCCAAAGACTTAATTTTATTGGTTGTGACGAAAATGGACCCCGCAACAAGTGCGGGGTGACAACGTGGAGGGTTTATTAGGGTTGTTTATAAGGTCTCGACAAGCAGGATGGGGAATCAGAATTACAGCCCCTTTTTCCCTGGCAATTTCGCAAAAATTGGATCGGTTATTTTTGTTGAAAGCAAGGTCGCCAGCCAAACCACAAAATAGAGAGGAAATGGGAAGGCGATTCGTGATTTATTCTTTTCTAATCCAAGTTTTATTATTTTTGCGGCGCGCTCAACCTCCATTAAAAAAGGCATCGGAAATTTGTTAACATCAGTCATTGGCGTTTTAACGTATCCAGGACAAATGGTGTTTACAGAAATTCCAAATGGTTTTAAATTGCCGCGCAAAGCTTCTCCGTAAACTCGCACTGCTGATTTGCTAGCTGAATAAGCTGGAGAACTTGGCAATCCACGAAAACCTGCCAAAGAAGAAATAAGTGCAATTTGACCGCGTTGACGTAATTTCATTTTCTCAATCAACGGATGAATTACGTTTAAAACTCCATTCAAGTTGGTTGAGAAAATTTGTTTTACCTGAGAAAAAGATTCTGTTCCTCCGGCGGTTCCAGCGGAAATTCCAGCATTGGCAATTACTAAATCTATTTCGTGATTTTCTTCGATTTTTTCTATACAATTCGCAACTGCTGCTTCATCGCAAACATCAATAACTTGCAAAAGAACATTTGCTTTTAATTCTTCGCAAATAGCTTTTGTTAGAGATAATTTTTCTGCATTTCTGCCACATAAAAATAAATTTATGCCTTGTGCAGAATAAGCAATGGCAAGTGCGCGACCAATGCCGCTACTTGCTCCCGTAATTAAAATATTTTTAGGATTTTTCATAAATGAAGCCAAAGTTTATTACATTTGAAGGAATTGAAGGCTCAGGAAAATCAACGCAGGCAAAAAAATTGCACGAGTTTTTTTTGTCAAAAAATCAGAATGCTATCTTGACTCGTGAACCTGGAGGAGTCGCAGCTGGTGAGCGTATTCGAGAAATTTTAATTGATGAAAAAATTGAAAAACTTGAAGCAAAAACAGAGTTGCTTTTAAACTTTGCGGCGCGCCTTGAGCATGTGGAAAAATTAATTAAGCCCGCTTTATTGGAAGAAAAAATTGTAATTTCAGATCGTTTTTTTGACTCAACCTATGCTTATCAAGGAAGTGCTTTCGGGCTTGATGAAAATTTAATCGACAATATTAAAAAAATAATCATCGGAGATTTTGCTCCTGACATTACATTTTTGATTGATCTTCCTGTTGAAATGGCGTTTGAACGTATTGCTAATCGAGCGGACAATAATCGCTATGAAAAACTTGGGCTAGATTTTCACAAAAAAGTTCGCGAAGGATTTTTGCAGCTAGCCAAGAAAAATCAGCGAATTAAAGTGATCGATGGCAATAAAAATCAGCAGGAAATTTTTACAGAAATTACTCAAGTTTTAACCTCAATTTAAATTTTATGAAAAGAAGAAACAAAATTGCCTTAGTTGGCGCGGGAAATATCGGTGGAACTTTGGCTCACTTGGCGGGGTTAAAAAATCTTGGCGACATCGTAATTCTTGATGTAAACGCTGGAGTTGCTCAAGGTAAAGCTCTGGATCTAGAGCAATCATCTGTTATTGAAAATTTTGATTCAAAAATTACCGGCACTTCTAACTATGCAGAAATCGCTGGTGCTGACGTTGTTATTGTTACTGCTGGCATCGCTAGAAAACCCGGAATGAGCCGCGATGATTTGATGGCAACCAACACCTCAATCATTAAATCGGTTGCAGAAGGAATTAAGCAATATGCTCCTGACGCCTTTGTTATTGTTATCACCAACCCGCTTGATGCTATGGTTTATGTGATGCAAAAAGTTTCTGGCCTTCCAGCAAATAAAGTTGTGGGAATGGCTGGGGTTCTTGACTCTGCAAGAATGTCACTTTTTTTGGCTCAAGAATTTAATGTATCTGTTGAAGACGTAAATTCTTTCGTTTTGGGTGGTCATGGTGACACAATGGTTCCATTGATTCGCTATTCCTGCGTTGCTGGAATTCCAGTTCCTGACTTAATTGAAATGGGTTTAACTACCAAAAGCAAGATTGACGAAATCGTGCAGCGCACTCGTGATGGCGGAGCTGAAATTGTAAAACTTCTTGGAACTGGTTCGGCGTTCTATGCTCCTGCTTCTTCAGCGATTTCAATGGCTGAAAGTTATTTATTTGACAAAAGAAGAATTTTGCCAGTTGCGGCAAATCTAAATGGCGAATATGGCGTTAAAGATATGTATATCGGCGTTCCAGCAATAATTGGTAAAAACGGCGTTGAGAAAATCATTGAAATCAAATTGAACTCTCAAGAGCTAACAATGTTTAATCGCTCAGTTGAAGCGGTGAAAAAATTGGTTGAAGAAACCAAATTATAAGAAATGTGCCGACCGACTAATTTCTGGTCGGCATCAAAACTTCTTCCTAAATCGAAAAATGAATAATGTTGAAATAAAAAAAGCCAGATTGGTCGTTGTTTATTATGGCATCTTGGGGCTTTTTTTAATAATCATTATTCGACTGATTTTTATAGCCACTTTTGGCGACAAAGTAAAAATTAGTGGCATTTACGATCCGCGTTTAGCGGGTCGTCGCGCCAATATTTACGATCGAAATGATGTTCTTGTAGCTACCGACTTAAAAACAAAATCTCTTTATGTTAGCAGCGTTTTAGTGAAAAATCCCCAAGCTCTTGCGCGAGGAGTTTCTGATATTTTTCCTGACTTATCTTATGCAGAAATTCTGAAAAAAATCTCCGATGGCAAAGGTAATAAGCAATGGATTTTAATTAGGCGAAACCTAACCCCAAGTCAGGTTGATGCTGTGCAAAATTTGCAAATGGCTGGATTGCTTTTTGAAGATGATAGAATTCGTGTTTATCCACAAAGATCAATCGCCAGTCATTTTGTTGGTTATGTAGATCTTGATCGCAAAGGGTTGGCTGGAATAGAGATGCAATATGATCGCAAGTTGCGCCAAGGAGAAGATTTGCATTTGGCTCTTGATGTTCGAGTTCAAGATATTCTTCATGATGAATTGATAAACGGTATTGAAGAATTTCGTGCAAAAGCGGCCGCAGGATTGGTTATGGATGTAAATACCGGCGAAGTTTTGGCATTGTCTTCTTTGCCAACATTCGACCCTAATTTACAACAAGAAGCTGCTTCAGAAGAAAGATTTAATCGCGTTACCAACGGAGTTTATGAGCTTGGGTCGGTGTTTAAAGTATTTACAAACACAATTGCAATAGAAAAAGATTTGGTAAAATTAACAGATGTTTTTGATGTGCATGAGCCAATAAAATATGGTCGATTTACAATCAAAGATGATCATCCAGACAAACCGATAATGACGGTTTCAGAAATCTTTGACCATTCTTCAAATATTGGCACAATTAAAATTGCCGAAAAAATTGGCATCGAAAATCAGAAAGAATTTTTAGAAAAAATAGGTTTCTTAAAAAAGATAAATGCTGAGTTTCCGGGCTTGGGTCGACCAATTTATCCGCGCAATTGGAGCCAAATTAGCCTCTTCACAATTTCTTATGGACATGGAATTGCTATAACACCACTACATTTAGCAACTGCGGTTTCGGCTATTGTAAACGGCGGAACTTTGCATAATCCGTCATTTCTAAAGTTAGACAAGCAGCCAAAAGGCAAAGAAGTGATTAAGAAATCTACCTCAGAAACGATGCAAAAAATGTTGCGCAGCGTCGCTTTGGAGGGAACTGGAAAAAAAGCCAATGTTGAGGGATATGATGTTGGCGGCAAAACTGGAACCGCCAATAGAGCGGAATCTGGAGGATATAACGAGAGACAAACCATGGCTTCATTTGTTGCAACTTTTCCAATGTCTCAACCAAAATATTTGGTTTATGTAATTTTTGATCGACCAAACTATTCATTTAACACTGGCGGAATGGTTGCTGCGCCAGTAGCAGGAAGAATTATAAAAAACATCGCGCCACTTTTGGGCGTGAGACCTCAGTTAAATAATACAAACAAATCCGACAGCTTATGAAATCATAGCGGCAAAAGATATGCTTTGCGGCAGTAGAACTAGATCAAAATTCCTCAAAATATGAAAGATTATCGCCAACTCGATCAAGACGCGCTGATTCAAGCCTGCCAGAGACAAGATCCTCTAGCCGCGATTTTAATCGCTAACGAAAATCCAGAGCTCGTAAACATCAAAGCCAGTAACGGCGATACTTTGTTGATGGTCGCTTACAAAAACTTCTTTGGATTAGAATCTTCGAATGAACTAGTTGTAAACGGACTTGAGGCGATGAAGTGCTTTATCGATCAAGGTGCCGATGTAAACGCGAGCGATAGGGATGGTAACAGCCTGATGCACATGGTGGTGATCGAAAAAAATTATCGAGATCGACCAAATAAAATCGGCGAAAGGGCGATAGTTTTAGAAATCGAAAAAAAGGTCTTTAACCACAAAATCATCGGCGGCGATCCCAAAGAAGAATCTGAGAATGGTAACAACATCGACATCGCCATCGCAAAAATGCTAATCGAAAAAGGGGCTGATATCTCGATTCAAAATCACGAAGGCGATACGCCTTTTAGTCTATCTTGTGTTAAGCGTTACGAAGGGCTTCGCAGTAGCGGAACGATATTACTCAATCAACCGCTGACTAACTTTCTTATCGCCCAAGGAGCAGATGTTAACGAGAAGATTAGCGGCAACAAAAAATACTCCATCTTGTCTCACGCGCTAGACTCAAACTTCCTAGAGCTGGCCAAGTTTTACTGCGATCACGGCGGCGGCGATTCTAACTTGGTGAGAATAAATCATCTCGAAGATGCGATTAGGAAAAACGATCAGGAAAAAGTAAAAACCCTGATAAATCTTGGACTCGCTTCTGGCTTCATGATAAGAAGCGCAACAAACCCAACTTATGAAGAAGAGCAGATCAAAAAATTACTTCTCTCAACCAAAGAATCTTCTTTTGAAAAATCACCGGAAATCAACGCCCTTGAGGCTTGCAAAACTTTTAATCTGCTATTCCTTTTTCTAAAACCAAAAGAATCGCAACTGCTAGAATCAGTCTTATCAAGCCTTTTAGGAGATCAAAAAATAGCATCGGGGTTACTGCAAAAAAAAGCTGATATCGCAAAAACCCTAACCACAAAAATACGCAGAAGAATAAATCCCGAGGAATACGACCAAAATCTCTGCCTAAATCTTTTGATCATCGACTCGCTTAGCGAAAAAAAAGAATCGGCAAAAACTGCTTTAAAGCTAGCGATAACCCTGCCCTATCCGGTGTTTAGCGATTACATGAAGATCATCGAAGAAAAATATAATCTGAATCTCGATCCAAGAGTGATTAAAGAAGTTAGGTCGCTAAGAAAAAATTTGATCGATACCACCGACAAAAAAATGGGTTTTAACAAAATAAACTCAATCGTAGTGACCGCCTACGAATGGGCGTTGGAACAGGCTCCGAAGCAAATCGCTAAAATTTATGATGATCTCGAAGGCAAATCTGCGCTGCTTTTTCATCAAACAGAATTCAAAAATTTGCCCGACAAAGTGATCAAAAATATCATGACAAATTTTAGCGAGTTTGCCGATCCTAGCAGCTACGACCTAGAAAAAATCATCGCAGAAAAAAGAGATCTTGTGGAAAAAATAAAGCCTCAGTCGGTAATCGAATTAAGTAAGCACACCGGACGCAGCTTAAAAAAATTAAACGAAAATTTGACAAAATTTGTCTCAAATATTTACGAAATTCTTACCCCAACAACAGCAATCCATCAACAAGAAGAGCAAGCGAAGAAAGTTGAACAAGAGCCGAAAATACACGTAACAATCCCAACAACGCGATCTCTAAGAACAAGGTTAAGCAATCTTTCTGTGATAGCGGAATCAAATGAAGAAGAGGAGGAGACGAGTTCAATCGATATGAATCCCGAAGAGCCACAGCAAAACAGCGCTCCCATAAGACCAAGTTTCGTAGAAAGATTAGTAACCGCCTGCATGCCAAAAGACCAAGTCTACGCAACAAATATCAAAACCGACGACACAAAAAACGAATCATTCTTATCAAAACTCAGAAACAGAAATAACCAAATTTACCCATCAAAAGAAAGATGAGTTATTTGGTATAGTTATTTTGCACGAATTTCTGCTATAGTTTTTTCTTGAGAAAAATTATTGCTTAAAAACAATGCCGCTCCCTTTTTTAGAATTTTCTTCAAACAATCATGTTAATCGTACAAAAATTTGGTGGCACTTCTGTTGGTGACATCGCGCGCATTAAAAATGTTGCAAAAAAAGTTAAATCTGAACTCGACAAAAATAACAAAGTTATTGTTGTGGTTTCGGCAATGTCGGGAGTGACAAACCAGTTGGTTGATTATTGCAACCAAGTTTCGCCGCTTACTTCTAACGAAAGTCTCACAGAATATGATTCAATCGTTGCAACTGGCGAGCAAGTGACCTGTGGATTGTTGGCTTTGGAATTGCAGTCAATTGGCTATAAAGCTAGATCGTTTCTTGGATGGCAAGTTCCAATTTTAACCGACGAAGTTCCAAGCAAAGCGCGAATCGAAGATATTGACGGCAAAGCACTTTTAAAAGCTTTGGAAGAATTTGATGTAATTGTAATTGCTGGGTTTCAAGGCGTTAACCAAAAGTCAAATAGAGTTGCGACTTTAGGCAGAGGTGGTTCAGACACTTCTGCGGTTGCGATTGCGGCGGCAGTTAATGCTGATTTGTGCGACATTTATACCGACGTTAATGGCGTTTATACAACAGATCCACGCATTACCGACAAAGCTCGCAAGCTTAATAAAGTGACCTACGAAGAAATGTTGGAAATGGCTTACAGCGGATCAAAAGTTTTGCAAACCCGCTCAGTTGCAATGGCAATGGCGCATAATGTGCGAGTCAGAGTTCTTTCAACATTCGAAGAAACTACAGAAAATTCAGGAACAATTTTAGTAAATAACAACGAGGAAATCATGGAAAGACGCGTAATTACAGGAATTAGCTACAGCAAAAATGATGTAAGAATTACACTAGCAAAAATGCCCGATCACCCAGGTTTGTCAGCGGTAATTTTTGGTGCTTTGGCGGCAAAAGAAGTCAACGTGGACATGATTGTGCAAAACATTAGTGCCGACGGAAAATTCATCGACATCACTTTTACAGCTGGCAAAGAAGAATTAGAGCGCGCCAAGCTTGCGATTGAAAGCGTTAAAGACGAAGTGAAATATGGCGAGCTAAAGATTGACGACAATATCGCCAAAATTTCTGTAATTGGCGTTGGCATGATTAGCCACTCTGGCGTTGCTCACACAATGTTTAAAACTTTGGCTGACAAAGGAATTAATTTGCTTCTAATTTCAACTTCAGAAATCAAAATTTCAGTGTTAATTGCTAAAGAATACGGCGAATTAGCAGTGCGCGTTTTGCACGATGCCTACGGAATGGAAAAGAAGTAAAAATTCAAAAATCGCAAGATCAAGCCCTTGATTCTGCTGGTTAAAATGAGATTTTGCACACAGTGTGCAAAATCTCATTTTTTTGTTTAAATCGGAAATGGATTGTTGTTTTTTTCACTCATATTCCTCTTTTTTTGCCACCCCGCCTCCTCCACTTTGTCACCGTCTTCCATTCTTTGTCACCCCTCCTCCACTTTGTCAACCCGCCTTCCCTCCTCCACTTTGTCACCCCGTCTTTATGCCGGTGTCTCTAGCGGGATCTTTTCTAGACCCCGTCATAAAGACGGGGTGACAAAGAATGGAAGACGGTGACAAAGTGGAGGAGGCGGCAAGATTGGGGAAGGCGGGATGACAAAAATGGCTAACAATCCATTACCCAACTGGATCAACATCAACTTTAACTCGAACTGATTTTTCAGTTTTTAAATTCGACAAAACATCCAAAACCAATTTCTGTAAATTAACTTTTTTGTCAGTTTTTAAATTCACTAAAAAATGGTGGCGATTTTTTAAGCGTTGCAATGGCGCTGGAGCTGGTCCAAAGATTTCAATTTTCTCACTAACTGGAAAATGACTAATTAATTTTCTCGCAAAATTCTTCGCCTCACTTTCTAAAAATGAGCTAATTTCAAATCTCGCCATTCTTGAAAAAGGCGGCAAATTCAGGGTTTGGCGGTTTTTAACTTCAAAATCGTAAAATTGCTTTTTGTCGCCTTTAAGAATATTTTCAAAAATAAAA
>CAYVKI010000017.1:0-2673 GCA_964452075.1 uncultured Rhizobium sp.
GACAGGAAGTTTTGATTGCTGAAAGTTTAGAAGAAGTGACGCTTGATAAAAAAGGTTGCGAGGTTGTTAAAGGAAAATGGCATGACCCTTACACCGACAAATATTTCACCAATCCAAATGATCTGGATGTCGATCATTTCGTTCCGCTTAAAGAAGTTGATAGAAGTGGTGGTCGCGAGTGGTCAAAAAACAAGAAGATGGAATATGCTAACGATTTGGATGATGCAGAAGTTTTGATCGCTGTTGATAAAAGTGCCAACCGCTCAAAAGGCGATAAAGATCCATCAGATTGGTTGCCGCCTAACAAAAAATTTCAATGTGATTACATCAAAACTTGGCAGAAAATTAAAAAACAATGGGTGCTTAAGATGGATAAAAAAGAGAAAGATTTTATTAATGCGAAAAGTAAAGAATGTAAGTTAAAATAGACGCTGTTAGCTAATTGTTCTAAAGATTATGCCAAAGTAAAAACCAGCTTTGTCTTTTTGGTTTTAATTTTTCCTCAAAATACTTCGTTACTATCAAGAGATTTATGGTTTGGTATTGTGTTTTAGTATAGAAAATTTTCCTCAACTAAACTTTTATAAAATGACCGAAAACAACCTTCCTGCATGCCCGAAATGTCATTGTGAATATACTTATGAAGATGACAATTTTTACATTTGTCCCGAATGTGCTTTTGAATGGTCAAAAATTTCTAAAGCCAGTGAAGATAATTCTGATGACGAAATTGTAATTAAGGATGCCAGCGGAAATATTCTTAAAGATGGTGACTCTGTGACTGTAATTAAAGATTTAAAAGTTAAGGGCTCGTCTTTGGTAGTTAAGGTTGGAACTAAAGTAAAAAACATCCGACTAACCGATGGCGATCATGATATCGACTGCAAAATTTCTGGAATTGGTCAGATGGGTTTAAAATCTGAGTTTGTAAGAAAGGTTCAGGAAGATTAATTGCGCCATAACGCAGGAATAAATTTGCGCTGTTATGGTTTTTATTAATCGTAAATCACATAACCGCGATTTCTTACAGTTTGTAAGTAATGCGGTTGTTTTGGGTTGATTTCAATTTTTCTTCTAAGGCGAGTAATTTGCACATCGATGCTGCGTTCGTCAATTCCTCCGCATAAAGAAGCTAGTTTTTCACGAGAAATTATGCTGCCTTTTTCTTTGCATAAAATGCTGAGAATTTTTGCTTCTGAATCAGTTATATGAACAAATTCTTCATCTCTTTTTAGGCGGGAATCTTGAAGGTTAAAAGTGAATTTTCCAAAGTTGCAGATTTGCGTATTTACAGAAAATGATTTTGGCTCAACTCTTTTTAGAATATTGTTGATGCGCAGAAGCAATTCTTTTGGTTCGAATGGTTTTGGCAAATAATCGTCCGCTCCAGCTTCAAGACCTTTTATGCGGTCATCAAATTCTCCGCGAGCGGTAAGCATTATCACTGGAATTTTAGATGTTTGTCGTAACTTAGATGTAAATTCTACTCCAGTTTCATTGGGCAACATAACATCGACGATAAGCAAATCAAAACTTGTTTTTTCCATGATATTTCTCGCTTCAGAAGTGTCTTTGGCTAGCTCAACTTTAAAGCTATTTTCTTCAAGAAATCTTCCCAAAAGATTTCTAAGGCGAGTGTCGTCGTCAATTACTAAAATGCTTGTGATCATGATTTTTTAGAATCTTTTAAGAATTTTTAACAATTTCGTCGATCTTCTTCATTTTGATGAGAAGTTTTTCTAAGTTGTCCAATCTTACCATGCATGGTCCATCAGATGGCGCGTTGTCTGGATCTTGGTGGGTTTCCATAAACACGGCAGCGACACCAACTGCAACCGCAGCACTTGCTAATGTTTCAACAAATTCTCTTTGTCCGCCACTTGCGCCACCCAAACCACCAGGTTGTTGAACTGAATGAGTTGCGTCAAAAACAACGGGGCATCCAGTTTTTGCCATGATTGGCAAGCTGCGCATGTCCGAAACTAATGTGTTGTAGCCAAAACTAACGCCGCGCTCAGTAAGCATTACGTTTTGATTTCCGAAGTGATCCATTTTTTTTACGATATTTTCCGCATCCCATGGAGCAAGAAATTGACCTTTTTTGATATTGATGATTTTTCCAGTTTTTGCCGCGGCTTCAAGCAAGTCAGTTTGGCGGCAAAGAAATGCAGGAACTTGTAAAATATCTACTTCTGAATGATTTGCTAAAATTCGACATTGTTCTTCATTGTGAATGTCGGTTAAAATTGGGCAGTTAAATTGTTTTTTTATTTCAGCAAAAATTGGCAAAGTGTTTGTTAAGCCAGCGCCGCGCTTTCCTCCAACGCTAGATCTGTTGGCTTTGTCAAATGAGGCTTTATAGATAAAATTAATTTTAAGTTTGTCGCAAATTCTTTTGATGTTTGATGCCATCATCAAGCTGTGATCTAAAGATTCTGTCTGACATGGGCCGGCAATCAAAGTAAATGGTAAGTTATTAGAAATTTTGATGTTGTTGATTGAGATTGTGCGCATTTGATAATTTGTGTTAAATTAGGTTGAAGCTTGATTTGCCATAACTAATTCTGAAGAAATCAAAACTCAAACAATAATTCTTCCTCGAAAATAAAATGTTCTCTAAGTCTCTAAGCCTTGTTCTTGTCTATGTTGTGACGGTTATTAATATGGTCATCT
>CAYVKI010000017.1:2683-3150 GCA_964452075.1 uncultured Rhizobium sp.
TGGCTTCGCCTTTGTTGTCGCTAATAATTCCATTTCTGCACATAGAAAACTCATCTTTAATAATCGAAAATGGCATTTTTCAGAAAATAAAATTTTCTTTTGCGCTGCTTTGTTTTTTGGTTAGCGCCATTATGCTGCTTTATTTGGTTTTTGATTTTCTGTTTGGTTTTTCTGTGCGCTCTGCGCTTAAAGGTTGTGTTCGTTATGAAAAAATAAAAGATTACGATTTTCTAACTGAACTTTTTAAGCAGGTTAAAACAAAATTTGGTGAAAATAATGTTAAGCTTTACATAAAAAATTCTGACGAGGTCAATGCTTTTGCGGTCAGTAGTTTGGGTAGTAAGGCGATAGTTTTAACGAGCGGCATCATCAATCATTATTTAGAAGAATGTCCGGATCCAAAAAAATTTCTCTACGCTTTGCGCAGCATTTTGGGTCATGAAATGTCGCATTTGGTTAACAAAGAT
>CAYVKI010000017.1:3160-24363 GCA_964452075.1 uncultured Rhizobium sp.
TTTCTCATCATGATTAACCAGAAAGCTACAAATGTTGTTTCTGGATGGCTTTTGCTTTTTTTCAATTTGGCTCTGCGCTTCATAAATCTTATGCCTTTTTCTGGAGAACTTTCCGCAAGATTTGTTAGAAATTCTTATCTGCTTATTAATTTTGCTGTGACATTTTTTAATCGTTTTGTGGTTTATTATGTTTATGAATTCTTGCGTCGCGCTCTTTCGCGCTCAATAGAGTTTCGTTGCGACATGCAATCGGCAAAAGCGTTTGGAGGAAAAAATATGGCTTTTGCTCTTTCGATTCTTGGAGAAAGCGGTTATTTTACAATTTTTTCAACTCATCCAGCAACTCAATCTAGAATGTCTCGTGTTGAGAATGTTAAAATTTATGATTCAATTGTAAGACCAAGATTTTTTGACTCTTTGGCAAATTATTTTTCTTTGATGTTTTTGGTGGTAATTTCTCTATATTTCGCCAAGCAGGCCCGAATTGATTATTTTGTGCGCTTATATTTGCAAGATCACGAAGTTCTAAATCGTAAAATCACAACTCTTTGGAGTTTAATTTCTCGACTTTTTTAAATGACAGATTTCTCAACCCTTTCAGAAATAATTTTATTTCAGGCTGAAAAATTTAACAATTCACGCGCCCTTAACTTTAAAGAAAATAATCAAATTAGATCTTTTTCTAACTTAGGTTTTAGAGATCAGATTTTTTATTTTGCCTGCGGTTTGCGCGAATTAGGTTTGGAAGAGGGCGAAAAAATTGCAATTTTATCTTATCAAAATCCAATTTGGTTAATAGCTGATTTTGGATCCATTTTGGCTGGCGCAATTACAGTTCCAATTTTTCACAATATTTCTAAAGAAAATCTTCTTTTTGAAATATCTGATTCTGCTTCTCGTTTTGCATTTTGTGATAGTCGTGAGGTTTTTGATGTTTTAAAAGCAAGCAATCTTGATTTGAAAATTATTGTTTACGGCTTTGAAGCGCAAGGAGCTATTAATTTTGATGATCTGATTTTAGCTGGAAAAACCGCCGCGCTTTCGCAAAAATATGATTTTACATCTTTGGTTGAAAAATCTGACCCAGAAGATGTTGTGACAATTATTTACACTTCGGGAAGTACGGGAAAACCAAAAGGAGTTGAGATAACAAATAAAAATTTAGTTTCTCAAGTGAAAGCCAGCGGTGAGCTTTTTGATCTTGAAGAAAAAGATGTCGCCTTGTCTTTCTTGCCGCTAGCTCACATTTTTGAGCGTATGGTAATGACATTTTACATTTCTTGTGGCGTTTCAGTTTATTTTGCAGATGACATAAAAAACATTGGATCTTCTCTAAAAGAAATTCGTCCAACCATTCTAACAACTGTTCCTAGAATGTTAGAAAAGGTTTTTGCGCGCATAAAAAGCGGAACTGAATCGGCAACTGGTTTTAAAAAAATAATTGGCGAAGCGGCCTTTAAAAGAGCGATTACAAAAGATCCTTATGCCTCAAAAACTATTTTTGACAAAATTTTTGACGTAATGGTTTTTAAAAAATTTCGCGCTGCAATGGGTGGAAATATAAAAATGATAATTTGCGGAGGAGCGGCGTTATCAAAAGATCTAGAATGTTTTTATAAAAACATCGGAATCAATTTATTCTGCGGTTATGGCATGACAGAAACTTCGCCCGTTATTGCTACAAATTCACCAAAAGCTAATAAAATTGGCACCGTTGGAAAAGTTTTCCCTAGAGTTGAAATAAAAATTGCCGATGACCGAGAACTTTTGGTTCGTGGTTCAAATTTAATGAAATGTTATCATAATCAGCCCGAAAAAACTGCCGAAATTATTCAAGACGGATGGCTAAAAACAGGTGATTTGGCTATGGTTGACGAAGAAGGTTTTTTGAAAATTATTGGTCGCAAAAAAGAAGTTTTTAAAAATGCTAATGGAAAATATGTTGATCCAATTTCAATTGAGCAAAAATTGATCCAAAGCCTTGGTTTTTTGCTCGGATCTATTACAATTGCAGAAGGAAGAAGATTTACCTCGGTGATTTTATTTCCCGATTTTGACACTCTTCCAAAACTTAAAGAAAAGTTTGTTTTTAGTGGAAGTGATCAAGATTTTCTGCAGTCAAAAGCTTTACAAAATTTCGTTCAAAGCTGCATTTCAGAAATTAACAAAACCCTAAATAATTGGGAAAATATACAAAAGTTTCACATCGCTTTAGAACCAATTTCAATTGATTCGGGCGAAATTACTCCGTCGATGAAATTAAAAAGAGGTGTTTTGGAAGAAAAATTTAAAGAAGTGATTGATGGTTTTTATGAATAACGCTTAAGAAATTGGTTTTTTCTTACTCTCAAGCAAATTACTAAAATTTGGAATTTTTTTATTAATTTGTTGTTTTGATTACCCCTCACCCCAACCCTCTCCCTCAAGGGTAGAGGGAGCTATTACGATTGAGGGAGAGAGGGTTGGGGTTAGGGGGTGTAAATTCATTAGAAAGAGCGACGCTGTTCTTAAGTGTTATTCGGGTTATAAGTAGTTTATTTGATATATGTTTTTGGTGTAATTTTTACTTTAACGGATTCGGTTTGTTTCTGACGAAATTTTTCTAATTTTTTTGCTAATTTTTCATCGTTTAGCGCAAGTATTGCAATTGCTAAAAGTGCGGCATTTTTTGCTCCAGCTTCACCAATTGCTAAACATCCAACCGGAATTCCCGCTGGCATTTGAGCGATTGAAAGAAGTGAATCTAAGCCTTTTAATGCGCGGCTTTCAACGGGAACTCCTAGAACTGGTAAATCGGTAATTGCTGCTGCCATTCCTGGTAAATGTGCTGCGCCGCCAGCTCCGGCGATAATTATTTTTATTCCTCTTTTTTTTGCTGATTCGCAAAAATCGTAAAGCCTTTTTGGAGTTCGATGTGCTGAAACAACCTTGGTTTCGAAGGCGACATCAAAATCTTCAAGAATTTTGCAGGTGTGTTGCATTGTAGCAAAGTCTGATTTGCTGCCCATTATGATTGAGATTTTTTTCATAAGTTGGTTTTTGTTAAGTGCTTTAGCGTTTAGTTTCAAAAGGTATTGTTGTTAGAGTTGTTTTTCCGTCTAAACATGAGTAGGAAAGTTTTGCATATCCGCATTTATCTCCTACTATCCAATCTGTTGAGCAATCAGAATTATGAGGGCAGTCATTAAAACTAATTGAAGTAACTACGTCATTACCATTTCCACAGCTACCTCTTGACGTGCCATTAATTACAAATACCTGATCTACGTTGTTACTAGAGGCGCAGTTTTGGCGGTTGCACGTTCCTGCGTAATCTTGGTTAGCAATCTCTTTTGTGCAATTTGCGCAAATTGTGCAACCATTTACAACGTTTCCAAACAAACCGTTGCTTTGGCAAGTGACAACAGGTGTTGCGCCTCTATCGGTATTAACTCTGCCGCAAGAGTTATCCGACGTGTTTATGTCTGAATCATTAGCTTTTCCATAGCCATCTTGACATCCACCAAGGTTTAGAGTTCCGCCAACTGGGGTGTAATTTGGAGCGGCTGGCGTTCCTGTGTATCTGCTATTGTTGAATAGAGTGTTATTGGCTGGTGGTCTGCAATAAACTTGACAAGGTGAGCCAGCGGTTTTGTTAAAGAAAACCTCATCAATATTTTGAAGACTGTTTTTGTAAATGCATTGATAGCTAGATATTGCAGCGGGAGTTGAGTCGCTTCCTGTTGGGTAATAACTACCATCACTTCTACATGAGGTAGAAGTTGCAGTGTCGCCAATATTTAAGCTTTTAGATGGGGTTCCTGGAACGCCAATTCGCGCACTGCTATTGTTGTAAGTTGCGTTACTGCTAACGTTAGATTGAGTTATGATGCCGCCATTGGTAACGCATTGTGGAACTGGATCTTTCCATTTTCCTTTGATCGTTCCGTTAGTTCCGTCACCACAAAATCTGGCAAGTAGGTAAGAATTGTTGGTTCTTCCTTCAGAGAAATCTGCTGCTGTTTGTCCAAAAAATTCTGCCGTGTTTAAATCTGGATTTCCCGCAGTGTCATTGCTGCTGATGTAATACCAAGTTCCAAAATCTGCTCCTGGCCATTTAATGGTAACTTTACCATTTCTAGTTGGATGTTGAGTGACACCAACCCCAACTCTTGGGTCTTCTAAATATCCAGGGCATCCTGCTATGCATGAAGAATTGGCTGCCGCCCAATTGTTGACAACGATGCCGTCATGACTTACAGCTCGACAATATTTGACTGGATTTCCCGGTGCTCTTCCTGGTTGAGTTCCATCTAACGAAACGTCAAGAGGTATTGATGTTGTGTAATTCGCGCTACCTGAAACTGTATTCACTCCTGCTACGTTGTAGTTAGTAACACTACCAAGTGCTAAATTATAAGCTGTTCCATATTTATCTTTAAGCGGTGGGTAAGGATAAGGAACGTAACCGCTGAGGCATCCGTCAGAAGATCCTGCTGTTTCAACCTGACCATTTGGTATAATTGCTTCTCTCCAAGTTGCGTTGCCGTTATTTGATCCAGCTGCAAATGGTGCGGTTATAGCGTCGCATTTTGTGGTGCATGGATTAATAACCGGTCCCCAATTTCCTAGGTGGTCGCATCTGCGAGTAGGTGGATCGCCAAGATTGTAAAAGCCAAGAGAAGTATTGCAGGTTCCGGTTGCAACTATTCCAGCTGCTGTGCTTCTTGAGGCTTTGGTTTGAGGAAATGTTGCTCCGCCAGCTTCGTACCATTTTACCCAATCGCCAGAGGTTATTGGATTTGTAGGTGGATTAATTGCGGAACAGGTGATTCTTTGACAAGAATTACTTGGAGACTGCCAAGCACCAACTTGGTTGCAAGATCTTGTTGGAGTTGTGCCGCCGCTATATCCATTTATTTGAGTTTCGTAAGTGCGAATTGGTGATCCAGAAGTTGTGGCGCTGGAGCCAATTTTTTTGAATCCAGGAATACAACCTGTGGCGTTGACGCTTTCTAAAAAGTCCGTGGTTTTTGTAAGAGTTGGCCAAGTTGCAAAGCCATCTGCAGAGCCTTTGTTGTCACCAGTTTCTGTTGATGCATAACCACCTTGATAATTGGCTCCAATTATTTCTGATTCTGCTCCAGTGGTATTTTTTGCCTCGCAAGAATAGCGAACGCATGGATTATTGATTAAAGAATCCCAAACAGCATTGCCATCTCTATTTAAGCAAGTGCGAGTTGGTGCGGTAGATATTCCGTTAGTAGGTGAAATGCTATTTTTCCAAAAGCCGTTGCAAGATCCGGAAATGTTAACCGAGCCAAGAATGGCAATGGGAAACTCAGCATTACCATTGCTTACAGCATTCTTTCTGGTTTGGTGGGAGACGTGCACCACGCTGTTTATATCATTTTGGGTTGCTCCATAAGAGTTAAAATTCAAAGACGAATATATATATTCGGGGTCGCTTGGTAAAGTTGAAGTTGGGTTATAATCAATTGCAGGGCAGGTTTGTGGAAGAGGCATGTCAACGCACAAACCTGCCTCTCTATTAGTTTGAGTTCTGATTTCTTTGTCTGTATCAACAACCGTGTTATCATTAGCTATAATGCAGTTGCAATTAGGTGCTTTACCGCCGTTTGGACATCGTGCTGAACCCTCGACTGTAATGCATTTCCCTTTAACGCCTTCGGAGCTTGTTTTATATGCTAAAACTTGTTTTAGACCAGAATTAAATGAATCTGTCTTGTCTCCAGATACAAAGCAGATTTCATTAAACCAGCCGTAAGCAGTTGGGCTTGCAACCTCGCCATTTGGGTTGGTGTTTGTTATTGTTCCTCCTAATCCAACAATGCCTTTTTTTGCATTGCATAAAGGTAGCAGAAAGTTATTGCATCTGTTTCGAACTAATAAAAATGAATCAATGCTATCTCCGGCAATTTTTGCAGCCTGTAAGTCAATTTCATTTTGCATACATTCTACATTTAGCTGACTGCATTCTTCGCGTTTTGCGCAAAGATTATACATCTCAGGAGAAATGGTTGTTGGATCTGTTGGATCAACAATCGCCGAGTTGCAATTTGGAACTGAAGAGTCCGGATTCTCAAATTTAATTTCAGGACTGCATATATCGTCGCTTCCGGCAAGACAATTATTGTCAATATTATTTGCGCCAAATCCAGCCATGAATTTTATGGCAATTCTTGAGCTGTTAAAAGTGCTGGATGGATCGAGGTAAATAACCGCTCTTTGCTGAGTTGTTGAGCTGTAAATTTCAGGTAATTTTCTTTCTACGCATCCAATTCTCTCTGGTCTAATTTCAATGTTGTTGATGTCGATTACCTGGCGATAAAGGCAGAAAGTTGGTTTTTTATTACTTTCGTTAAATTCTTTGCGAGCAAAAACGTTAACTAAATATTCGTTTCCTGCAACTTTGGTGCTTAAAGTTCTAACCACTCTATCTTCTTCATATCCAGTTTTTCCAGCATCTAAACTTATTTCTGTAGTTGTGTTGCCAAAATTAACCTGAATTGCTGGATAGTTAAAATCTGTTACGCCGAAACTTTCTCCAAAGCCTTTTACAGAAATTATTCCTGAACCAGCTTTGGTCATAGAATTTAATATATAAACTGGTGGAATAAAAAGTTTGGGAGAGTTGTTGATTGCGGCAAGATTGTGTAATCTCGGTGGCGCAACTCGAAGTGAAGTATATATACATTCTTGCTCTGCAAAAAACTGACCATCTAGGTCGTAATAACCCCGCGCAGATCCATTTAATGGGTTTCCATTATTATCAACCTGATTGTTTTTGATATAAGGAATATTTCCAGATGAACCAAATTTAATAGTGCGCCACACCGCGGCTGATGTTTTATCTTCATAGCTGCTATATCCAGAGCAATTACCTGAGGCGTTTTTTGATCCAACAATACAGGTGCCATCAGAAAGTTTTTCTGTTCCTTTTATAAATAAGTTGGTAATTGGTCCGCCATTGTCATAAGCGGTTTGTCCTTTGACATCAAGAAAGCTGCATATTTTTCTTGTGCCGTATTTTTGAACTCTAAGCCTTAAGTAGGTGTCGATGGTTTTCATGCATCCCTTTTTCGGATCTCCGGTTGCAATAGAGCTTCTCATTTCACACTCTGCTGGATCAGAGTCTTTAATTTCAAATTCTTCGCAGCGATCTAATCCGCAGCCTTGAGTTATACCAGCTCCAAATGCGTAAGAAAAGCCGCATTGTCTTGAGCCGCAGGTTTCTGATGTTCCGTCATCTGGTCTAAACAGATTTCTAAAACGCAAACAAACGTTAAGTTTGTGAATAGCTTCACCTTCAGAAAAAGTTGTCTTAACATATCCTTTATGAAAAGCGGTGTGATCTGCAACTTTTGCATAAAGTTGACCTGAATTTGGGTTTCCATCTCCATAGCACAAATATATGTAGCCAGTTCCTCGCACATTTACCTCTGTAACTCCGCAGGCTTTTGGAGATCTGGTTTCGTCTGGAAGTACAGGGCTATGAAACCATCCTATTGGTATTGTAATGGTTCCTAATAGTCCAAGATGTATGGTTTTTGTCATATCGCGACCCCATTTTCCATCTTCAGATCTTTCGCCGCGACCTCTATCAAACTCTTCACCATTGTCAAAATTATCTCTCCTATTCTTCATTTGGCTTTGAGTATAACAAAGACGTTTTTCCATATCTTCTATCAACCTAACAGAACCGGCAATTTTAGTTGCTTTATGCAAAGGTCTTGGGCGATAAAACCATGAATTTACAGTGTCTTCCATTGATCCTATCGATCCATCATCGGGTATTATGCATTCGCTTTTATCATTATTTTCTTCGAGGTTACAATCGATTGTTTTATAACAAAGATTGCTTATACATGTAGAGCCTTCGCCAGAAGAATCGCAATTAGTGTTTCTGTAAATATCATTGGAATTATTTCCAGAAATTGTTCCGTTTGAATCGAGGCAGCGATATTGCTTTTTTATGATTGGTCGGCAATAGATTGGAAGGCAGTAAGATGAAGAGCTGAGAGGCGATCCAGAGTTTATTTTGGCATTGTATTTCTCAACATAGCTGGTATCAGCATCAGAAATGCCATCTTTATTGCGATCAGAAATATTTAAGGTGTCGTTATTGTCATATTCGTTTATTAAACCATCTCCATCCACATCCACAGTTGATTTGTAGTTTGAGCAAGGGGGAGGGCAATTATGCATCAGGCAAGTGTAAGGCGTTAAAGCATAATCAAGTTGATCATTGTTGAATTTGTAACACTTAAGGGGCTTGTTGTTAATGTCGTTTTCTCCATCGCAATATTTACCAACCGCTCTTTCTGCAATTTTGTCGTCGTAAATTTTTTTTGATACATTGGCTAATTCTACTGGAGTTAAAAGATTACATTGCAGCAATGCGCAATTATCACCGGGAACTGGAACTGTGCCATTTGGAAGTTGATGACACTTGCGGTCAACGCAATTAATATTTGGATCTTTTGTTCCGGTGCCATCTTCCATGGCGTCGCAAAACCTAATGCAATCGCGATTATGAATTGCATAATCAACGCCTCTGGTTCCAGTTCCATTAAAGCTATTATCGCAAAGAGGGGCGCAGTTTTTTCCAGCTTTTGGTTCAAGTGATGTAATTAAGTTATTATCGCTGTCTCTAAAAATTGAACAAAGAGGAAGGTCGCTTAAGTTAGAGC
Organism: uncultured Rhizobium sp.; assembly: GCA_964452075.1. Lineage (GTDB taxonomy): Bacteria > Pseudomonadota > Alphaproteobacteria > Rickettsiales > UBA1997 > UBA2645. The sequence continues at coordinate 11,854 of CAYVKI010000017.1, forward strand.
AGGTATGGCGTCTAACGCCATTAAGAAGAATATTTTCTGGATTTATGGTGTAAGTTGTAGATGAAATTTCACGACATAAAGGCAAGACTTTTGAGCCATCTTTTGTCATGGCGCTAAAAAGACAATTCGATCCGGGTTGTGCAGTTATTAAGTCGTCAAGAGAGGCGCAATCATCGTTTATTGTTGCAGAAGAGAGATTTTTCGGAGCGTAAAAAATTGCAAACATTCCCAAAGATAAAGCGCAAAGAACGGTCAAGCACTTTAATGCTTTTTTAGAAACTATTGTTGCTTTAAGATTTTGGGTAAACTTCATCAAACAATTTACAAAAATAATCGCCGCGCTGTTCGAAGTTTTTCCATTGATCAAGAGATGCGCAGGCGGGCGAAAGTAAAATGTTTTTCTGAGATAAGCCAATTATTTTTGCGTCAGAAAAAGCTTTTTTAAAAGCAGTTTGCAAATCGAGGCATTTTTCAAAATTAACCGAATATTTTTCTAAAGTTTTTGCAAATTCATCGCTTGCCTGACCAATTAAATAGGCTTTTTGAATTTTGTGAAAATAAGGGGATAAAGTTTTAATTCCGCCTTCTTTTGGTATTCCGCCTAAAATCCAAAAAATATTGTCGTAGGCTTTTAGGGCGTTTTCAGTCGATTCGGCATTTGTTGCCTTGCTGTCATTAATAAACTTTATGCCGTCAATTTCTCCAAGAAGTTGCATTCTGTGGCGCAAACCTTTGAATTTTTTTATTGCCGAAATGATTTCTGTTTCTTGGTTTTTTTGCTGAATCAGAGATTGGCAATAAGCAATTGCAAAAGCAAAAGCCATATTTTGATCGTTATGTTGACCGCGCAAAAAGTCCGATTTTAACTCGAATTGTGATTTAGAGCCAGAGATATTGTTGGTTAAAATTCCTTCAATAAGCGAAATTCCATTTTCCTGAATCTTATTTGTTGAAATTGCAACTAAAGTGGCGCGAAAGCTTTTGTCGTTTTTTAACTCATCGAAAACTTTTTTTGAGTTTTCGTTATCAACGTCAATTAACGAAAAATCTCCAAGAGTTTGGTTTTTAAAAATTCTTTTTTTGGCTTCAATGTAGCCAGAAAGTGAGCCGTGACGATCGATGTGGTCGGGAGTTATGTTTAAAAGTGCTGCAATTTTAAAGTGAGTTTCGGTAAGTAAATCGAGTTGATAAGAAGAAGTTTCAAAAATGTAGGAAAAGTTATTTTGGTTTTGCGGTAAGTCAAAACATGGAACTCCGATGTTTCCGCCGATGTCGGAAGCAATTCCTAATTCTTTGAAAATAAATCCAGATAATGCGGTTGTAGTTGATTTTCCGTTTGTTCCTGTAATTGCAACAAAGTTATTTTGAGAATTTTTTTTGTAGAAAATCTCAATATCGCAAGAAATTTTTGCGCCAGTTTTTTTAGCGATTTCTAGAATTTTATGAGGTTTTGGAAAATATAAGGGAATTCCGGGAGAGAAGCTTATTATTGTGTTTGAATCATATTCAACTTGCTCTGGATCTAGGAATTTTATGTTAGCAAATTTTGTTTTTGCGTCTTCAATTGCTTTTGGATTGTCATCGGTAGCAATAACTTTTTCGCCATTTGCGATTAAGAATTTTGCCGTAGCAATTCCTGAAATTCCAAGGCCGTAAACGACGTATTTCATCTAAGAGCGTAATTTTAAAATTGCTTCAGAGTAATTTTCTGATCCAAAAATGTAAGATCCAGAAACCAGCACATCAGCACCAGCGGAAGTTGCTAATTTGAAGGTTTCAGCGTTAATTCCGCCGTCAACTTCAAGATCAATTTTTCGACCAGTTTTTTCAATTTTTCTGCGAATATTTTCAATTTTTCTTAATTGTGAAGAAAGAAATTTTTGTCCGCCAAATCCGGGATTAACAGTCATTACCAAAACCAAATCTAGTTTTTCTAAAACGTAATCAAGGGCATTTTCATGAGTTGATGGAACAATTGAAACCCCAGCTTTTTTGCCGAAAGATTTTATCAAATCAACCGAGCGATCTAAGTGAGTTGAGGCTTCGGCGTGAATTGTTATTATGTCAGATCCAGCATCTGCAAAAGCTTTAACGTGATTATCGGGATTATTAATCATCAAATGTACATCGAAAGGTAATTTAGTGTTTTTGCGTAGATTTTTTACCACTTCATTGCCGATCGTGATGTTGGGAACAAAGCTTCCATCCATTACGTCAATATGAATATAATCCGCGCCAGCCTTATCGATCTTTTGAATTTCTTCTCCCAGTTTTGAGAAATCAGCAGAAAGAATTGACGGAGAAATTTTGATCATTTTTTTGTTATTTGTTTTTGCAGCCAATTGCCGTTAAGTCGTAAATTGGGTGTTCTAAGCCTGAAATTGAAGGACTTGAAGCGAACATCCAGCCGTAGAAAATACGTTGTTCTGGCTCGTTGTTTTTGCTTTCTAAAACCTCAATTAAAATTTTGCTTTCAGGTTTTTGATCTAGTGGAGCTTGCCAACATTTGTGAGCGATGATAGATATTTGTCCGAAACGAATTTTATCTTCAATTTTCATTTCTAAGGCAGAGGTTTTGGCGGTGGTTTTGTTTAAGCCGCGTAGAATGGCAACGTTGTAAAATCGAGTTAAATCAGTTTTTTCTTCTGTTAATTCGTCATTACCATTTTCTATTGAAGCCATTTCTTCTGCGGCAAAAGAAGGAGAATGAAAAAGACATATTAAAGTTAGAAAGGTAATAATTGATTTAGTCATCTTTATTTTTGTCATCTTTTTTCTCAGTGGAATTGAAAATAAATTTTCCTAGCAAATCTTCAAAATTTACGCTGGATTGCGTGAACATTATTTCGTCGCCATCTTTTAGATTTTCGTCATCTCCGCCTGGAGATATGGAAAGATATTTTGACCCCAAAAGACCTTCTGAAGAAATTTTTATAGAACTATCGGAAGGAAGTTTGATGTGGTTAGGAATGTTTATTTGCAAAGTTGCCTTGAAGCTTTCTGCATCTAAAAATTGATTTTCAACGGTGCCAATTTTAACTCCTGAAATTTTCACATCGCTGCCATTATTAACGCCATCAGCATTATCAAATTTTGCAATTAGACGATAGCCGCTGACCGTTTTTGATTGGCTTTTGTTGAACGAGGTAAAGAAAAATACTAGCGCGCAAATCAGAACGAAAGTTCCGACTATTATTTCAAAGTAGTTATTTGATTTAGTCATTTTTGCCTAATTGTTTGGTTTCCAAGCTTCGTAGCCTGCACTAGTATTTTTTACCGAAGAGTTTTTTGGAGAATGAGCGTTTTTAGTTCCAGTTAAGTTTGGAAGGTGAATTTTTTGCCACGAGAATTTGTGGGTATTTATGTTAACCGGCAATAAATCTGTGTTATAATGCATCCAACCATGCCATTCCGCTGGAATTTTTGATGGCTCAACAACTCCATTATAAATAACGAATCTTTTACCATTTTTTTTGTTGATAAAGTATTCGTTGCCAAACTCGTCATTACCAACTTTTTGGCATGAGGCTTTTATAAAAATTTTATTAAGGAAATTCATTCGGAGTTTCGATTGGTAGATTTATAATTAAGATTACTCGAAACTTAGAAAACGGTTTGAAAAATTAAAGTGAAATTTGATTAGGTTAGGGGAAATAAATATTATAAATAATTCGATTTGTTTTTTTGAAAGCTTGGGCTAAAAAATAACGCAAATATTTAACCAAGATATGTTATTAGGAATTAAAATATCTTAAATTTCTAATGACGGATCTGGGTTTAACGCTTCTAAAAATTTTCTGGTGATTTCAATTTTCTCACAAATTTACAAATATAACTTAATCGCAAGGCATTTTGCTGTTGTTGGAGTTTTGGCAATTTTGTTTTTCACGACTGAATCTGATGCAAAAGATTCTCGCCCAATGTCGCAAAAATTGTGGAAAACTCTTTCAGAGGACGATCTTGCAACCTTAAAAGATATTAAAGATTCAATTGATAATAAAAAATATAACGAAGCCTTATCTCAAGCTGAGAAGTTAAAAAAAGAAGATGAAAATCAAGACGCTCCAGAAAAAAGTCAGGTAGTAAAAGTTAAGCCAGATTTTTTTGAAGCCGCTGTAAACATTATATTGTGGAGCAAATATAGTGATTTAGGAAACCCAAAAAACATTTCTTTTAGTGATATTTCTCGCTTTTCTTTGGATAACTCTTTTTACCCAAATTCTTCTGAAATCAAGCGCAACGTAGAGAAAGTGGCGATTGCCAATAACGTTTCTTATAATTCTGGCGAAAAATATTTTAGCCTAAATCCAGCGGCAACTTTAGAATCAAAACTATTTTTGCTTGAGTCGAAAATTAAATTTTTATCGCAGTCAAAATCTTCGGATGCTGATAAAGAAAAGGCTCGTAAAGAAGCTCAAATCATTATATCCAATATTTGGTTAAAAGAGAATTTTTCCGAAAGTGAAGAAAAAAACTTTCTACAAAAATATCAAAACTATTTGACGCAAGTTGATCACATAAATCGTATCGATCGTTTATTGTGGGACTCTAAAATATCTGACGCGAAGCGTTTAATGAATTTTGTAAATGAAGATTATCAATCGTTATTTTCAGCAATAATTGAGATTCAAGATTCGCCAAAATATATTGACAAAATAGTTTTGTCTGTACCAAGAAAACTAAGATCTAACGAAGGATTATCATATCGCAGAGCCATATGGTATAAGTCAAAAGATCGCATAGATGATCTTTTAGAAATTTTGGTCGATCTGCCAGAAAATGTTCAGTTTCCAGAAAAATGGTGGAGTTTGCGCAACCTTTATGCGCGCGAAATGTTGAAGCAAAAAAAATATAAAATGGCTTATAAGTTAATTTATAAGCATGGACTTCCGGCTACCGCATCTAATTTTTGGGAAGCTGAATGGTTCACTGGTTGGGTTGCGTTGCGATTCTTAGATGAGCCAAAAATAGCATATGAAAAATTTGAAAACCTTTATCGAAATGTGCTGCAACCAGTAACATTATCGCGTGCCGCTTATTGGTTGGGAATGGCATCGGAAGCGATGAAAAACAAAGAAAAGGCAGCGAGTTGGTATAAAATTGCGGCGCAATATCCAATATTTTTCTACGGACAATTGGCAATTCACAAGCATCGCGCTATTGATCCAATTGGTGCGCAAGAAGATATAATTCTTCCAAAAGATCCTGATATTACTGTTAGAGATATGATAAAAATGTCGTCATCAAGAGCGGCGCAGGTGGCTTATTTATTAACCATAATGGGTAAAAAATCAGATGCTGGAAAAATTATGGAATGGTCAATTAATAATTCTGCAAGTGATGGCGAAGTTGCAATTATTATGGGTCTTTCAAATGAAATTGGCGATCAGCAACTTGATGTTAAGCTTTCGAGAGTAGCTTCAAAGAAAAATGTTTTTTTCATTAAAGATAAATTTCAAATCGTAAAAGAAATTTCAAATGACGAATATGCTCCTCTAATTCACGCAATTGTTAAACAAGAAAGTGGTTTTGCTCCTTCGGCATTGAGTCACGTTGGAGCTGTGGGCTTTATGCAAGTTATGCCAGAAACGGCAAAGCTTATAGCTAAAGATTTGGGAATTCCTTACGATAGAAATAGATTAGCAAGCGACATTAAATATAATGTTAGATTTGGTTCTCATTACATTAAAAAAATGATAGATCGTTTTGATGGTTCAGAAATGTTGGCGATTGCTTCTTATAATGCTGGTCCAAATGCTACGCAGCGTTGGATTAATGAATTTTATGATCCTCGTAAAAAAGAAGATTTAAACATGGTTGTTGATTGGATTGAGCTAATTACTTATGCCGAAACTAGAAATTACGTACAGCGCATTATGGAAAATTTGATCGTGTATAAATATCTAATGTCGCGAGCAAATTACGACTCAATTAAATGAGGCCGTCGCGTAAACCAACTTTTTCGTCGAATTTTTCGCAATTCTAATTTTTTTTCAAACGCACGTACATCTAGGTACGCTTACCTTTGAAAAAAATTATAATCACAAAAACTTCTTAGAAAAACTTGATTTACGCGACGGTCTCTAAATAGACAAAGCTACTTAAAATATGTTTGACGAGTTAAAAGAAGAGTGTGGAGTTTTTGCAATTTATGGTTCCCCTGATGCCGCAGTAAATACGGCTCTTGGGCTGCACGCTTTGCAGCACAGAGGTCAAGAAGCGGCTGGAATTGTGACGATGTCGGGTTCGCTTTTTTCGGCGCATTTTGCTGACGGCCTTGTGGCTGACAACTTTACGTCGCAAGAAATTGTGAAGAAGCTAGAGGGCGATATTGCAATTGGTCACGTTAGATATTCAACCGCTGGCAAAAAAAGCGCTCATAATCACCAACCAATTTATGCTGAGTTAAGTTGTGGATTTCTGGCTTTAGCGCATAACGGCAATCTTACTAATGCCATGACTCTGCGCAACAAACTCATTAAGCGCGGTTCTATTTTTCAGTCGACAATGGACACTGAAGTTATTATTCATCTTATTGCCTTAAGTCAAAAACCAACTTTAAACGAAAAAATCATTGATGCTGTTTCTCAAATTGAAGGAGCATTTTCTTTGGTTATTATTCACGAAGGAAAAATTATCGCCTTGCGCGACCCAAACGGAGTTCGTCCTTTGGTTTTAGGCAGACTTGGAGATGGAGCTTATGTAATCGCTTCCGAAACTTGCGCGCTCGACATCATCGGAGCAAAATTTGAGCGTGATATTGAGCATGGAGAAATGGTTGTAATCAGTGAAGACGGAATAAAATCGCTTCAGCCATTTTCAGTTGCTCCTTCAAAATTCTGCATTTTTGAATATGTATATTTTTCTCGCCCCGACAGTTTGCTTGAAGGAAAAAACGTTTATGAAATGCGCAAAAATATTGGCATTGAATTAGCTAGAGAACTAAAACTTGATGCTGATGTTATTGTGCCAATTCCTGATTCTGGAGTTCCTGCTGCAATTGGATATGCTCTTGAATCAAAAATTCCCTTTGAGCTTGGCATAATTCGCAACCATTACGTTGGCAGAACTTTTATTGAGCCAACCGACAAAATCAGGCATTTTGGCGTTAAGTTAAAACATAATGCAAACTTAGCGGTTATTAAAGATAAGAGAGTTGTTTTAATTGATGACAGCATTGTTCGCGGAACAACTTCGAAAAAAATTGTGCAAATGATTCGTGACGCTGGAGCAAAAGAAGTTCACCTTTTAATTGCTAGTCCGCCAACAATTTCTCCATGTTTTTATGGTGTAGATACTCCTGAAAAAGAAGATTTGATAGCTTCAAAACTTTCGGTGGAAGAAATCAGAAAAATGATTGGAGCGGACAGTCTGGGATATATCTCAATTGATGGTCTTTATCGTGCAATTATTGCTGGCAAAAGAAATAACGAAAATCCGCAATATTGTGACGCTTGTTTTTCTGACCAATATCCAATTCGCCTTACCGACAAAGAAGGCGGTGAAGTTCCGCTTTTTGATTTTATGAAATAAAATATGACAAAAGACACTTCTAAAAATTTTGAGAAAAAAATAGCAAAAATGAAGTTCGAAGAAGCTTTAGAGCGTCTTGAAGAAATTGTGGAAATCATATCTTCGCAAAAAATAAGCCTCGAATCGATGATTGAGTTGCACGAAGAGGGCGCTTTGCTAAAAGAACATTGCGCTAAAAGATTGGAAGAGGCGCAAATGAAAATTGAAACAGTTTCAAAAAAAAGTGAGAATAAAGTTTAAAAAAATTCAATTTAAGCAAACCCGCGCTAGGTAAATTCTAGCTCAAATCAAAAACCAAACAGCAGATTGAACAAACAACAAACAATGAAACAAATACCAAATTTTCTTACATCTTTTCGTCTCTTTGTAATTCCTGTTCTAATTATGTCTTTTTACATAGAGGGCATGGTTGCAAATCTAATAGCGGCAACACTTTTTGCGATTGCTGCAATTACTGATTATTTTGATGGATATTTTGCTCGCGCTTTAAAAGTTCAATCTAACTTTGGTAAATGCTTAGATCCAATTGCTGACAAGCTTTTGGTGATAGTGGCGATTGTGATGTTAATAAATTTTAACAATCACGATTTTTGGATTTTAATTCCAGGTTTAATTATCATTTGTCGCGAAGTTTTGGTTTCTGGCTTGCGCGAATTTCTGGCCGAACTTCACGTGAGCGTTCCAGTTAGTAAATTGGCAAAATATAAAACTGCCGTACAGATGACGGCTATAACAGGAATGCTGCTTGGTGAAAAAGGCTCGTCATACACTTTATATTATTTGATGAGCAGTTGGGCTGAAATGGATATGAAATTTCTAATTGTGAGTTTTGTGGTTTATGCCTCAAAAATTCTTTTTATTTTAGCCTCATTCCTTACTGTGATTACTGGATACGCCTATTTCCGCGTTGGTTTTAAAAATATGTAGCTTTGCAATTGATGAAAAAAATAATCGCTTTTCAAGGCTCAAGAGGAGCAAATTCTAATCTCGCCTGTGAAAAATTTTATCCCGAATTTGAATCTCAGGCTTTCTCAAGTTTTGTTGATGTTTTTCGTGCTGTGGCTTTGGGGCAGGTGGAAATGGGAATGATTCCACTAGAAAATTCTTCAGCGGGAAGGGTTTCAGAAATTCACGAATTGCTGCAAGAATATAATGTTTCAATAATTGCCGAACATTTTGTTGAGATAGAGCATTGTTTGGCTTCGGTAAAAGGCGCGACAATTCAAGATGTCAAAAAAGTTTATTCTCATCCGCAAGCTTTGATGCAATGTAAAAATAATTTGCGCGAACTCGGAGTTGAAGTTTGCGAATCTTCAAACACTGCCGAAGCGGCAAAATTTGTTGCTTTGGCTCAAGATAAAAGCAAAGCGGCACTTTGTTCAAAAGTTGCGGCGCAAGTCAATAGCTTGGAAATTGTTAGAGAAAAAATGCAAGATCTGCAAAATAACTCGACTTTATTCATTGTAATTTCGCAAAAAAAATCAGAAGCAAATCCAGAAATTTCTCCAGTAATTACCTCAATTATTTTTACCATTAAAAACTATCCCGGATCGCTTTACAAAGCTATTGGCAGCTTTGCCACAAACTCTGTGGGAATGATGCAAATTGAAAGTTTCATTCGTGGCGGATCTTCAAAACAAGCGGCATTTTTTGTGATTATTGAGGGTCATGAAAATCAACAAAATGTTTCGCAAGCCTTAAAGGAATTAGAATTTTTTGCCAAAGATGTGAAAATTCTCGGCTCGTATTATGCCGATAAATCGCGTTTTCAATGCGTATAGTTGCTGGTAAATTTCGTGGCAAAAATCTGGCTTCCTCAGATCATCTTGCTTTGCGCCCAACAACTGACAAAAATCGCGAATCACTTTTTAACATTCTATCTTCCGCAAAATTTATTAAAGAGATCGGCTTTGAAATAGTTGAATCAAAAGTTTTAGATCTTTGTTGCGGCACTGGCGCTGTTGGTTTTGAAGCTTTATCTCGTGGAGCAAAATCTGTGACTTTTGTTGATAATAATAATAGTCACCTAGATCTCGTTGCAAAAAATTCTAAAGCTTTAGGGGTGGAAAATTACACAAAAATAATTTGCTTAGACGCAAAAAATTTGCCAAGAAGCAACGAGGTTTTTGACCTCATTTTTATCGATCCTCCTTATTGCGAAGATTATCAAGCGATTGTCGGAAGTCTTTTAGATTCAGGCTTTATCAAAGAAAAAACACTTCTCGTTGTTGAATTTCCAAGCAATATAAAATTAGAAAATATTTTTGCGGATAAAATTAAATTTCTCGATTTGCGCAGCTATGGAAAAACCTCATTTTGGTTTGGCTTAAGGGTGGCGTAAAAGTTGCATTTTTGTGATTTTCTTAAGTCTTAATTGCTGAGTTTAAATGAGTTTTTTAACGTCCGAAATCAAATTCTGAAACGAATCAGTTTCGTAATTGTCATGCTTTCCTTGAAGCACTGAACTCAAGCGTTCCAACCCCATTCCAGTGTCGATGCAGGGTTTTGGAAGTGGTTTCATCGTTCCGTCTTTGCTTTTTTCAAATTGCATGAAAACCAAATTCCAGATTTCAATAAAACGATCGCCGTCTTGATCTTTGCTGCCGGGAACGCCGCCGAAAATTTTATCGCCGTGGTCATAAAAAATTTCTGAACAAGGGCCGCACGGGCCAACGTCTCCCATTGACCAAAAGTTATCGTCTGTTGCGATGCGGATGATTTTTTCATTGGGCAATTGCGCGATTTTTTTCCACAGATTTGCCGCTTCATCATCGTTGTGATAAACCGTGACCAAAAGTTTTTTTGAATCGATGCCGAATTCTTTGGTTAAAAGATTCCACGCATAAAAAATCGCTTCTTCTTTGAAGTAGTCGCCGAAAGAAAAATTGCCCAACATTTCAAAAAAAGTGTGGTGACGCGCGGTGTAGCCAACGTTGTCGAGATCGTTATGTTTGCCGCCGGCGCGCACGCATTTTTGCGAAGTGGCGGCGCGTTTGAATTTTGGAACTTCAACGCCAGTGAAGTAGTTTTTGAACTGATTCATGCCAGCATTTGTAAACATCAAAGTTGGATCGTTATGCGGAATTAGTGGCGAAGACGACACAATTTCATGTCCGTTTTTTGCAAAATAATCTAAAAATTTTGTACGAATTTCGTTGGTTGAAAGCATTTTTAAATCGTAATTTGTATATTGTTGATCCTAAGGTTACCCTCACCCCAACCCTCTCTCAATCAAGGGAGAGGGTTAGTATGATTTCGATTTAACTCCCTATCCCTTGATTGAGAGAGGGTTGGGGTGAGGGTGAAAAATGTAAGACAAGCTATAAGCCGGATTTTGTACTTAATTTCTTAAGCGACAGTCATTCATCTAGGATTAGCGTCGCCACTAACCTCAAGCAACCTACCCGAGTGACGATGCAAGGGACACCTGTTCATTAAAGAACTTGCCACTCCTATTTGGTCTTGCTCTAAATAGGGTTTATCCAAATGTATGTTGCCATACAAGCGCGTGAGCTCTTACCTCGCGTTTTCACCCTTGCTTTATGCAACCCCATCGTCGCGCTAACGCGTCGACTCGATCCCCTTAAATAAGGGGATCATGGAAAGCGATAATCAGCGGTTTGTTTTCTGTGACACTTGCCCTCGGCTGCTCTAGTTTATTCAAGCAGCGCGGTCAGCCATTAACTGATATTTTCCCCTTGGAGAGTCCGGACTTTCCTCTAATTTTCAGACATTTTCATGCCAAAATCAGCGACCATCCACTTGCCTTACAAGATCACAAAGTTAAGATGCCGCGCCCTTCAAAAGCAATAAACTATTTTATCATGAAAACGGTTTTATCAGGAATTCAGCCAACAGGAAATTTACATCTCGGAAATTATCTCGGCTCAATTGCCAATTGGATTGATTTGCAAAACACGCATCGCTGTTTTTTTGGCGTGATGAATTTACACGCAATTACGCTGCCGCAAAATCCGCAAGAATTAAAACAAAATGTTTTTGATGCGGCGGCAATTTATTTGGCTTGCGGTTTGAATCCAAAAAAATCGACAATTTTTGTGCAAAGTGAAATTGAACAACATGCAGAATTGGCTTGGGTTTTTGGCACATTAACGCCGATGGGTTGGTTGAATCGTATGACGCAGTTTAAGGAAAAGGCAGCAAAAGATGAAAATCTCGGTCTTTACTCCTACCCAGTTTTAATGGCTGCCGACATTCTTCTTTACAAAGCTGATTTAGTTCCAGTTGGTGAAGATCAAAAACAACATCTTGAATTAACTCGTGACATTGCTGGAGCCTTTAATCGCCGTTTTGACTGTGAATATTTTAAACTGCCAGAACCAATGATTATCAAGGAAGTTAAGCGAATTATGTCCTTGCAAGATGGCGCCAAAAAAATGAGCAAGTCAGATGAGTCAGATTTGTCGCGAATCAACTTAACTGATAAACCAGAAGACATAGTAAAGAAAATTAAAAAAGCCAAAACCGATTCGCTGCCAACAATCACTTTTGACGAATCTCGTGCGGAAATTTTCAACTTACTTAATATTTTTTCTGCCACCTCAGGCAAGTCGCCAGAATCTCTGGCAAAAGAATATGAAGTTGCGGGAAACGGAAAATTTAAAGCTGATTTGGCTGAAAGTTTGATTGAAAAATTGCGTCCAATTCAGGAAAATTTAAGCCGCTTTAAACAAGATCAGTCTTATGTTCGTCAGGTTTTAAATGATGGCAAAATAAAGGCGCAAGAAATTGCTGCCAAAACTAAAAAAGAAGTTTTTGAAATTGTAGGATTGTGATAGATGCCGTCATAAAGACGGCATGACAACTTTTTCTAGTGATTCTTTTTGTTTATTTTTTGTCACCCCGTCGAATGACGGGGTCTAACTCGTCCAAAAGTAAAAATTTATATGTACCAAATCCCTACTAATTTAGAAGAAGAAATTCTCCGCTTAAAAAAAGAGCAAAACGCCGTTATTT
>CAYVKI010000018.1:0-23757 GCA_964452075.1 uncultured Rhizobium sp.
TTTAGCAATTGAAACTGGCTTAAAAGACAATCACGAATATTTCGATTTAGCTAAGATAGAAGGCGACTCGCAGCTTTTAACCGACATTGAAAAAAACCTTTTTGCTTTAAGCAAAACCGCCAAAACTTTTGAAATTGAATGCTTGTTTTCTGGCGAAGCCGACAGCAATAATTGCTTCGTTGATCTTAATGCTGGCGCGGGCGGAACTGACTCTTGCGACTTCGCTTTAATGTTACTTCGCATGTATGAAAGGTTTGCTTCTTCAAAAAAATTCAAAGTTGAAATTGTCAATTATCTCGAAGCAGAAGAAGCGGGAATTCGCTCAGCAACATTAAAAATTTCTGGCAACTTTGCTTACGGCTGGATGAAAACAGAATCTGGCGTACATCGTTTGGTACGCATTTCGCCTTTTAACGCCAATGACAAACGCCAAACCAGCTTTGCTTCGGTTTGGGTTTATCCAGAAATTGATGAAACAATCGAAATTGAAGTTTTGGAAAAAGATTTGCGCATTGATGTTTTTCGCGCTTCTGGGCCGGGAGGTCAGGGCGTAAACACCACCGATTCTGCCGTGCGCATTACGCATTTGCCAACCAACATTGTCGCACAATGTCAAACCGATCGCTCACAAATTAGAAATCGCGCCGAATGCCTGAAAATGATCAAGTCGCGACTTTTTGATTTGGAAATTAAAAAGAAAAAAGAAGCTTTAGCAAAAAGCGAAAGTGAAAAAACCGACAATAGTTGGGGACATCAAATTCGCTCTTACGTCTTGCATCCTTATCAAATGGTAAAAGATTTGCGCACCGATTTTGAAACTGGAAACATTCAAGCCGTTTTAGATGGCGATTTGGAAGGGTTTATTAAGGCGGCTCTAACTGAAAAGAACACCGATTAAAAAACAAAATTTTGAAAAAATTTTCTTATGCGCTGCCCATTTTGCGGAAATATTGAAACACAAGTTAAAGATAGCCGAATTCCCGACGACGGAGAATCGGTAAAACGTCGTCGCTATTGCACAAGTTGCGATTCACGTTTCACAACATTTGAGCGCGTGCAATTGCGAGAAATTGTGGTGATTAAGAAAAACGGCGAAAAGAAAATTTTTGATCCAGAAAAATTAAGAAAATCAGTTGGAATGGCGGTTAGAAAAAGACCAGTTGCCGAGCTACAAGTTGAGAAATTAGTAAACAACATTGTGCGCCAACTGGAAATGGAAAATGAAACCGAAATTACTTCTTCAAAAATCGGCGAGTTGGTTATGTCGGCACTAGAAAAACTAGACAAAGTTGCTTTTGTGCGATTTGCCTCTGTTTACAAAAACTTTGAAAAAGCTGATGATTTTCAAAAATTTATTAAGCAGGTTGTAAAACAATAACTTCTCGCGCTTCTTCATTGCTTGTAACAGTTTTAATTTCAATTTCAAAATAATTTTTCTTCAAAAAATCTGCCGCAACTTCTGGCCATTCAATCAAACAAATTCCGCTTTTTAAAGCGTCAAAAAAACCAATATTTTCAAGTTCTTCTGCTGATTTTAAGCGATATAAATCGAAGTGAAAAACTTCACCATTTCTAGTTTCGTAAGAATAAACCAAGTTGAAAGTTGGACTCAAAACTTCGGTTGGCTTTTGCTGCAATTCATTAATAAAATTCTTGGCAAAAAAACTTTTGCCCGCGCCCAAAGTTCCCTTTAAACCAAAAACATCGCCAACCTTTGCTGAATTCGCCATTTCTTTGGCAAAATTCGCCATTTCTTCTCGTGACTTAATCAAAATTTTTTTCATGAGAAATCAAAAACTGTTTCAATTGGAACGTGATCTGAAGGCTGATTTTCTGCACGAAAATCGCGATAAATTTTCATCGATTTAATATGATTTTTCAAATTCGGAGTTGCCCAAATGTGATCAAGTCTACGACCCTTGTCCGCTCCAAGCGGATCTTTGGCGCGATAACTCCACCACGAATAAAGCTTTTGCGACTCATCAACAAAATTTCTGTGCGTGTCAATCCAGCCCAAACTGTGACGAAGATTTTCCATTTTTTCAACTTCAATTGGCGTGTGCGAAACAATTTTTAGAAGCTGTTTATGCGACCAAACATCATGTTCCAGCGGCGCAATATTTAGGTCTCCGACAAGAATGATTTTCTTTTGTGCCCCCATCGTCGCGCTAACGCGTCGACTAGATCCCCCTAAATAGAAGGATCCTGTTTCGTCAATATTGGAATCGTGTATGCGGCTAAAAAATTCGGCCATCCAATCAACAAATTTTAGTTTGTGATCAAATTTATCATTTAGCGTCACATCAGGAATGTCGCCACCCGCTGGCACGTAAAAGTTGTGAATCTCAACATCTTTAACTTTCGCCGAAATGTGACGTTTGTGACCATAATTTAGCACGTCAATCTTGCTAACTTCGCTGAGTGGAAATTTCGATAAAATCGCCACGCCGTTGTAAGATTTTTCGCCCGAGAACTCAACAAAATCAAAACCCAAAGCTTTCACTTCGAGAAGCGGAAAATCTGAATCCTGAACCTTTATTTCCTGCAAACAAACCAAATCTGGCGAGTTCTCGGCAACAAATTTCTTTAGCAAAGGCAGGCGCAGCCTTAGCGAATTAATATTCCAAGAAACTATTTTCATTTTGTCCTTAAATAGAGATTTGTCACCCCGTCGAATGACGCGGCTTTTACTCGGGCAACATTTCCGTCACCCTCACCCCAACCCTCTCCCATCAAGGGAGAGGGAGTTAGTACGATTTCAACTTAACGCTCTTTCCTTGAGGCAAAGGTTAGTGTGGATTTCGGTTTATCTCCCTCTCCCTTGATGGGAGAGGGTTGGGGTGAGGGTGACGGACGCGCGAAAACAACTATTACGCATTAACACAAAGCCTTTCTTCCGTTTTTCTAATCGCATCAACCACTCCGATGTGAAAATATTTTCCCTCAAGCTCAACCGCGCCAACGCCTCGCATCGAGCCATTTTCTCCAACCGCCTCTTTATAAAAATGCGACATTGAAAAGCATTTTGCTGGCGATTTTTCCAAAATTTTTGGATTAATAATTTGCAAACCAACAAAAGCGTGACTCATTTTTTCATCAAAAAATTTGCTCAGATTTTTGCTGTCAAAATTAAAATCTCCTTTTCCTTCATAGCCCATATAATCTTCAACCTTCTTCAACCCCAGCAAAATATCGCAATCCGCTTTTTGCCAAGCGTTACAGATATTTTGAATGTCAGAATTTTCGCCAAGATCCTGCCACAAAACATCGCCATTAAGAGTTAAAAGCGGCGAGTTTAAATCAATTTTATCGCCCGCAAAAACAAGCCCGCCGCCAGTTTCAATTTTTTCGTTTTCGCGCGAAAAAATAATTTTTGGATTATTCAAATTTTTAACGTGCGCCTCAATCTGATCGGCGAGATAAAATCCGTTAATAATAATTTTTTTGATGTCCGAAATTGCATCCAATTTCTCAATCGCATAATCAATAATTGCCTTGCCATTAATTTTAACCAATGGCTTAGGAATTGAGTCAGTCAGAGGCCTCATGCGCTCACCGCGACCAGCAGCAAAAATGAAAGCTTGGGTAATTTTAGTCATTATTTTCTTTTCATTTTTTCAATTAAAAATCCGACATCAAAAGATTGTCGCAAATATCTAGCCCAATATCCACAGCGCGCGCCGAATGCGTTAAAGATCCAACGGAAATGAAATCTATTTTTAGCCCAGAAAATTTTTTGATATTTTTTAAATTCACTCCACCAGAAATCTCGATTTGGGCTTTTTTGTTAATTAGTTGAATTGATTTTTTGATGTCAGCAATTTTCATATTGTCGAGCATGATGATGTCTGGCTTTGATTTTATTGCTTCTACAACCTGCTCAACCGTGTCGCATTCAACTTCAATTTTTAATTTCTTCGCGCCGATTTTTGCCGCTTCAATTGCTTTTACAACGCTGCCCGCTGCGGCAATGTGATTGTCTTTTATTAAAATCATGTCGCTTAAATTAAAGCGGTGGTTTTTTCCGCCACCCATCAAAACGGCGTATTTTTCTAGGGCGCGCAATGTGGGAATGGTTTTTCTAGTATCGAGAATTTTAATTTTTTTGTCATTTAATTCTTGCACAAATTTTTGCGTTAAGCTTGCCACGCCGCTTAAATGTTGGATTAAATTTAAAGCAACTCTTTCGGCAGCAAAAATTAATTTTGCATCGCCTTTGCCGCGAGCAATTGATTTTTCTGAACGCAAAAACTCGCCATCTTTTGCTAAAATTTTTAAATCGAGCTTGGAGTTTTTGAATTTTTTAGATTTTTTTAACTGAGAAAAAACTTCGTTTAGAATTTCACTTCCACAAAAAATAATATCTACACTGGCATTGATATCAAAGGACACAACTCGACCAACCGGAATTGTTAAATCGGAGGTGACGTCATCAAAAGCAAAATCTTCTTTTAACGCACTCGCAACTATCGAGCTGATTTCTTTTTTTAATTTTTCTGGCATTGGCGCGGATCAAATTTTTGTTTTTTCAATTTTGCCAAGCGATCATTGATAAAATGGCGCATGAAATTTAACTCTTCTGGCTTTATTTGGCGCGCACCGCTTTCGCTTTCTTTGATAAGACTTTCAATCACCGTAAAAGCCATACAAGCATCGCCCATTTCTTCGTGCAAAAACGCAGGCAATTGTTTTGTCCAAAATGGCGCACTTGGCGCGTTGTTTTCGCTGAGTTTGTAAGCAATTTCAAGAGCGCGATTCATGTCGCCCATGTTTTTCTTGGCAACATAAGTTGCTTGAAAAAGCCACCACCAATTGGCGTCAATGTCTTTTGCGGAATGCTCTTCGAGATAATCGACAACGTAATGAACATCTTCGATTTTTTGGGTTTGCGAGTAATAATAAGCGGCAATTGCCGGAACGAAATTTGATTTAGCATTAAGCGTGTCAAGAGTTGTCATCCATTGATAAACACGGGAATAATCGTAATCTTTTAAAGACAAAAATCCTGCAAAAACATCGCCAGAGTTTTGTAGTCGCGTTGCTAAAACACGGAAAAGAAATTCTTTGTCGCCAAGAGAAAGAGCTGAAACCACATATTGATTTGGAGCGGGCGGAACAATATCAAAACTTGGCTTTAAACTTTCGGTTTTTTTCCAAAAGAAAATTTGGCAAGCAAAAGCTAGAACAAAAAGCCAAAAGAAAATTTTGTGAGAATATAGGTGATAAAAAAGTCGGAAGCTCATTTAGAATTGCTTCTTTTTAAAATCGTGAAAAGCCATGAAAATCATGAGCGGAATGTAAATTAACGCCTGAATAAAAATAATTTTTAAATTGCCTCCATTTGCAACTCCGTAAGACAACCAGTCGCTTTGCGTAAAAAGATCTAAACGCGGAAATAGCGCGGAAAGCAATTTTAAGCTAAGACCTAAAGCTTGATTTTTGGCTTGGGCAACATCTTGCGGCAAATTAATTGCCAAAACAAAAACTCCCATCAAGCGCGAAATCATGTAAAAACCAAAAGAAGCCATGATTGCCGAAAAGGAATTTTTCAGAATTAAAGAGGCGAGAAGAGAAAAAGAAATCACGATCATCAACTCAGAAAGCAAACTTGCCGACCAAATTAACAAACCAAATTTATTAGCTTGAGTAACAACTAAAATTGCGATAACTAAAGGAATAAAAATCAGAAAAGCGGCAAGAAAAAATCCGGCAATGTAGCTTAAAATAAACTGCTCGCGCGAGATTGATTTTGAAATAATGAATTCAACTTCTTTATTTTCAAAAGCGCGCGCCACACTTAAACAAACAAACAAAATCATGCCAATTGCAAGAATTGCCCGAGACGAGCCAGCAATGTAGGCTGAGGTTGTTTGTTGAGCTTCAACGAATGAGGTTGAGCCCAAAAAAATTGAGAGCGAAAAAGATGCCACCAAAGTAACGAAAAGGCCGATATAGAGACGATCTCTAATACCGGCCAGAAGAATATATTTTAGAATTGATTTCATGACTAATTGTCGAAAAAGCGACGGCGGTTAGTGTCGAATTTTTGCTGGAAGTCGCGGTCGATTTTGCCTACTCCGCCCGCCCCAGATTTTACAATTGTTGCCTTAATAAAGATTACAGTTTCAGTAACAGTAGTTTCTTTTGAGACTGATTTAAACAACCATCCTAGAAGTGGAAGTTTGCTTAAAAGAGGAACTCCAGAATCTGTATTTTTTGTGGTATCTTTCATCAAGCCCCCAATCACCATAACTTGTCCACTTTTGATTTTAGCAATTGTATCAACCACTCTTTTGTTGATAATTGGAACTTTATTTACTGCAGAAGCTGGATCTACCGCCTCACCATTTTGAACCGATAATGATGGTTTTATATTCATCACAATTTGACCGGTTCTAAAATTAATTGACGGAGTAATGTCAAGTTGCACACCAATTTCTTCTTCTTGTTTGGTAGTTGTGATATTCGAGGTTGTTGTGGAGGTTGTTGCTGTCACCGTACTTTGATTAGAATCAATTTTAAAATAAACCAACTTGTCGCCAAAATTTAAAGATGCTTTTTGATTATTGATTGCATGAACTCTTGGACTTGAAATCGTACGCGTTGATCCAAAAATCTCCAAAGCATTAACTGATGCAGCAAGATCAGAATTAAAAAGCTCTGTTGCAATATAAGTGATTCCACTACCAGCAGCAAAACCATTTCTAGCAGTAATCGAATTTTGCTTACCCAAAACTGTCCAATCAATACCAGTTTTATATGATTCGTTTAGCCCAACCTCAACAACCTTTGCCTCAATTAAAACTTGTGCAGAAGCAGCTTGTTCAACGTCTGCCAAGTAGCTTTCGATCATTGCATGTTCTTTGTCGGTAGCAAAAACTGAAAGTATTCCAGCAGATTTATTTGAAGAAATCGAAGAAGATGCAGAAGCAGACTCTCCTTCAGGAGCCACTGCAGACGCGCTTGAGTTAGACAAAATGGCGGTAACATTGGTTTCAACATCTGACCAAAGTTGTCCGTCGATTAAGTAATCAACAAAATAATTTTTCATGTGCGGCGTATCGCGCTCAAAATGCAAAACTCCGTTTTGATAACTATAGCGCAAGCCTCCAAGAGTGGCAATGCGATCAATTACTTCTTTAAAAGGACGATTTTTTGCGTTGATAATAACGCCGCCAGAAATGCTTGGATCAAGATCCACATCAATTTGCGCAACGCGACCAAGCTCAATCAAAACATCTTTTAAAGGAACCTGATCGGTCACTGAAAAAGATAGCGTTTTACTGCCCCCGATAACTGGTGGCGGTGGCGTAACTATAAGCTTAGAAACCTGAGGAATAGCAACTTCGTCTTTTTGAGAATCTTGTTTTTTTGATTTTCTTTCTGGAGTTTTCATCAAAGTATCTTTGATTTCTCTTTTGCTAAGACCATTTTGAAGATCAAACGGATCTACCTTGCCGCGCACGCAAGAAAATTGCATTGTCACAAGAGACAATATGAGGATATTTTTCAAAATATTTTGGATTTTGAGCACTGAAATTTCCTTAATTTATTGGGGATGTAATTTTACCAAGACGAGTATTTGAGGCGATTTTTATTTACGCATTATTTTTTAATCAATCTATTAGTCTTAAAAAAATTAAGACAAAATTTTGTGTAGTTTTTTGCACAAAATTTTTCTGAGAACCTATTTAGGATCTGATTCTTAAGTCCTTAAAAATAATCAGCAGAAATTTTCTAGACCCCGTCATGCGACGGGGTGACAAAATAACTCACTTGTCAAAATAGCTCGCTTGTCAAAATAACTCACTTGTTAACTCTCAACTTGTCACCCCGTCGCATGACGGGGTCTAGAAAATTTCTGATTATTAAAATAACGCCAAATTAAAAAAATATTTATCGCCAAACTTTCTCCAAAATTTGTCATCCTTGATTTTAGCAAAATCAATTTTACGCTCCCGCGCTCTTCTGATTTTCTTGTAAAAAATTTCCCAAAAAATGCTTAAAAACCAAGATAAAATTTTTACCAATCTTTACGGATTTGAATCGGCAAATTTAGATTCTGCAAAAAAAAGAGGCGATTGGGTTGATACAAAAAAATTTTTAGATCAAGGAAGTGAATGGTTAATTCAACAAGTTAAAGATTCTGGCTTGCGCGGACGCGGCGGCGCTGGATTTCCTACCGGAACTAAATGGTCATTCGCACCAAAAAAAACTGATCCAAAAGAAGGCAAGCCGCATTATTTAGTGATTAACGCCGATGAATCTGAACCAGGAACCTGTAAAGACCGCGACATTTTACGCAACGATCCACATAAATTAATTGAAGGATGTCTAATCGCCGCTCGCGCCATTAATTCCAACACTTGCTACATTTACGTTCGTGGCGAATATTATAACGAATCTGTCGCATTACAACGCGCAATTGACGAAGCTTATGATGCAAAATTAATTGGAAAAAACGCCTGCAATTCTGGTTGGGATTTAGACATTTATGTTCACCGCGGAGCAGGCGCTTATATTTGCGGAGAAGAAACCGCGCTTCTTGAAAGTCTCGAGGGAAACAAAGGTCAACCTCGTTTAAAACCACCATTTCCAGCACTTGTTGGGCTTTATGGCTGCCCAACAATTATCAATAATGTTGAATCAATCGCTGTTGTTCCAGAAATTCTGCGCCGCGGAGCTTCTTGGTTTGCAGGTCTTGGTCGCGAAAGAAACACTGGTACAAAAGTTTTTTGCATTTCTGGTCACGTTAACAAACCATGCAACGTTGAAGAAGAAATGGGAATTCCTTTAAAAGAACTAATTGAAAAACATGCTGGCGGCGTGCGCGGCGGTTGGGATAATTTGCTCGCGATAATTCCGGGCGGATCTTCAGTTCCAATGATTAAGAAAGACATTTGCGACACAGTTTTAATGGATTTTGATTCTTTAAAAGCGGCAGGAACTGGCTTGGGAACTGCTGGCGTAATCGTTATGGATAAATCAACTGATGTTGTTGCTGCAATCGCAAGACTTTCTCATTTCTACAAACATGAATCTTGCGGACAATGTACGCCTTGTCGCGAAGGCACTGGCTGGTTGATGCGTATTATGGATCGCATGATTGATGGCAATGCTAAAATTGAAGAAATTGATCAACTTTACAATCTCACTAAACAAATTG
This sequence comes from uncultured Rhizobium sp., assembly GCA_964452075.1. Taxonomy (GTDB): domain Bacteria; phylum Pseudomonadota; class Alphaproteobacteria; order Rickettsiales; family UBA1997; genus UBA2645. The sequence goes on from CAYVKI010000018.1 coordinate 9,167, forward strand.
AAGGTCACACAATCTGCGCTCTTGGCGATGCTGCAGCTTGGCCAGTTCAGGGCTTGATTAAAAATTTCCGCGGCGAAATGGAAAGCCGAATTGAAAAAAATAAATCATGCCAAAAATCGTCGCATTAATCACCGCTTGTGGGCGTGGAAATCGTTTTAATCAAGGCGAAGGTTTGCCAAAGCAATATTTACCTCTCGCTGGAACTCCTCTTTTACGCCATTCGATTTTAGCATTTTTAAACCATCCCCAAATTTCGGATGTAATTTGCATTATTCATCCTGACGACATTTCTCTTTATGAAGAAGCGGCGGCTGGTCTTGATCTTCTTAATCCTGTTTTTGGCGGCGAAACTAGACAAGCTTCAATTCGAATTGGTTTAGAAGCTTTGCGCGATTATTCTCCGAATAAGGTTTTAATTCACGACGGCGTTCGCCCTTTTGTTTCAAAACGCGTGATTAATGGAATTTTAGAAAAATTAGAAACTCATCCCGCAGTTATTCCCGCTGTTGCCGTTGAAGATACATTAAAAAAATATTCCGATGGAAAAATTGAGTGGACATTAGAGCGTGAAAATCTCTGGCGCGCCCAAACTCCGCAAGGGTTTTTATATAAAGATATTTTAGAATCTCACATCGCTTTTAAAGATCTTAATTTCACCGACGATTCTTCGTTAAATGAATATGCCGGAATTCCTGTGGCGATTGTTCCTGGTTCGCAAAATAACTTTAAAATAACCACTCAAGAAGATTACGATCGAGCTTGTAGAATGGCTTCGTTATTAGTGCAAAACGTAAAAGGAGAAAATCGCTGCGGCACTGGATTCGATGTTCACGGCTTTAGACAAAAAGAAAAAAATGAAGATAATTTCATTAGAATTTGCGGCGTAAATATCGAGTTCGATAAAAAAATCGACGCTCATTCAGATGGTGATGTTGGAATTCACGCCGCGATGGACGCGATTTTAGGAGCAATTGGCGAAGGCGATATTGGCGAACATTTTTCTCCAACAGATGTAAGATGGAAAAATATTGATTCACGTGAAATGCTAAAAATTGTCCGCCAACTTTTAGTTAAAAAAAGCGCGAAACTTTTAAATTTAGACATCACTTTAATTTGCGAAAAACCAAAAGTTTTAAAGTTTAAAAGTCAGATGAAAGAAGAAATGGCTCGCGCTCTTGGAATTGAAAAAAGCCGAGTAAATATTAAAGCCACAACAACTGAAAAACTCGGATTTATCGGACGCGAAGAAGGAATTGCTGCACAAGCAATTTCTTCAGTTTGGATTCAAGCTTTAGATTCAGAATAAAATTATTTTCTAACCAAACTCATCACTAATTCAACATTTTCAATCGGCGTTTCTGGTAAAATTCCATGACCTAAATTGAAGATAAAATGATTATTTCCAAAACTTTCTAAAATATTTAAAACTTCTTTTTTAATCTCTTCTTTCGATCCAAAAGCTAATAAAATATTGTCCAGATTTCCCTGTACAACTTGACCTAAATTTTCCTGCAAATTTTTTCTCACCCAATTTTTTTCCAAATTTTGATCTAACGCTAAACCTTGAGAATTAACTTCTCTTGAAAATTCTTCATACATCAAACCAATTCCCCTTGGAAAACAAATTACCGGAATTTCTGGATGTAATTTTTTAAGTTCTAAAACAATTTTTTTCGTCGGCGCAATAACCCATTTTCTTAATTGCTCTGGCGGCAAAACTCCCGCCCAAGAATCAAACAATTTAACAACATCAGCTCCAGCTTTTATTTGCAGAGATAAATATTCAACGATGCTGACCGTTAATATTTCCATTAAATCTGAAAAATATTTCGGATCACGCATTGCAACTTGGCGAGTTTTTTCAAAGTTTTTTGATCCGCCACCTTCAATCATATAACAAGCTAAAGTCCAAGGAGAACCTGAAAACCCTATTAAAGCTGTTTGACTATCTAATTTTGATTTTACGATATCTAACGCTTCAAAAACTGGATTTAAATGATGTTTTATGTTAGAGGTTTTTAAGTTATTTAATTCAAACTTTCCAAGTTTTGGTCCTTCATTTTTCACAAATTCAACTTTTACACCAAGAGCATCTGGAATTACTAAAATGTCTGAAAAAATAATTGCCGCATCAAATCCAAACCTGCGAATTGGCTGTAAAGTAACTTCTGAAGCAAATTTTGGGGTGTAGCACATTTCTAGAAAATTTTTTACACCTGATCTGATTTCGCGATATTCTGGTAAATATCTTCCTGCTTGTCTCATTACCCAAACTGGTGGTTGAGAAGATTTTTCTTTTTTAAGAAGGGTATTAATTAATTTATTCATTAAAGAGATTAGTTATTTTTATTAGGGCTGTGAATTAGTTAATTAAAAATTTTTAACAAAGTTATTAACAGTTTTATACAAAGTTTATCCTTTAAAATAAAGGATTTATAAAAGTTATTAACAATTTTATTTTTACAATTATTAGTTTTTAACAATCAGATAAATTGTGAAAAAAATGTTAAGAAAATTAATAACTTTTTAATAGAAATTTTTTTGTGAATAAGTGGCAGTTTTTTAACAATTTATCAACAAAGTTATTAACATGAAAAAAAGAATCGAAGAAAAGCTGATCAAAGCTTTCAAACCACAAGTTTTGGAAGTTGTAAATAATTCAAAACTTCATGCTGGTCATTTAGGGGATGATGGAAGTGGAGAAACGCATTTTGCGATTAAAATTTCTGCTGAGGAATTTGATAGTTTAAGCAGAATAAATGTTCATCGCAAAATTAACAAAGAGCTAAAAGAAGAGTTTGATTGCGGTTTGCACGCTTTGGAAATTGAGGTGATATAGAAAGTTATTAATCAGCAGCTTTCTTTTTAACAACAGAAACCATCTTTTTATCAACTCGCTCTGATAATTCTTTTTCACTTAGATAAGTGATTTTTAATGGTTTTTTTTCAGTTAAAACTTCTTTAGTCACAGTCGCGCTTTTAATATTTTTTTCTGATGGTGATTCAAACATTAAATCAAGTTAAATAGGCTCAGCGTTTGCGCTTAGGCCGCGTGGTCCAGTTTTGCATTAAATCGGTTTTTTTGCCATTTCTTTTAAAGCATCTTCTTCGAAATTTAACTCAACTTTGTCAATCGCAAAAAGTTTTTTATATTGTTTTACAATAGAATTTTTTGGTTCAGATAAAACTCTAACAAGATCATCTTCGGTAAGTCCTTCAAGAGGAGCAATAATTGGAAGTCGACCAACAATTTCAGGAATTAATCCAAATTTAATTAAATCGTCAGGTTCAACATTATTGAAAATATCTTTGTTAGAATCGCTATCATCTTTTGATCTTACGTCAGCACCAAATCCAATGCTTGAACCTTTTCCTTTTGAACTAATAATTTTTTCTAATCCTGAAAAGGCTCCAGAACAAATAAATAAGATGTTACGAGTATCAACTTGAACATATTCTTGTTGAGTGGTTTTTCTACCAGGTTGAGTTGGAACTGAAGCGACCGTTCCTTCAATAATTTTTAATAATCCTTGTTGAACACCTTCTCCAGAAATATCGCGACGAGTGTTGTCTTCAGATTTGCGTGCAATTTTATCAATTTCATCAATATAAATTATGCCGCGCTGAGTTTTTTCAATATCGTAATTTGCCGATTGAAGAAGTCGTGAAATAATGTTTTCCACATCGTCTCCAACATATCCAGCTTCGGTTAATGAAGTTGCGTCAGCCATTGTGAAAGGCACATCAAGAATTCTGGCCAAAGTTTGAGCAAGTAAAGTTTTTCCACAGCCAGTTGGTCCAATCATTAAAATATTGGATTTATTTAGCTCAACATCGTCAGAGTTAGATGATAAAGCAGAGTCAATTCGCTTATAATGATTGTAAACCGCAACTGATAAAACCTTTTTAGCATGTTGCTGCCCAACAACATAATCGTCTAATATTTTTAAAATATCTTTTGGAGTTGGTTTTTCGCCGTCGCCTTTATGCAAAGGAGATTTTTTTTGCTCTTCGCGCAGAATTTCTAGCCCAACACCAATGCATTCGTTGCAAATCAGAACGGATGGTCCAGCAATTAATTTTTTTACTTCATTGTGATTTTTTCCACAAAAAGAACACAGTAATTCTTGCTCGTTATCGCTTTTTTTCGTCATAAATTTCGAGTTTTTTTTCGTTAAATTTTTTCAGGTCTTTTTTCGATAACTTCGTCAATTAAACCAAATTCTTTGGCTTTTTCTGGGGACATAAAATTGTCGCGCTCCATTGATTTTTCAATCACGGAAAGTTTTTGACCAGTGTGTTTTGCGTAAATTTCGTTTAATCTTTTTTTGAGGCTTAAAGTTTCTTGGGCATGAATTTCAATGTCAGTTGCTTGACCTCGATATCCACCAGAAGGTTGATGAATCATAATGCGAGAGTTTGGCAAACAAAATCTTTTGCCAGGCGCTCCGGCGGCTAAAAGCAAAGAACCCATTGAAGCGGCTTGACCAATGCAAAGAGTTGCAACATCGGGCTTGATATATTGCATTGTGTCATACATGGCGAGGCCAGAAGTGACGACTCCACCGGGAGAATTGATGTAAAAATAAATGTCTTTTTTTGGATCTTCCGACTCAAGAAATAATAATTGAGCCACAATTAAAGAAGAAACCTGATCATTAACTGGGCCAGATAAAAAGATGATGCGCTCTTTCAAAAGCCTCGAATAGATATCAAAAGATCTTTCGCCTTTTGCGGTTTGCTCAACAACCATTGGAACCAAGTAATTGGCTTGATCTAACATTGTATCTGACATATTTTAGGAGATTTGTTTTTCGGAAATTTCAACCTCAAGTTAGAAAATGAAAAAATTAAAGCAACCCTATTGAAACTTGTTTGATGACTCATAATTTGTCGAAACATTTTAAATTTAATTTTAAGGAGAAAAATGGAAGAAAATAAAAATTCCGATCAAAATAATGCTGTAAATGAAGCAGAAAAAACCAACTCAGAAGAAATTCAAAATCAGCCTTCAGCAGAAGAAAAAATTGTTGGGCTTGAGCAAAAATTAGTTGAGTCGAATGAAAAAATTTTGCGCGCTTTAGCTGAATTAGAAAATGTGCGCAGAAGATCGAGAGAAGAAATTGAAAAATCTTCAAAATTCGCTATTTCAAATTTTGCCAGCGATCTTGTTGTGGTTGTTGAAAATTTCTTTTTAGCAAGCAGCAACGCGCCAAATGAAGAAATCGCAAAAGTTCCAGCGATTAAAAATTACGCTGATGCAATTTTGATGACTGAAAAAGAATTGCTTAAAATTTTAGAGAAAAATCACATCAAAAGAATTTTTCCTTTGAATGAAAAGTTTGATCACAACTTTCACGAAGCCTTAACTCAGGTAGAAAGCGATGCCGAAGAAGGAGTTGTTGTTCAAGTGATTCAAGCGGGATATTCAATCGCTGATCGCTTAATTCGCCCAGCTCTTGTTGGGGTTGCAAAAGCGAAGTCTTAGAACCTGTTTAGGATCTTTTTTGTTTTCAGATTTTGACATATTTCGAACGTTTTTTTGATAAATATCTGGATATATTTTGAAAAATTTTATCAAAAATAAGCCGAAATAGGACTAAATATGGGAATAAAAGAGATTCTAAACAGGTTCTTAAAACTTCTTGCAAAAAAGAGGTTGGCAAATAAGTTGCGCCACCCTTGTTTTTGGCAAAGACATCTTTGCTAGAGATGAGATATGTGGGATCATAGCTCAGTTGGTTAGAGCAGGATGCTCATAACGTCTTGGTCATAGGTTCGAGTCCTATTGATCCCACCAAAAAGCTTCGGCTTTTGAGCGCTGGCGTCGTTGCTCCAATTATCTGCGGTGCGCACGTATTATTCATACGCTTGCGCTCCTCGAAATTGGTGCGCCTAGCCACCACTCAAAATCCTCGCTTTTTTCTACTAAAGCTTCGGCTTTTGCGCCATTTGCGGCGGTTTTTTGCTTTCTGCGGTGCGCACGTATTATTCATACGCTTGCGCTCCTTGAAAACAAAAGAACCTTGCAACTGACACAAAATTCTCGCTTTTTTTAGCCCCAGCGTCTTGTTGGTGGCTCGGTTGCGACCTTAAAAAAGTCTGTGGCCACTGGTTCTTGGGTTACGGCTTTCTACCTTTGAATCTGCTTAATAATTTAAATGAGAAAATGATATGCCAAAAATGAAAACAAACAGTAGCGCTAAGAAGCGATTCAAAGTTAGCGGCACTGGGAAAATCCTTCACAAGCAGGCTGGAAAAAGACACAATTTGGGTAAGAAAAGCCAAAGTCGTATCAGAAAATTGCGTAACCAAGCAGTTCTTTCTGAAGGTCATTCAGCAAGCGTTTTGAAATTCAAAATGCCTTACAGCCGATAATTAAAATATTTATAAGGAGTTCCCATGAGTCGTGTAAAAAGAGGCGTTACTAAACGCGCCAGACACAAAAAAATTCTAAAAATGGCGAAAGGCTACCGTGGCCGCGCTAAGAATTGCTACCGCATTGCAATTGAGAAAGTTGAAAAAGCTTTACAATATGCTTACCGCGATCGTCGTAACAAAAAAAGAGACATTCGCGCTCTTTGGATTCAACGTATCAACGCTGCAGTTCGTGAACACGGATTGATCTATTCAAAATTTATCAGCGGTTTGAAAAATGCTCAAATCGATTTAGATCGCAAAGTTCTTTCTGACCTTGCAATTCGCGAGCCAGAAACTTTTGCAAAAATTGTTGAAAAAGCTAAAGCGGCTTTGAAATAGTTTAAAAAAGGGTCGGCGCCTTTTGGGCATCGACCCTTTTTAGTTTTTGATAATTCATGAAACTTTACAGCGCGTTAATCAAAAAAAATGAAGAAGGAAAAATCTCTGATGCAAAATTGCTCAAAGAGGGTTTTTCCTTTTTTGCGTTTTTATTCGGGCCTTTTTGGTTTTTTTATCACAAAATGTGGCGAGAGTTTTTCGTGCTACTTTTGGCGGATGTGGCTTTGGGTTTTTTTGTTGGTTTTGATCAATTATTTCTAGAAATTTCTTTAGCTTTTATTGTTGCGCTCAACGCCAATTATTGGCTCGCCGAACACCTTAAAAAAAAGAGCTACCAATTCACAGGATTGATTTTTGGCGAAAACTCAACGGTCGCTAATTTGCGTTTTGTACAAAATTTTGATTCAGAAATTTCTGCTTTTGGTGAAGAAATGTTAAATCCAAAATCCTTAAAAAAATCTAGCTCATGACCACGGTAATCATAAATTACGGCGCTGGAAATGTTGAGTCGGTTGCCAATGCTTTGCGAGCGGTTGGTGGCAAAGAAGAAATAATAATCTCAAATAATTCTGCAGATCTTATTCGCGCTGATAGGTTGTTTTTGCCTGGAGTTGGCGCTTTTGGCGATTGCATGTCTGGCTTGACTTCGTCGGGTCTTTTGCCAGAACTTAATAAGCAAGTTTTGATTGAAAAAAAGCCGCTGCTTGGAATTTGTGTTGGAATGCAGGTTATGGCATCAATTGGTTTTGAAAACGGCAAACATCAAGGTTTGAATTTTATCTCGGGCAAAGTTGAAAAAATTACAGCGCAAAATGGCTTAAAAATTCCGCATATGGGCTGGAATGAAATTGTCGTAAAAGCCAAGCATCCTTTGTTAGAAGGCATTGAAAGCGGAGAACATTTTTATTTTGCCAATTCTTATCATTTTATTTGCGATAATGCAGAAGAGGTTTTGGCAGAAGCGGAATATGGCTCAAAACTTAGTGTTGCGGTGGCTAAAAATAATGTTTTTGGTGCGCAATTTCTTCCTGAAAAAAGCGGTGAGTCTGGCTTGAGATTGCTTAAAAACTTCTTGAATTGGGCTTTATAATTCTTTTATTTCCGTCATGAAAATCTCCCGCTTCATGTCAGAAGCTTTATTTGATGAGTCTCGCGGCTATTACCGCAAAAAAAATCCGATTGGAAAATCTTGCGATTTCATCACTGCGCCAGAAATTTCTCAGGTTTTTGGAGAAATTCTCGCGGCTTATTTTTTGCAAATTGCGGCAACAAAAAAATCTAAAATTGCCTTTGTTGAAATGGGCGCGGGAAAAGGCACGCTGTTTTACGACATTCTTTCCTCAATAAAAAAACTCGCTGCCAAAAATATTGCACAAGCTGTTGATTTTCTTGAGCGCGCAAGTTTTCACATTATTGAAATTGGCGAAGTTTTGCGCGAGGTTCAGCAAAAAAACTTAACAAATTTTTCAGTTTCTTGGCATGAAAATTTCGCCGATTTTTTATCGCATATTTCGGTTGTAAAAACAGCTTCTGATGAGACCCCGTCATGCGACGGGGTGACAACGTGCGACGGCGTGACAACATGCGACGGGGTAAAAAATAGTGGTTTCGGGGATAAAGGTAGCTTGTCACCCCATCGCACGACGGGGTCTGATTGCGAAATCTTTTTTTTAAGCAACGAGCTTTTTGATTGCTTTCCAATCGATCAATTTGTTTTTACCGAAAGCGGCTGGCGCGAAAGAATTGTTGTTGATAAAAAATTTACGCTCGCGCCGTTTGATAAAAAAATTCACGATTTTATTGAAACAGAAGTTTCTTTTTTGGCTCCATTTGGCGGAGTTTTTGAGCTTAGTTTTGAAGCAAGAAATTTTATGAAAGAGCTTTGCAAGGCCTTAAAAAAACAAGGTGGAATTGCTATCAACATTGATTATGGCTATTACAAAAATGAATTTGTAAATACTCTTCAGGCAATAAAAAATCACAAAAAATGCGATGTTTTAGAAAATGTTGGAGAGGCCGATTTGACTGCCTTGGTTGATTTTTTATCTTTGGAAAAAATAGTGAAAAATTGCGGATTAAATTCTTCGCTAGTTTCTCAAAGAAATTTTTTGAAAACCCTTGGAATTGAAGAGAGAAGAAAAGTTTTATTAGCAAAAAACCCAGCAAAAACTGAAGAAATAAATTTAAGCGTTGATCGTTTAATTGATTCAAATCAAATGGGCGAACTCTTTAAATGCCTTATTGTTTGGTAAAAAATGAAAGAAATTAACGAAATTAAAAACGAAAAAACTTTGTCGACCGCCTATGACTTTGGCACTCGTCACGATTTTCAGCTGCAAGAAATTTTAGACTTATTCGCGCTGCCTTTTAGCGATTTAGTTTTTAAAGCTGCTGAAATTCATCGCCAATTTCACGAGCCAAATAAAGTTCAAATTAGCACTTTGCTGAGCATTAAAACTGGCTCTTGCCCCGAAAATTGTAAATACTGCCCACAATCTGCGCACTACAACACTGGCTTGGAAAAAGAATCTTTGATGGAAATTTCTAAAATTCTGGAAGCGGCGAATGCGGCAAAAGAAGCGGGCGCATCAAGGTTTTGTATGGGTGCGGCTTGGAGAAATTTGCATGACCGCGACGTTGAAAAAATTTGTCACGTAATTGACGAAGTGAAAAAAACTGGGCTTGAAACCTGCATGACTTTGGGAATGTTGACCGATTCGCAAAGCAAGCAACTTAAAGATGCGGGTTTAGATTATTACAATCACAACATTGACAGCTCGCCAGAATTTTATTCAGAAATTATTACCACCAGAAATTTTGAAGATCGCCTTAACACCTTGAAGAACGTGCGCGAAGCGGGTTTGAATGTCTGTTCCGGCGGCATTGTTGGCATGGGCGAAAAATTAGAAGATCGCGCAAAAATGCTGATTGTTTTGGCTAATTTGCCAAATCATCCGCAATCGGTGCCAATCAATATGTTAGTAAAAGTTGCCGGCACGCCGATGGAAAACATTAAAGAATTAGACCAATTCGATTTCATCCGCACCATTGCCGTTGCCAGAATTATGATGCCAAAGTCGGTGGTGCGTTTGTCGGCGGGTCGTGAAAATATGAATGAACAAACCCAAGCCTTGTGTTTTTTGGCGGGAGCCAATTCAATTTTTTATGGAGAAAAACTTTTAACCACGTCAAATCCAGAAATGGAGCGGGATCAGAAGCTTTTTGCAAAACTTGGAATTTCAGGAAAATAGTTTCTTCGGTTTCTAATTTTTGTCACCCCGTCTTCATGACGGGGCCTAAAAACTCTGCTAGACCCCGTCATGAAGACGGGGTGACAAACTGAAGAGTGGCGGAATTTTTAATAACTTAAACTTAATCAAAAATGTCAAACATCGAATCAAAATTAAAATCACTTGGAATTGAATTGCCAACCCCCGCAGCGCCGGTCGCTAACTACGTCGGATTCGTGAAGTCGGGAAATGTCATTTTCGTTTCTGGGCAATTGCCGCTTGAAGCTGGAAAATTGCAATTTATCGGAAAAGTTGGCTCAGAAATTTCTGCCGATGACGCCAAACGCGCGGCGCGTCTTTGTGCGATCAATTTATTGGCGCAAGTAAAACAGGCCTGCGACGGCGATTTAGAGCGCGTTGTTCGTTGCGTAAAATTGGGAATTTTCGTCAATGGCGACGCTAATTTCAAAGATCACCCAGCAGTTGCCAACGGCGCTTCCGATTTGATGGTTGAAGTTTTGGGCGATGCCGGCAAACACGCCCGCGCCGCCGTCGGATCAGGCTCGCTGCCTTTCGGCGTTGCGGTTGAAGTTGATGCGATTTTTGAGATTAAATAATATTGTTAATTATTAACAGAGCGCGCAAAAAAGGCGGCGGCATTTTTTAATGTTGTCGCCTTTTTTAAGATTTTTTAAACCAAGAATAATTATAAAATGACCAACAAACTTCAGCCTTTCCACCTAGCAATGCCAGTTAGCGATTTAGCGACAACTCGTCAATTTTATGGTGAGTTTTTGGGTTTTGAAGAGGGGCGTTCTAACTATCATTGGATTGATTGGAATTTTTTTGGTCATCAATTCGTCACGCATTTGCGCCCTACCCCAGGAAATGGTGAAAAAATTGTTAATCATGTTGATGGTCACGGCGTACCCGTGCCGCACTTTGGTGTGGTTCTTGAATGGCAGCAATGGCATGATTTTGCCGAAAAATTAAAAGCGGCAAAAGTTGAATTTGTTATCGAACCTTACATCAGATTTCGCGGCGAAATCGGCGAGCAGGCGACGATGTTTTTTCTTGATCCAAGTGGCAACGCGCTAGAATTTAAAGCCTTTCAAGACCCATCACAACTTTTTGCAAAATATGAATAGCCTAACTTTTCAAAATGTTTTTTTGGCGCATGAGCGAATTAAAAATCACGTTAAAAACACGCCGGTAATTTCGAATGCAAAATTAAATGAAGAGTTGGGCGCGCAGATTTTCTTTAAAATGGAAAATCAGCAAATAACCAATTCTTTCAAGGCGCGAGGTGCGTTTAATGCAATTCTTTCTTACAAAGAAAAACACGGAAAATTTCCAGAAAAAATTGTGGTGCAAAGTTCGGGAAATCACGCACAGGCAATTGCCTTTGCCTGCAAAGAATTTGGCATCAAAGCTTTGATTTTCATGATTGCCAAAGCTTCTCCTGTGAAAATAAAGGCGGCGCGCGATTTGGGTGCGGAAGTTATTTTGCTGGAAAAAAGGTCGGAAGTTAACGAACAAGCAGCGGCAAAAGAAAAAGAAGGTTATTTTTTCATTCATCCTTCAGCCGATGCGCAAGTGATTTGCGGTCAAGGCGCATCTGCTTTAGAGGCGTTAACAGAAATTGGCGAAGTTGAGGCAATTTTCGCGCCCTGCGGCGGCGGCGGATTGGTTTCGGGATGTTTTTTGGCAGCACAGAAATTGTCGCCAAAAGCAAAAGTTTTTGCTTGCGAACCTTTAAATGGCAACGACGTTGCGCGCTCAATTCGCGAAGGAAAAATTGTTGGTTTTGACGACACGCCAAACACAATTGCTGACGGCGCGAGAACTCTGGCGACTTCTGAAATTTGCTTCCAATTCATTAAGCAAATGGCAGGAGTTTTAGAAATTTCAGAAGAAGAGATTTTTTTCTGGCAGAAAAAATTGTCTGAAAGTTTGGGGCAGAAAATTGAACCAACTTCTGCTTTGGCAATTGCTGGCGCTGCGCAGTTTCTAGAGAAAAATTCTCAAGCGAAAGGTGCAAAAATTTTGGCGATTATTTCGGGCGGGAATTGTTGAATATCGCAAAGCCAATTGAAGTTTGAGTATTTACAAATCTATTACTTTTCTCCTTTCTTGGTTACTTCCTCGCTTTCTTTGTCGCCCCGTCGAATGACGGGGTCTTGCACAATACAAAGGCTTATCTCAAAAAGACCCCGTCATTCGACGGGGTGACATAAGAAAAGGAAGAGCAAACGCACCAAAAACAAACGCACCAAAAACAAACGCACCAAAAACAAACGCAGCAAAAACAAACGCAGCAAAAACAAACGCAGCAAAAACAAACAAAGAAAAAACAAGTAAACAAAGGAAAGGTAGAGGTAAGAATGCTTCAAGAAACATTTTTCTTTTTAAAACCCATCGCCACCAAATAAGTTTCCGACGAATCTTTTCGTGAAGAATTAGGCTTAAAATATTTTACTGTTGAGAAATTTTTTCTCAGTTTTTTTAAGATTTCATCAGAGCTGCCGCCTTGAAAAATTTTGCCGACAAAACAGCCGCCGTCGCGCAAAATATTCGCTGCCAAAATTAACGATTCTTCAAGCAAAGCAATGATCCGCATGTGGTCAGTTGTGTGATCTCCGGTGGTGTTTGCCGCCATGTCGCTCAAGACTGCGTCGCACAATCCATTTTTGTTATATGGAATTTCTTTGAGCAGAGAAATTATTTTTTCTGGCGCTTCCTGCGTCATAAAATCGCCGACAAAAAAACGCACTCCCGGTAGTGAATCAATTTCAAGCAAATCAATTGCCACAACATTGCCATCACCAACTTTTTGCACAGCGTATTGGCTCCAACCTCCCGGTGCCGCGCCTAAATCGACAATGACTTTTCCTTTTTTGAAAATTTTAAATTTCTCGTCAATTTCAATAATTTTAAATGCGGCGCGAGATCGCCAACCTTCTGCTTTTGCGCGCTCAACAAAAGGATCGTTTATTTGGCGCAGCAACCATTTCTGCGAAGATTTTTTTAAGCGTTTGGCTTTTTTTAATTGCTGGAATTTTTGAGGCATAAATTTCTTGAAAAGTTTTGAATGAAAAATAGTTTGCCGCGCTTCCTTTCTTAAATCAAAGCTTTAAGCGCGCTTCGTGAAAAAATTACAAACTTTAGGAATTATTGGTGGCGGGCAATTGGGGCGCATGATCTGCTTTGCCGCCCACTCAATGGGTTTTCGCACAATTATTTTTACCGACCAAGAAAATTCTCCAGCAAGTTTTGTGACCAATAAAACAATTGTTGCCGACTATTTAAACAAAGAAGCATTAAAAAAATTCGCAGAATCGGTTGATGTTGTGACTTTAGAGTTTGAAAACATTCCTCTTGAAGCGGCGGAGTATCTCGCTTCTCTTGTGCTATTCTACCCAAATCCAAAAATTCTAAAAATCACGCAACATCGCATTTTAGAAAAAAACTTCATCAATTCAATTGGCGTTAAAACCACTGATTACGCCGCATCAAACTTTGTTGAAAATCTAAAAAGTTTTGGTAAGGCAATTTTAAAAACCGCAACAATGGGCTATGACGGCAAAGGGCAATTTGTTGTTGCAAGTGCTGAAGAACTAGTTTCGTCATTAAAACAAGCTGGCGAGCAAGAATTAATTTTAGAAAAATTTTGCCCTTTTGATTCTGAAATTTCAGTAATGGTGGCGCGCTCAACTAAGGGCGAAATCAAAGCTTACGAACCATTAACCAACATTCACAAAAAAGGCATTCTGGACGAAAGCCATTATCCAGCAAAAGTTTCTGAATTGTTGCAAGTTAAGGCGCAAAAAATTGCAGAGAAAATTGCTCAAGAACTTGATTTGGTTGGAATTTTGGCGGTAGAATTTTTTGTTGTTGGTGACGAATTATTGGTAAATGAACTTGCGCCAAGGCCGCACAATTCAGGACATTTTTCAATGGACGCAAATGTCACTTCGCAATTTGAGCAAATGATTCGAGCGATTGCCGGTTTGCCCTTGGGCGTTGCGGAGTTTCGCTCACAAGGTTTTATGAAAAATTTAATTGGGGATGAGGTGGAAGATTTAGAAAAATTCTACCAAAATCCGCGCGCCAAAATTCATCTTTATGGTAAAGAAAAAATTGCCGAAGGAAGAAAAATGGGGCATGTGAATATTTTGAATTAAACTAGACCCCGTCATTCGACGGGGTGACAATGATCAAAGGGGTGACGCCTTACTCATGTCAACCTCTTACTCATTGTCAAACTCTTACTCATTGTCACCCCGTCGAATGACGGGGTCTAAAAATCTATTTTACAAAATGACAAAAAAACTTTCGCCAGAATCTCTCTCAAAACAATTCAATTTAATGCCGCAAAAAAGCGGATTTCTTGGTGTTGAAGAAAAATATTTAAAATCGCCAGACGATGCAAAAGTTGTGGTGATTCCTTTTGGTTTAGAAAAGTCGGTGAGTTACGGCGGCGGAACAAAAAATGGGCCAAAAGCAATTATTAAAGCTTCGCAACAGGTTGAGCTTTTTGACGAAGAATTTTGGTGTGAGCCTTTTCGTCAATATGGCGTTGTCACAATGAAGGCGCCAGAA
>CAYVKI010000019.1:0-6293 GCA_964452075.1 uncultured Rhizobium sp.
TAAGGCAAAAACAAAGCCAGAACAAACTGCTTGAATGTCAAAAGCGAAAGCATTTGTCGCTCCGATTTTTGCTTGAACAGTTGTTGCAGTTGCTGGAAAGGTAAGGTCTGGAGTTGTTGTGGCTAAAATGATCAAATCTATTTCTTCTGGTTTGATGCTTGATTTTGAAAGAACGCTTAGTGCTGCTTTTGAAGCAATGTCGGAGGTTAATTCTTCTGGGGCGGCGATGTGTCTTTGTTTTATTCCTGTGCGATCAACTATCCAAGCGTCTGAGGTGTCGACGGTTTTAGAAAGTTCGGCATTAGTTACTATTTTTTTAGGTAGATAAGAGCCGGTAGCGGTGATTTTGCTACGAGTTAGTGTCATTTTTTGCCTCTTCTTGAGTTGAGGTTGCAGCTTTTATTGTTTCTATAGCTGATTGAAGTTCTTGAGTTATTTGTTCGTTAATTTTGTTTTCTACTAGAGAAATGGCAACTTTAATAGCATTTGCAAAGCCAACTCTATCTGTACTACCGTGGCTTTTTACTACAACTCCATTTAAGCCAACAAGCATTGCACCGTTATGCATACGGGGATCCATTTCTTTGCTAGATTTTGTGAAAGCCGAACTTGCTAAAAGGTAACCCAATTTTGACCAAATAGAGCTGCTTAAAGTTTCTTTTACAAACGAAGACATTAGTTTAACCGTTCCTTCAATGGCTTTTAGAGTTATATTTCCAGTGAAACCATCGGTAACTACAACGTCAACTGTTCCTTTGGTGATGTCGTCGCCTTCAACATATCCATAAAATGAATCGCTTAAAGTGCTTGATTTAAGCATTGCGGCGACATTACGAACTTCTTCGTGACCCTTAGCATCTTCGGATCCAACGTTTAAAATACCAATTTTTGGGTTTTCAACCTTTAATACGTTGCGAGCAAAAGCTTTTCCCATAACAGCGAATTGAAACAAAACATCAGCTCCGCACTCAATATTTGCACCCATGTCCAACATAACAGTTCCCTTTCTTTTTTGATTGGGAATTGAAGTGACGATTGCTGGGCGATCAATTGAGGGTAGTGGGCGCAAAACTATTTTAGCGATTGCCATTAATGCGCCAGTATTTCCAGCTGAAACAACGACTTCTGCTAAGTTATCTTTTACAGAGTTTATCGCCAAACGCATACTAGAATTTATACCTTTGCGCAAAGCAACGGATGGCTTTTCATCTGAAGAAATAAATTCTTCGGTATGAGAAAGTGTGTAGCGACCTTTTAAATGTCTGCAATTTTGAATGATTGGAAGAATTTTTTTTGAATCTCCAAACATCAAAAAATGAATATCTTGATTTGAGGATGCGATTATATCAGCACCTTCAATCACAATTTGAGGGGCTCTATCTCCCCCCATGCAGTCCAAGGCTATTGTGAGTTTTTTAGTCACTTTTAATTAAGCTTCTTGAGAAGATTTTTTCTTATCAGCAATAACTTTTCTGCCTTTGTAGTAACCATCTGAAGAGATGTGGTGAGAAAGTTTGAATTCGCCTGAAGTTTTATCAGTTAAAACGTTTGGAAAGTCAGCTTTAAAAGAACCGTTACTGCCTTTTCTCATGCGACTTTTAGAGCTAGATGTTTTCTTCTTAGGAACTGCCATGGTAAATTTCTCGTGAAGTTTAGTTAGTTAAAAAATTTGATTTGATTCTGGAAAGAGCGAGACTTACAAAAAGTATAAAATAAAAATTAAGAACGTTTGAAATAAAAGCAACGTTAATTTCTTTAATAAAAATGCGTCTAAAATTTCTGATCATTATTTTAGCTTTTGTGACTAGCTCTTGCATTTCAAGAGTTGATAAACATGGATTTATGTTTGAGTTTTCCGATCACGAATTGTTGCAAGAAGGGGTTACAACTAAAGAGCGAGTTTTAAAAATGATGGGTTCACCAACCTTGGTTTCAGAATTTGATGATCAAGAGTCTTGGATTTATTTTTCCGAAGACATTAAGAATTTTTTATTCTTTAAACCCAAAGTTGTGCAAAGAAAAATTCTTTTACTTCGATTTAAAGATGATGCGATATCTACTTTGAAGACATTTGATTTGAGTAACGAATCAAAAAATTTAAAATTTGTTTCAGAATTTACGGTTGTAGATAGTCATAAAACTGGATTTTTTAAATCAATCTTTAGCAATGTTGGACAAATCAAGCCTCAATAAAATAATCTTATTTATCTCATTAATTCTTTTAACTTCTTGCTCAAAAGTTGATGTATATAATTCAACAATTTCTTGTCCCAATGGGTTGAGTGTGGTTGTAAGATTTGCTCGTAAAAGTGAAGTTATAGATGCAATGCAAAAAGCTGCGTTGATTAAAAAAAGAGATGGATCAAGTGAAAATTATACCATTATTAGGTTGCGAGATAGAAGTTCTTTTAAAATTGAAAAAGTTTCTCCG
Source organism: uncultured Rhizobium sp. (assembly GCA_964452075.1). Lineage (GTDB taxonomy): Bacteria > Pseudomonadota > Alphaproteobacteria > Rickettsiales > UBA1997 > UBA2645. The sequence goes on from CAYVKI010000019.1 coordinate 2,432, forward strand.
GAAGATTCTTTGAAATGCTTGGTAAGAGAGGATTTTTATGGAAGATTCAGAAAAAGTTACGTCACAAAATATACAGGAAGAGATCTTTGATTTTTTTTAAAAATAAAAAACTTCATTATTATTTTGGAGTTTTGGCTGAGTTGATTGCTGCTTTGTGCCTGATTCTAAAGGGTTATAAAATATTAAAAATGCGATATAGAACCAAATTTGGTGAAATTGATATTGTGGCTAAAAAATCAAACTTAATTTTAGTTGTTGAAGTAAAGGCAAGAAGTTCAGAATTGATTGTTGAAGAAGTTATTAGTCAAAATCAAATCAATCGCATTAAAAATGCGGCGCAGTTTTTTATTTCTAAAAATAAAAATTTTCAGAATTGCGATGTGCGTTTTGATTTTATTGAGGTTAATAAGTTTTTAATGCCAAAGCATTATGTTAATTTCATAAGTTGAAATTTAGAGTTAATGTTTTTACGTTGCCGATCTTTCCATCTTTTTTAAATAACTATTTTTTTTGTGATCCCAGAAAAACCGCAATACACTACTTCTAATTCGAATAATTTTTTTAAAATTAACGATCAAATTAAAGCCAAAGAAATTAGGCTTATAGACCATGAAGGTGGAATGGTTGGAGTTACGACTGTTGCTGAAGGAATAAGGATGGCGCAAGAGGTAAATCTTGATTTGGTTGAAGTTTCTCCGGCGGCAAATCCTCCAGTTTGTAAAATTGCTAATTTTGGAAAAATGAAATATGAAATGCAGAAAAAAACTGCAGATGCAAAAAAGAAGCAAAAGGTTGTCGAGGTTAAAGAAATCAAGATGACGATAAATATTGGGAAAGGTGATTACGATACTAAAATTAGACATACTAAAGAGTTTGTTGAAAAGGGTAACAAAGTAAAAATTAGCATCAGAATGAAAGGTCGAGAAATAACGCATCGCGACTTGGCAGAAAAAATGATGGCGGACATTTTAAGAGACACAGAATCTTTTGCTAAACCAGAGGTAAATCCTCGTCTTGAGGGGATGCAAATGGTGGGAATATTGATAAAAAAATAAATTTATTAAAGGTCGTACATCCAAAAGATGTATGACCTTTGTTTTTTGGGCTTAACTAAAAATTAATCAGAAAATGCAAAAAATTATCGAGCAAGTAATTGATTTTTCAAAAAAGAAAAAACATCAGTCTGGTTTTGATCAGAAGCAGTTTGCAACGTTCTTAAAAAATTTTTATTCAGAAAATACGGTTAAAGATTTTTCTGATTATTTAGTAGAAGATTTATTTAACGCGGCCTTTTCTAGTTTTAATTTTTTGTTACTCAGAAAACCTTCTGAAATAAAAATAAGTATATATAACCCATCAATAAAAACTCACGGTTTTGAGTCACCTTATACTTTTGTTGATATTCTTAATGATGACATGCCTTTTTTGGTCGATTCAACAGTGTCTCACATCGATAAACTTGGTGTCAAAATTAAAAATATTATACATCCAGTTTACTCGGTTTCTCGTGAAAAAAATGGAGCTTTAAAAAATATTTCAATTGATGGCGACTCTAATAGTGAATCTTTAATCCAGCTTCATCTCAGCAAAATCACCGGTAAAGAAGATCTGGAAATTCTTACTGACAAAATAAGCAAAATTCTCAACACCGTTTCGTTGGTTGTTAAAGATTGGAAACCAATGGTTGAAATGACCAAAAAAGCTTCTGATCAAATTGATAATGCTAAAAAATTCTCAAAAGATATTGAAGAAATTAAGGAGTTTTTAACTTGGATCGCTGATGGAAATCTAATTCTTCTTGGTGCAAAAGAGTTTGATATTAAAGAAGGGAAAAAAGGCGAATATTTTCTTGAAGAAAAGGGAGAAGGTCTTGGTATTTTTCGTTCGCAATATGCAGATTTTAGGCCAGAAGTTTTAAATTCTTCTTTTGAAGAAGTTGGTGATTCGGTTGCAAATCCATATGTAATTGAAATTTTAAAATCTCGTTATCGTTCAAAAATACATAGAAATACTAGCGCCGAAAGAATTCGTATCCAAAAAATATCTAAGGAAGGAAAGGTTGTTGGAGAGTTTAGATTTGTTGGTTTGTTCACTTCTTCAACTTATCACAATAGTATAAATACAATACCTTTAATTAGAGGAAAAATTGCAAAAGTTATTGCTAATTCGGGTTATATAAAAGGTGGACATAGCTATAAAGAACTGGTTTCCATTTTAGAATCTTATCCGCGTGACGAGCTTTTTCAAATTAGCGCGGAAGATTTACTAAAAAATGCAATTGGAATTGTTTCTATTTGCGGTCGTTCACAAGTTAGATTCTTTGCTCGCAAAGATAAATTTAATCGTTTTGTGAGTTGCTTAATTTTTACTCCACGAGATCACAGCAATTCTGAAATTCGCGAAAAAATAAAAGAATATTTAGCTGAAATTTATAAAGGTGAAATAGCCGATTCTTTTGTGCAAATTACAGAATCAAATTTAATTAGATTGCACGTTATTGTTCGCACCAATAAGGGAATTCCTAAAGTTGATTCGGTGGTTGTTGAAAAAGAAATAACCAAAATAACCAAGGTTTGGAGTGATGATCTTTTTGAGGCGATTGCAGAAAAATTTGGCGATGAAAAATCTTTGTCGCTTTTTTCAAAATATAAAAATGCTTTTTCGGTTAGTTATATTAATCGCTTTGATCCAAAACGTGCGGCGATTGATATTTCTCGTATTGAAAGTTGTTTGGAATCAAAAACAGCTTTGTTTGATCTATATAAATCTTCTGAGTTACTAGCCGAAGATGTGTCAGAGTTAAAAATTTATTCTTCAGAAAAAGAAATTATTCTTTCTGAAATAATGCCTGTTCTTGAAAGCTTTGGTTTTAACGTTATTCAAGAACATACTTATGCCGTTTCAATTGAAGAGGATGGAAAAAATCGCTCAAGAAAAACTGCTTGGATTCACTATTTTCACCTAAATTTAAGCAAAAGCGGACACAAGTTTTCTGAAAAGATCAAAACTAATTTTGAAAATACAATTTCATTAATTTGGCAAGAAGTAACTCAGGTTGGTTTCTTGAATAAACTTGTAATTGCCGCAGATTTACAATGGAAACAAGTGTATATGCTTCGTGCTTATACGAAATATTTGTATCAGGTTGGTTTTCGTTACAGCCAACCTCACATTGCTGACGTTTTAGTAAAATATTCAGATCTTACGAAGCTTTTGATAGAGCTGTTTGAATCTAAATTTGATCCTTCAATAAAAATTTCTTTGGCGGATAGAAAGCAAAAAATCGAAAAAATTTCTGACAAAATAAAAGAAGGTTTAAGTGAAATAAAAGACGTTATTGATGACACTATTGTTAGAAGATTTTTATCTGTAATTGAAGCCACACTTAGAACCAACTACTATCAAACCGGTGAAAAAAATCAGTTTAAAGGCTATGTTTCCTTCAAATTTGATTGCAAAAAAGTTCCAGAATTACCTTTGCCGCTTCCTTATGCTGAAATTTTTGTTTATTCACCAAGGGTTGAGGCAATACATTTGCGTGGCGGAAAAGTAGCCCGCGGCGGTTTGCGTTGGTCAGATCGCGGTGAAGATTTTAGAACTGAAGTTTTAGGTTTGGTAAAAGCACAAAATACCAAAAACGCAGTTATCGTTCCAGTTGGATCTAAAGGTGGCTTTGTTGTAAAGCGCAGCACTCTTGGAATGACTCGCGATGAAATTCAGCAAGAAGGAATTTCTTGTTATAAAACATTTTCAACAAACAAAATTTTGCTAAAATTGAAATGAAAAATGTAGAAAAAATTTTGATTAAGAAACAGTTGTAGATACATTATGCGTTGAATTCAATCAAAAAGAAAAAAGAGAG
>CAYVKI010000019.1:6303-23451 GCA_964452075.1 uncultured Rhizobium sp.
ATTCTTGCGCGGTCTTTTGGACGTAACCGACAATGTCGTAAATAACAAAATTGAGCATCCGGAAAATGTTATTATGTATGATTCTGCAGATCCTTATTTAGTTGTTGCCGCTGACAAAGGAACGGCAACTTTCTCGGATATCGCAAACTCTATTTCGGCTGAATATAATTTTTGGTTAGGAGATGCTTTTGCTTCTGGCGGATCGGTTGGTTACGATCATAAGAAAATGGGCATTACTGCAAAAGGCGGCTGGGTTTCAGTTATGCGTCACTTCCGCGAAATGGGAGTTGATACCCAAAGCCAAGATTTTACCTGTGTTGGAATTGGTGATTTAGCAGGAGACGTTTTTGGAAATGGAATGTTGCTTTCAAAGCATATCAAAATGGTTGCTGCATTTAATCATTTGCACATTTTCCTAGATCCAAATCCTGATGCTGCAAAATCATTTGTTGAGCGTGAGCGCATGTTTAATCTTCCGCGTTCAAGCTGGACAGATTATGACAAATCTTTGATTTCAAAAGGCGGTGGTGTTTTTGAAAGAGCTGCAAAATCAATCGCAATCTCTCCCGAAGTTAAACAAGTTTTGGGAATTGAAGAAGATGAGTTAACTCCCGCAAATTTGATTAAAGCAATTCTTAAAGCTCCAGTTGATTTATTGTGGAATGGTGGAATTGGAACATATGTAAAATCATCTACGGAATCAGATCAAGAAGTTGGTGATCGCGCGAATGATTCTCTGCGCATTAACGGCAATGATTTACGTTGTAAGGTTGTAGGCGAGGGCGGAAATCTTGGCTTTACTCAAAAAGGACGTATCGAATATGCTTTAAATGGCGGATGCATTAATACTGACGCCATGGATAACTCTGCGGGCGTTGATTGTTCGGATCATGAAGTAAATATCAAAATCGCTCTTACCGCTGCAATGCGCAGTAAAAAAGTAACTCTTGAAGAGAGAAATAAGGTTCTTGAGTCGATGACAAATGAAGTTTCTCATCTAGTTTTGGAAGATAATCGCCTGCAAACACAAGCAATTTCAATTGCAAAGTCACAAGGAGTTTCTTCTTTAGGAGATCAAGCGCAATTTTTAACTAACCTTGAAAAATCTGGTTTGTTAAATCGAGAAATTGAATTTTTACCTTCAAAAAAAGAAATTATAAAAAGGCAAGCTGATAAAGTTGGCCTTACTCGTCCAGAGCTTTGCGTTATGTTGGCTTATTCAAAAATTGATATTTACAACCAAATTGTATCGTCAAATTTAGTTAAAGATAAATATTTTGAAAATGAGTTATTTTCATATTTCCCCAAATTATTGCAGGAAAAATTCTCTGATGAAATTTCTAATCACCAACTGCGCAACGAAATCATCGCAACTCAAATAACCAATTTTGTTGTTAACAGAATGGGAATTTCTTTTGTTAGTCAAATGTGCAGCGAAAGTGGTTTTGGAGTTGTTGATGTTGTAAAAAGTTTTATCATTGCTTGCGACTCATTTAGACTTAGAGAAATATGGCAAGAGGTTGAAAATCTTGATGGAAAAATCGCGTCTCATGTTCAAATGCAGATGTTTTTAAGTGCTAATAAATTGGTTGAAAGATCGGTAACATGGCTATTGCGCAATCAATCAAAAGGCACTTTATCAACCACAGTTTCTCGTTTTAGAAAAATTGCTGATGAACTTTCTTCAGTGTTGCCGCAAGTTTTGGCTCAAGCTTCTAGCGATTCTTTTGAAAGAAAAATTGAGCGTTATTGTTTAAATAATGTTGATCGCAAATTGTCGGAAAAAATTGCATCTCTAGATCCAGTTGCTTCAGCATTTGACATTGCAGAAATTTCTGCCGCTTCAAATTTTGATCTAAAAACAATAGCTAAAATTTATTTTGCGATTGGCAGTAGATTTTCTTTAAAATGGCTTCGCAGCAAGGTTTCTGCTTTGGCTTTTGAAGATCATTGGCAAAAATTATCGAGCAAAACAATTTTAGAAGATCTCTATTCTTATCAAATGAAGATCGCTAAACAAGTCGTTGATTTTAGTTGTGAAGATAAAACATTGTGTGAAGTAAATTCTTTAGATAAATGGATTAAAAATGCTGACTTCTTGGTTGAGAGATTTGACAACTTCATTTTGGAGTTAAAAAACAATCCAACTCATGATTTATCAGTTTTTATTGTGGCATTAAACAGATTAAAACCTTTGGTAAACTAGGTTTTTATTGCGGTCGTGGCGGAATTGGTATACGCGCAACGTTGAGGTCGTTGTGGGGTAAAACCCGTGGAAGTTCAAATCTTCTCGACCGCACCAAACTTTTAAGATGATTTTATGAAGTTATTAGTATTGAAAGAAAACAATTCTAGCGAAAGCCGCGTTGCTCTTACGCCAGAATTGGTTGTTAAATATCAAAAACTTGGGGTTGAAGTTTTTGTTGAATCAAAAGCTGGTGAAAAATCAGCGATTTCTGATTCTGATTTTGAAAAATCTGGAGCAAAAATAGTTGCAAAAATTGCGGAAATTTTACCAGAAGTTGACATTATTATTTCTGTTCAAAGGGCTACGGAAGTTGATTTTTCTAAAGCAAAGTCGGGAGTTGTTTTTATTGCTCTTCTAAACCCATATTTCAACAAAGATAGAATAGTTGAATTATCTCAAAAAAATGTTTCAGCTTTCGCTCTAGAGCTTTTGCCAAGAATTACTCGTGCGCAGTCAATGGACACGCTTTCATCGCAAAGTAATTTGGCTGGATATGTTGCTGTTTTAAAAGCGACTAACGAATTAACAAAAGCTGTGCCAATGATGATGACGGCTGCCGGAACGATAACTGCTGCAAAGTTTTTAATTCTTGGTGCTGGAGTTGCGGGTTTGCAGGCGATTGCAACTGCAAAAAGATTGGGCGCGGTTGTTTCTGCTTTTGACGTAAGAGCTGCTGCAAAAGAGCAGGTGCAAAGTCTTGGTGCAAAATTTATTGAAGTTAAAACTGATGAAAAAAATGATGGAGTTTATGCAAAAGAAATGACCGAAGAATATAAAAAGCTTCAAGATCAACTTCTAAAAGATGTAATAAAAAATCAGGATGTAGTTATTTCAACAGCATTAATTCCAGGAAGAAAGGCGCCGATTTTAATTACTGAAGAAATGGTAAAATCAATGAAAGCTGGATCTGTAATTGTTGATTTAGCGGCGGTTAATGGTGGAAATTGCTCTTTAACCGAAATGGGAAAAATTACCGAAATTGGTGGCGTAAAAATTATCGGTTATGAAAATTTTCCAAGTTTAATCGCAAGCGATGCCAGCAAACTTTTTGCTAAAAATATTTTTAATTTTATTGAGCTTTTGGTTAATAAAAATGTCGGAAAAGTTTCAATTGATCTTGAAGATGAAATTATAAAAACAACTTTGGTGACGCACCAAAGCTCTGTTACTATGCCTAACTAAGAATTTACGTTTCTCAAATGACCAAACCAAGAAAAGCTAAAACTATGTCTTTAAAACTTGATATTCCTCAGCCAGAACTTTTGAAACCAAAAATCACAATTTTTGGAGCGGGTGGAGCTGGCGGAAATGCTGTAAATAACATGATTCGTTCCAATCTTGAGGGAGTTGAATTTGTTGCTGCAAACACTGATGCTCAAGCATTGCAAAACTCTCTTGCTGAACACAAAATTCAGCTTGGAATCAAAACAACAAAAGGTCTTGGAGCTGGATCTTTTCCAGATCGCGGAAGAGCTGCCGCTGAAGAAAATATCGAAGAAATCGAAAGATTGTTAGAAGGAAATAATATGGTTTTTATTGCTGCAGGAATGGGTGGCGGAACCGGAACTGGCGCGGCTCCAGTTATTGCAAAATTAGCTCGTGAACGTGAAATTTTAACAGTTGGCGTTGTCACAAAACCTTTTCACTTCGAAGGTAAATATCGCATGGAAACGGCTGAAGCTGGAATTGAAGAATTAAAAAAATACGTAGATACATTAATCGTAATTCCAAACCAAAATCTTTTTAGAATTGCCAACGAGCATACCACTTTTGAATCGGCTTTTAAAATGGCTGACGATGTTCTCCACGCTGGCGTTCGTGGAATTACTGACCTTATCACAATGCCTGGATTGGTGAATCTAGACTTTGCTGACATCAGAACAATCATGACAAAAATGGGTAAAGCCATGATGGGAACTGGTGAGGCGAGTGGTGAAAATCGTGCGATTGCCGCTTGTGAAGCCGCAATTTCCAATCCTTTGCTTGACGATATTTCAATTAAAGGAGCCAAAGGTGTTTTGGTAAATATGACTGGTGGGCCAGATATGACGTTATTTGAAGCGGATATGGCAGTTAACGCTATCAAAAAAGAGGTTGATCCAAGTGCAAATATTATCTTTGGATCTGCTTTTAACGAAAATATGAAAGGAAGCATTAGAATTTCGGTAGTTGCCACTGGAATTGATGCTGATGAATTTAGGCGAGAAAACTTGAAATCTGCTGAAATTAACGAACCTAGTAGATTTAAAGTTTCTGTTGCCGATTCGCAAGATTCAAAGCACAAGGTTGAAAAAAGTTTTTTTGATCCAGGGGTTTCGGTAAAAGTTCAAGATGAAGAAATCGAAGAAATTAGCGATTCAAATTTTAAGCCAAAAAAATCTTACTCTAAAGAAGAAAACAAATCTTATGGAGCAAAATTATCAGAAAAAGAATCGCTTTCTGAAAATGACGAATCTGAAAGAATCAGTTTTTTTGGAAATGAGCTAGAAGATAAAGATGACCAAAAGTTTATTGATGAAAAATTTGATAAAGAAGAGATTAAACCCAAGAAACCAGAACCTTCTGTTGAAAACTCAGTAAAGCCAGCAAAGAAACAGAGTGTAAAAAAAGAAGGTAGTGGCTTTAGCCTTTTTAGTTTTATGAACCCTTCTTCAAAAATAAAAGATGATGTTAAGCAAGAATTTGAAGAAAATCATGATATGATTTCGGATTTTGAAAAAGAAAAAGACGAAATTGTTAAAAACCCTGTAGCAAAAAAACCAACTTCTGAAAAAAAGAAAAAAGAGTTTTTTAGTGCTACTATTTTTGATGAAGAAAGTGATTTGAAAAATGACAAGCTTGACGATGATATTCTTAACGTTCCTGCATTTTTTCGCAGAAAAAAATAGCTATCGACGCCATCATTAAGTGCGATGTTGGAAGGCTTTTTGATGTTTTCTTATAGCGGGCAGGAAAAATATTTATCATTTTTCAACTTGGCCTCGTCGCACTTCTGGGTTGTTTCTATAAAATCATTCACCAAAGAATTGCGTATATTTTGAGATGCAATTTTTGTTAGGTTTGAGCGTAGATAATTTTCTGCAGTAACTGATCCGTAGCGATTATCTGTAATGTTGTAATTGTCGCTAACTGAAGTATGTCCTTCAGAAATTGTTTCGGCGTTTTTTAGGTTTTTTAAGGTATATTGAATCGTTAAGGTAATTTTATTACGCCCAGAAGAGCCGGTTATTGTGATAAATGTTGGTTTGATGCTCTCGGTAATACTTAAAATCAAAAAATATTTTGGTTCTTCTTTGAGTTGATCAGGATTTAAAATATCGTAAAGATTATTTTTTAAATCTTGGTCAAGTTTGGTGCGGTTTTTCTTTATTCTTATTGCCGCCATTTCTTTGACGTAAGAAATTTCGGATTGGTTTTTTGTGTCGCGATAAATCACGCGAAATCCGCAAGAGCAAAGGCTTAGAACAATTAGTGTAATTAAAATCTTATTTAACATTTTTGTTTTTTATTGCGCTTTCAATAAATGAAACGAAGAGCGGATGAGCTGCAAAAGGTTTTGATTTTAATTCAGGGTGAAACTGCACGCCGACAAAAAATGGGTGATTTTTAATTTCTACAATTTCTGGCAATTTACCGTCGGGCGACATTCCTGAAAAAACTAAACCAGCTTTTTCTAGTTGAGATTTGTAATTAACGTTCACCTCGTAGCGATGTCTATGGCGTTCAGAAATCGAAGTTTGTTTGTAAATTTTCTCAGCCAAACTGCCTTTGGTGATTTTGCATGGATAGGCTCCAAGTCTCATTGTTCCGCCCAAATCGCTGCCAGCTTTTTTGGTTTTTTTGCCATCTTGCCATTCATGCATCATGCCAACAAGAAAGCTACCTTTTTTAGAAAATTCACTGGAGGTGGCGTCTTTTATTTTTAGAACATTGCGAGCATATTCAATGACCGCCATTTGCATTCCGTAGCAAATTCCTAGGCAGGGAATTTTGTTGATGCGCGCTTGTTCAATCATGTTGATTTTTCCTTCAACGCCATCTTCGCCAAAGCCGCCTGGAACCAAAACTGCATCAATGTTTTTTGGTAAATCTTTTTTGTTGTTGCGGGCATTAACCCAAACGATATTGGCTTTTGCTTTCAGAGAAAAAGCTGCATGATCTATGGCTTCAAGCAATGATTTGTATGAGTCGCGATAGTCAGTGTATTTACCAACAATGGCGATATTTACTTCAGATTTTGGATTTTCAATCGCATCTTTAATGGCGATCCATTTGCTGAGATTTGGTATCTTTTTATAGTCTAGCTTGAAGAATTTTAAAATTTCAGTATCGAGCCCATTTCTATGATAAACTAGCGGAACTTCATAAATGCTGGAAGCGTTTGGGGCGGCGATAACTGACGAAGCTGGAACTGAGCACATTTGAGCAATTTTGTTTAAATGCGCTTTAGATGTAGGTCTTTCGGCGCGACATAATAAAACGCTTGGCTGAATGCCAATTGAGCGCAATTCTTTTACTGAATGCTGAGTTGGTTTAGTTTTTAATTCGCCAGCACTTTCGATGTATGGTAAAAGAGTTAGATGTAGAAAGGCGCAACGAGATTGTCCATATTCATATCCAAGTTGACGAATAGCTTCAAAAAATGGCAAAGCTTCAATGTCACCAACTGTTCCGCCGATTTCGCAAAGCAGAAAATCAACGCCCTTAATATCGTTTAAGATAAATTCTTTTATGAGATTGGTAACGTGTGGAATTACTTGCACAGTGCCACCAAGATAATCACCTTTGCGTTCTTTAGAAAGTAAGTTTGAGTAGATTTGTCCCGCGGTTACGTTGTCGGATTTTTTAGCGTCAACGCCAGTGAATCTTTCATAGTGACCAAGGTCTAAATCTGTTTCTGCGCCATCTTCAGTGACAAAAACTTCGCCATGTTGAGTTGGGCTCATTGTGCCTGGATCAATATTTAAATAAGGATCAAGTTTACGAAGTTTTACTGAATAACCGCGCGCTTGAAGAAGTGCGGCAAGAGAAGCGGAAGCAAGACCTTTTCCCAAAGAAGAAACTACGCCGCCAGTGATAAAGATGAATTTAGTCATTTGAAATTTTAATTACTTGCCAGCCATTATGCGATCAACCAATTGTTGAATCGTTGGAATGTTGCCATTGTCGTAAAATGAGTCGGTAGCAAAGCGATAGCCGCTGTGTCCCGAGAACATTAACTGATTTTCAATGTCGATACCTTGACGAACATCTTGCAAAGTTTTTTGAATGCAGAAACTCCGTGGATCAGCTTTGCGATCTGTTGTATAATTCATGTCTTGTTTATCAGACCAGTTGCTAAAGCGACATTGGCTTAAGCAGCCCATGCAGTTAATTTGGTCGGTAACAATTTGATTAGCTTTTGATTTGTCGACAAACATTAAAGTTTCGTCAGGAGTTTTCATTCCTTCAACATGACCTTCTTGAATCCATGCATCAACTTTTGATTTATCTTCTGGCTTGATGTAAACAACGCGACCTCTTTGACCAAATGGAATTTCGCAAGTGAAGTTATCAACTGCTTTTGCGCGATACTCAACTTGTCTAATTTCGCGACCTTTTAATTCGCGAATAAAATCATTTTCAATGGCGGAAGAATAAAAGCCTGTTGGGCTGAAGCGATTTAAATAGATGTCGCCTTTTTTCAAAGTAAGAAGTTTTTTCTTCCAGCTTAAAGGCACTGGATATTCTTCTGTGACAATTGGGCGAGTTCCAAATTGAAAAACAACGGGTCCAATTTCTGGATTATCTAACCAATGATCAAATTCTTCTAAATTCCAAACGCCGCCAGCCATAATGATTGGCACGTCATTTAACCCAATGGAATTCATGAAAGTACGAATTTCGGCAACGCGTGGATATGGATCTTCGTAGGCATTTGGATCTTCAGCGTTTGACAAGCCATTGTGACCGCCAGCGCGCCAAGGGCATTCATAAACCACGCCACCAAGAAGAGAAACTGCTTTGTGATAACTTCTTTTCCATAAAGCACGAAATGCGCGCATTGAGGAAACAATTGGGTAATAATAAACATTATATTTTTCAGCAATTTCTGAAAGGCGATAAGGCATTCCCGCTCCACAAGTTATGCCGTGAACCATGCCTTTTGCGCCTTCTAAAATTCCTTGTAAAACGCGTTCAGCGCTACCCATTTCCCACAAAATATTCATGTGAATTCTGCCTTTTCCACCAGAAATATCGCGAGCAATTCTTGCTTGAGAAATGCCGCCGCGAATAGAATCAACCACAAGTTCCTCGTGCCTTTCTCGTCTGGTATGAGTTTTGTAAACCAGTGGAATATATTTGCCGTTTTCATCGATGTAATCAGCGTTTACGCCGGAGAAAGTTCCAACAGCGCCAGCTTTGGCAAAATGTCCAGCGGTGACTCCCGTTGTGACGCCAACGCCTTTGCCACCTTCAACAATCGGAAGGCAGTCAATGCCAGAAACTTTAAAAGACTTGATTTTATGTAACAAAATAACTCCGAAAGAAAATTGGAAAAAATAGAAAAGAAAAATTTAAGTGTTGGAAGCTAAAAAATAGATGCGAAATATCAACATCAAATACAACCGCAAAACATAAATTTTTCAGTGAAACAAAATATCCCCGAATTTACAGTTTCTGAATTTTCACGCTCAATTAAAAGAGTGGTTGAAGATTCTTTCGGCTACGTGCGAATCAAAGGTGAAGTTAGTAGTTTTAAAAAAGCTGCGAGCGGACATCTTTATTTTTCGCTTAAAGATGAAAATTCTTTACTTTCCGCGGTTTGTTTTCGAAATGCCGCTCAATTGGTAGCTTTTGAAATTGCTGATGGTTTGCAAGTTTGTGCTTCTGGTCGAATTACAACTTTTGAAGGCCGTTCAAATTACCAAATTATTATTGAGAAATTAGAAATAGCTGGAGTTGGAGCTATTTTAGAAATGATTGAGAAAAGGCGTCAAAAATTAATCTCCGAAGGTCTTTTTGATGAAATTAACAAAAAACCAATTCCGTTTTTTCCAAAAACTATTGGCGTAATAACGTCTGAAACTGGCGCAGTTATTGAGGATATAAAACACCGAATTGAAGATCGTTGCCCAACTCATCTTATGATTTTTTCAACTTTGGTACAGGGTGAAAAAGCGGCGGCGCAAATTATTGAAGGGGTGAGATTTTTTAACAGAATGCCGGCTGCAAAAAGACCTGAAGTTTTAATTATAGCTCGTGGCGGAGGATCTTTTGAAGATCTTATGCCGTTTAACGACGAGAGTTTAGTGCGCGAAATTTTTAAGTCAGAAATTCCAGTAATTTCGGCGATTGGTCATGAAACCGACACAACTCTTATTGATTATGTTGCTGATTTGCGCGCTCCAACTCCAACTGCTGCGGCAGAAATGGCGACGCCAATTTTGGCTGATTTAAAAGCGACGCTAAATTTTTTGTCAGATAAAATAACTCTTTTGCCGCAAAATTTTTTGCAACAGCATTTTTTTCATCTCAAAAATTTGCAGCGTTATATTGCGGATCCTTCAAAAACCCTGTTTCAAATTAAAGAAAAGTTTTTGCAGATCTCGAATAATTTTGATTTTTCAGCTCGGCGATTTTTGGAAAAAAGAAATGAAAAAATATTATCTATTCGCGATATTGAGCAGAAGGTTTTACAAAGATTTTTATTATTAAAACAGCGACATGAATTTGTTTTTAAAAGCTTAGATTTAGCTTTGTTAAATAGACTAAAAGAAACCAAATCAACTTTAGAAAATTTATCAAAATTACTTAAGTCAAATCATTATCGTGAAGTTTTGAAGCGCGGCTTTGCTTTAATAAAAAATAAAAATGATCATCTAATTTCTTCGGTTTTAGATGTTTCTTTAAATGAAGAAATAATTGTTGAGCTAAGTGATGGAAAAATCGCAACCCAAATTATAAATGTTAAAAACTCCTAAATTTTGGACTAAAATAAATTTAATTTCTTGCCTACTTGCGCCTTTTGGTTGGGTTTATTTTGTTGGGTTTTTGGTAGTTAAATTTTTTGCAAAACCTGCCAAAATTTCTAAACCAGTAATCTGCATTGGAAATGCTATTGCTGGAGGTTCTGGTAAAACGCCAGTGGCAATTGCAATTGGCAAAATTTTACACGAAATGTCGGTTGATTTCGCCTTTTTAAGTCGTGGTTATATGAGCGATGGATCGAGTTTCTTATTATTGAATAAGGGAGATGTTCATAGGGCGAGTCAAGTTGGAGACGAACCATTGTTGTTATCTGAAGCTGCGCCAACATTTGTTACAACCAATAAAATTCTTGGCGCAAAACAACTTGAGGCAAATAGCAAATTTCAAGCGATTGTTTTGGATGACGGAATGCAAAGTAACGCTTTGTATCGCGATTATACAATTATGGTTGTTGACGGAAAAATTGGGTTTGGAAATGGTTTTTTAATTCCGGCGGGGCCAATGCGGGAAACTTTGGCAAGTGCTTTAAAGAAAGTTGATTTGGTTGTTGTTGTCGGCAATTCTGACAAAAAATTATTAAATAAATTTTCAGCTAAGAAAATTGCAAAAGCTAAAATTATTCCAATAAATATTGAGAAATTTATTGGTAAAAAATTTATGGCTTTTTGTGGTTTGGCTTATCCGCAAAAGTTTTTTTCTTTGCTGGAAGAAGAGGGTGTTAAGTTAGTTAAAACAATTGGGTTTTCTGACCATTATCAATATGAAGATGAAGACTTGCGAGATATTTGTGAAGTTGCGGAGAAGGAAAATCTTCAAATTGTCACTACAAAAAAAGACTGGGTAAAATTCTCGCCCAAATATCAAGAAAAAATATCTTACTTAGAAATCGAATTAGTGTTTGAAGATAAAGATTTAATCGGAAGCGAATTAAAGAAAATTTTATGAATAAAATAAAATCGTTAATCAAATCGTTGCGCTACATAATAGAGTTTTTAATTGTTAAATTTGGGTTGTGGTTTTTTTGCGTTATGAAGCCGCAAACAGCCTCAAATGTCGCTTCGCAGATTGCTAAATTTGTTGGTAAAAAAATAGCGGTTCATAAATTGGCTTATCGTAATTTGTCGAATGCAATGCCAAATCTTTCTGAAGAAGAAAAAGAGAAAATCCTCGATGACATGTGGGACAATCTTGGAAGAATCGTTGGTGAATATGGTCATATCGCAGCCTGCTCTGCGGATGAGATTGAGTCTTTGGTTGAGATTTCGCAAGAGTCGCGAGATAACATGGATGTTGCAAAGAAAAGCGGCAAAGGTGGAATTATTTTTGGTGCCCACATAGGAAACTGGGAAGTCGGGCCAAAATTTTTTATAAAAAACGGCATGCAAGTAAATACAGTTTATCGCCCGTTAAATAATCCTTATGTTGAAAATTTAACTGCAAAAATGCGCGGAGTTGAGTTGATCGGCAAAAGCACAAGTGGAAGTCGTAAAATTATTGATGTGATTAGAAAAGGTGGTTTTGTAATTATTCTTGCGGATCAAAAAATTTCTGAAGGTGAGCCAGTAAAGTTTTTTCATGCCGATGCCGTTACAACAACTTCAATTGCCAGAATTGGTTTAAAATATGATGTTCCATTAATTCCGGCTCGTTCGGTGCGAATTGGAAAGAATTTTAAATTTAGAGTTGAAGTTGAAAAACCTCTTGCAATTCAAAAGACTGACGATGTTAATTCAGACCTTCTGCGACTCACTCGCGACATTAATCGCAAGCTCGAGGAGTGGATTATTCAATATCCTGCTCAGTGGTTTTGGGTTCATAACCGCTGGAAACGTTAATCTATAAAAATATGAAATTATTTCGCGCAATTTCTCTCTTTGCTTTGTTTGCCGCATCTTCATCATGTGCTTTGATGATGAATGATAAAAATGATCAAATTGCAATTAATAGCTCTCCAGCCGGAGCTGATATTTTTATCGAAGGTAAGCATTACGGACAAACGCCAGCAAATCTTAATATTGAAGCAAAAAATTCTACAGTTGTAATAACTAAGGAAGGCTATGGCTCAACTCAGTTGCAGCTTGAGGCTTGGGCTTCAATAAAAAATGGAGCTTGTTCAGCTGATATGATTGGCACGGTATTTGTCGTTCCTTTATATTCCTTAATATGGTCAGGAAAATGCAATACCTTTAAAGAAAAAGAATATTTCGTAACAATTCCTCGTACAGGAGTTTCTGCTGCAAAAAATCCTAATATTGGTGGTGGTTATGGTCTTCAGCAGGGGCAAGGTGCTCGATATCAACAGCAATATCCGGGGCAATATCGCAGATAATATACCAAACTAAAATATACCAAACTAAAAATCTTTACCCCCACCCTTTATGATTTGTCACCCCGTCTTCATTACGGGGTCTTGAAAAGAATCCCGCTAGACCCCGTCATGAAGACGGGGTGACAATTTGAGAGTTAAGATTTTTTTATTGTTTATTTATTTTGTATTTTTGGGTGGCCCCTGTTGCCCCCCACTTTAAAATTCCTCCAACGCCCCCAAAACCCCCCACCAACGAAAAATGAAATTGGTTTATGAAAAAATTCAGGTTTGAAGATTCGTGATTTTGTAAATTACTTTATTGTGCCATCTTTTATTACCACAACTCTATCAGCTTTTCTTGCTAACTCTAAATTGTGAGTGACTACAAGGCAGCCAATTTGGTGGGTTTTTACCATATTTTTTAGAAGTTCAAAAATTTTCTCCGCTAATTCAGAATCTAAATTTCCAGTAGGTTCGTCAGCTAAAATCAACGAAGGTTTTGAAACTATGGCGCGAGCCAAAGCAACCCTTTGTTGTTGACCACCAGAAAGTTCTGATGGTTTGTGATTTAGGCGATCTGATAAACCTATTTCTTGAAGAGTTTTTTCTGATAAAAAGAAGGCTTCGGCGCGTTCTTTTCCTTGAATTAAAAGTGGCAAAGCAACGTTTTCTAAGGCTGAAAACTCAGGCAAAAGATGATGAAATTGATAAACAAAACCAAGATTGTCTCTTCTAATTTTTGTGCGTGTTTGGTCGTCGGCTTTTGAAGAGTCAATTTCATTAACAAAAACTTTTCCAGAACTTGCTCCGTCAAGCAAACCTGCTATTTGTAGTAAAGTTGTTTTGCCTGAGCCCGATGGTCCAATCAGCGCAACCAACTCACCTTTTTTTATTTCTAAATTAATATCGCGTAATGCAGAAATTTTTTGATCACCTTGAAGAAATTCTTTAGTTATGCCTTCTAATTTTAAAACAGCTTTCATTTGATTTTTCTAGTTTTTCTTAGGGAGATTAGCTCGTGCAAACCGGAGTTTTGATAAACTTGGTTTGCACTGCTTTTAACTATTTTCTTTTTCTGCCTCTCTTTGGTTTATCGTCATCTTCATCATCACCATAATCATAATCGTCATCTTCGTCTTCTTCATCATCATCTTCGCTTTCCTCTTCATCTTCGTCTTCGTCAAGGTCAGATTTGCTATCAACATCATCAAAATCGTCAAAGTCATCTTTTTGAACGATTTTGCCTTCAGAGTTTAGCTTATCTTTAGCGGTTAAGATAACCTTATCTTTAGCTTCTTCCAATGAGATTCCGTAGATTATAGAATATTCGCTGGAAAGTCTGTAGATGGCTGTTTCATAGATAATGCGTTCAGAATAAGATCTGTCTCCATCTTCAATATCGCGAGTTAGATCTCGCAAAACTTCTGCCAAAAGAATAATATCGCCAGAATTGATTTTTGTTTCATATTCTTGAGCGCGACGACTCCACATGCCTTTTAATTTTTTGACGCCACTGCGCAAAATAAGAAAAACCTCATCCATTTGTTCCTTCGAAACCAAATGTCTTATGCCAATTTTATTGGTGTTGCTAACAGGAATTTTGATGGTTAATTTTTCTTTCTCGAAGTACATTAAGTAACAGCTGAAGTCTTGACCTAGAATAACGGTTTTTTCGATGTCTATTATTTTACCAACCCCGTGAGAAGGATAAACTGCATAATCTCCAATTTTAAAGGAGGTTTTAATTCGCGGTTCTGGTTTTTTAGCTATGTTGAATTTTGTAGGGGTTGTGGATTGAATATCTTGATTTTTCTCAGGTGTTTTAACTTCCAGAATTGACTTCTTAGTTTTGTCAGAAATTTCTTTCTCAATTGCTTCTGAGTTTTTGGCGACAGTTGTTTTTTTAGGAAGTGGCTTTTTAAGAGCCTTAGCTTTTGTTGTAATTGTTTTTTTAGTAGCGTTATTTGTCGCTTTTTTGACCGCCTTCTTTAAGATTTCCTTATTGTTAGAGGTCTTTGTATTTTTAACTTTTGGCAAAGATTTTTTAACTAACTTTGTTTTTAATTTATTTTTGGAAGTGGACTTAGGAGTTGCTTTTTTTACCGCCGGTTTTTTTGCAGCGCTTTTGATAATTTTTGTTTTTTTTACAGGCATGGAAATAAAAATTTGTTTGTAAAGAGTTCGTTTTATAACAAAAAAGAAATATTAGAAATAGCACTATAGCTGCTTTTAGTCTTGGTGCAAGATTTTTTTACAAAAAATACGTTCTTATTTAAAAAAGATTCTAATATTTTTTTGAGGTAAAACTTCATTATGATGATACTATCTAAAAACTTCTTAGAAAGAGTTGATTTACGATAGTTTTACAAAAAAAATTATGTCATATTGAGAGTAGAGTTAGACATCGTATGAGTCGAGCCTTTTAATCTCCTGATTATAATCAGGATCATCATTCCTACATATAAATAATTTATCTATTCGTGAAGCTTTTAAAAAAAAATCTAAATAAAATTAAGAACCTAAATAAGGCTGCAATATCAGACTTTATTGATTATGCGATAGAACACAGACTTTTTAAGCCAATTGTTATTTCTATTATTACCAGCTTTGTTTTGTTCAGAGGTTTCGAATATACCAAAAGCTTCATTTTGGACTATAAAGATTCAAAAACCAGAAGCGATCAATTGGTGCCTATAAAAATTAATATAGCAGGGCGTGACAAAAACTTTAATATTGGCGAAGATCAAGTTATTGATCATCGCGTAAGAAGTGGTGACACATTATCCAAAGTTCTTAGTGATAACGGTGTTGACGATCAGTCGGTTTCGTCGATTTTAAATGCTGTTAAAAAGATTTTTAATCCAAAATTAATTACTACCGGCAACAACATAATAATTAAATATCACACAAAAATTAGCTACGAGGGTGCTGGTGTTGAATCTGGTAAAGGGATGAATCGCAGAGTGATCGTTGATAGCGTTACCATAATTCCATCTGTTGAAGAGCGAATTGTTGTTTCTCAGAAAAGTGACGGAGAATATGATGCTCGTGAAGTGAAGGTGAAACTTTTGCGTTATGTTTCTAGATATTTCGGCACATTAAAAGATGGTCTTTATAATGATGGGGTTGCTTCTGGAATTTCTCCCACTTCAATGATGAACATGATTAGTCTTTATAGCTATGATGTTGATTTTGAGCGCGACATTAGAAGTGGTGATAAATTTGAGATGTTGGTTGAAAGTTTTTATTCAGAAGATGGCAAAAAAATGAAAGATGGCAATGTTCTTTATTCTTCTTTAACGCTTCAAAATAGAGAAATTAGCATATACATGCACAAAGTTGGCGGTCGAGTTGAATATTTTGATTCAAAAGGAAATAGTGTTCGCAAATCTTTACTAAGAACCCCAATTAATGGAGCCGCAAGAATTTCATCTGGTTTTGGACTGAGACGTCACCCAATTCTTGGTTATTCAAAGATGCATCAAGGTATAGATTTTGCTGCAGGAACCGGAACTCCAATTTTGGCAGCTGGAACTGGAACAATTGTTCATTTTGGCGTCAAAGGCGGTTATGGAAATTATGTTAAAATTCAACATAATGAAGATTATTCAACCGCATATGGTCATGCTAGCAGGTTTAATAAAAAATTCAGATTAGGCTCAAAGGTAAAACAAGGTGACATTGTGGCTTATGTTGGCTCAACTGGTCGCTCAACTGGTCCGCATCTGCATTTTGAAGTGATTTATAAAGGTAAGCAGATTAACCCAGCAAAAGTTAAGGCAACTTCTGGCTTAAAACTTTCCGGAAAAGAATTGGCAAGATTTGAAAGTAGCAAATCAGAAATTGATCAGTATCGGAAAAATATCCCTAATCAAATCAAAAAATAACTTTTTCGAAACCTATACCAAATCAGTTTCCTAAAAGATAAGTTTTTTTCTCAAGTTCAAAATCATATCATCGACCATTTTGGATAGGTCAAATTCTGGTTTCCAGCCCCATTCATTTACTGCGGCGGAGTCGTCAATTGATTTTGGCCATGAGTCCGCAATTGACTGACGAAAATCTGGTTTATATTCAATTTTAAATTCAGGAATTCTTTTAGAAATTTCAGCTGCAAGTTCGGCGCAAGAAAAACTCATGCCAGCAAAATTGAAATTCGAGTGATGTTTTAATTTTGAAAAATCGGTTTCGGACAAAGTAATTGTGCCGCGAATTGCGTCTGGCATATACATCATTGGCAAAGTGGTGTCGGCTTTTAAAAAGCAGGTATAAAATTTATTTTTGATTGCTTCATAAAAAATTTCGACAGCGTAGTCAGTTGTTCCGCCACCCGGCAAGGTTTTGTAGCTAATTAATCCAGGATATCTAATTCCGCGAATATCAAGACCAAATTTTGCAACATAATAATCGCAAAGCAATTCGCCAGCTGCTTTGGTTAAGCCATACATGGTTTTTGGTAAAATTATAGTTTCTTGTGGAGTTTTGTCGCGCGGAGTTTCTGGTCCAAAAACTGCAATTGAGCTTGGGCATATAATTTGCTTAACTCCAAGTTCGCGTGCAGCTTCCAAAATGTTGTAAAGACCATTCATGTTAACGTCGTAGCACAAAGCAGGATTTTTTT